>JALONO010000016.1 GCA_025454895.1 Bernardetiaceae bacterium
ACCTCTACCCGCAGGGTGGTTTGGCCCAGCACCACAATGTCGCCATGTTGCAAAAACTGTTTGTCGCTGCCCAGGGGCCGGGCGTTTACGTACACCCCGTTGAGCGAGGGGTGCCAGGCCAGGTGCCCGTGCCGCTCGTAATGTTGCCCGTCGCGGATGGACCACCGTTGCAGCCCGTGTTGATGGTGCTCCAAGGTGAGCGTGGCGTGCCGGGCCGAGATGTAGTTGGTATGTTGCTCGGTAATGCCCACTTCGTTGGCAAAAGGATCCTGCAAGTTGTACCAGCCCACGCGCAAGGTGGGGGTGGCCAAGTGGCGGGCCAGGTTGCTGAGGTGGTAGTAGCGTTCCGGCTCGTCGCCGTCTTTGACGCGCAGCCGCCAGGCCCCGGCTTTTTGGGCATTTTCCGGAGCGGGCACGGGAGTTTGGGGTCGGTCCTCGAGCAAGGCCAGTAGGTCATCGGCCTGCTGGAAACGGTCCTTGGGCTTGGCTTGCAGGCAGCCCGCGATCAATTTGAGCCATAAGTCGGGCAGTTGGCGGGTGAGCAGCGGTTCGCGGTTCCATTGGCCGGTTTCTTTACGCTTTTGGTAGGCCAGCGGGTCTTTGGTAAACTGCTCCAAGCTGCCAAACGGGAACTGTCCGTGGGTGAGCATTTCGTACATGATCACCCCCAGGGCGTAAAGGTCGTTGGTGGTGTGGACGAAGAACGCCGTGCGGTGGTCGGTTTGCTCGGGTGGGGCGTAGGCCACCGTGCCGAACACCTCTTTGACCAGGCCGCGCCAATTGCGGCGGGTGAGGCGGGCCTTCACGTCGGCCGCAATGCCAAAATCGGCGATTTTGGCCACCCCGTTTTGGTCAAACAAGATATTTTCCGGTTTGAGGTCGCGGTGGTAGATGCCCGCCGCGTGGGCGTCGCGCAGGCCGTACAGCACCTGCACTACCACTGGCCGCAGGGTGGTCGGGGTAAGCGGCTGGGCGCGGGCATGGTGGTACAAGTTGCCCCCGGCGCACAGCTCCATCACCATAAACCGCCGTTCTTCGCCAATTTGGCCGTAGTCGGTACTGCGCACAATGTAGGGCGAAGCCAGCCGCTGGGTAATTTCAAACTCCCGGCGGAATTTGACCTCCACCTGCTCGCGGTCGGCGGGCATTTGGTCGCCCAGGTCGATGAGTTTGACCGCCCATTGGCTACCCAGTGGGTCTTGGGCCTGGTACACCTTGCCAAACCCGCCCGTGCCCAGGTGTTTTAGCAGGGTGTAGCATTGCCTAGGGCTGCAAACCACGGGGAGTTGAGGGTTCATGAGCGGGATGAAATCAGGACTTAGGTCAACGATTGAAAAAAGGAAATGAAGTATTTAAATGTTAAAAATCAATAAGTTACACTTGAAGCGAGCCTCGGAAGCCCCGCGCCGCGTAGTACGATTGCGCGCCGTTGTGGTACACAAAAACGTGGCCATAGCGGCGGTCGGCGAACAAGGCCCCGCCCCGTTGGCGGATATCGGGCGGGGTGGCGATCCAGCTCGAGGTTTTGAGATCGAACTCGCCTAGGGTTTGCAACTGGCGGTACTGGGCCTCGGTGAGTAGCTCGATGCCCAAGGCCTGGGCCAAGCCCAGGGCCGAGTTGGCTGGCGGGTTGTCTTTGCGGCCCGCGAGCGCGGCCGGGTCGAAGCAAAGGCTGCGGCGGCCCGCCGGGCTTTCGGCGGCACAGTCGAAAAAGACCAACGTGCCAGCTTGCGGGGCCAGGCCCACTACGTCCGGCTCGCCGCCGGTGGCCTCCATTTGGTGGAGCGACCAGAGCTTGGCCGGGTGGGCCAGCAACCGGGCGGCGGCCTGCTCCCACGTTAGCCCTGGGTGGCGGTGCGGGTTTTGCGCAAACCGGGCTTGCAGTACCTGGAGCAGGCCTTGTTGCTGAGCGGGCGATAACGTTTGGGCAGGGGCCATGCCTATTGAAATGATTTAATGATTGCATGATTGCATGATTGCATGATTGCATGATTGCATGATTGCATGATTTCTCTTTGATTATCAGTAGAGTTTTTGCATATTGGAAATCAGATAGTTGACTTAAACTGGCCTCTTGTCCGCCACCTCCTACGCGCTCCAAAATTGCGTCCCCTCCCCAACGGGGAGGGCCAGGGTGGGGCCAAAAAGGGCAGGATTTAGATTTTTTTCTATAAATACATTTTTGAGTGAGCTTCATTGCAAAAACGCAGTTTAACCAGCCCGTCTTGGCCCCACCCCAACCCCTCCCCGTCGGGGAGGGGCTTCGTCCGAATTCAGCTAAAATGCTCATTATCAACACACAAAAACTCTAGTTATTTAGGTTTTAAGGAACATCTAATCTCTATTTGATTTTTGGCGAAAATTCGCATTCAGTCGGTTTCAAATTTAAACACTTGGTTGCCGAGCACGACTCCAACTGGGCGTGGGCGGTGGCATCCAAACTGGGGTTGTTGGGGGCCAGGTTAGCGCGGTGGAGCAGCACGCTGGGGCCGGTAAAAGCTTGCGGGCCGCTGGCCCCCACCAATCGGAAACCGGGCGGCGGGGCGGGTGGCACGACGGCTATTGGCTCGCTCGCTACGGGCGCGACGAACGATGGTTCGGGGGTAGCGACGGGTTCCGGGGCCAGGGGTTCCGGGGCGATTGGCTCGGGGGTTGGCGGAGCGGTTTCGGGCTGGGGCCTGGCCCGGGCCGGGATTTGCCAGGCATAGAACGCCCGACTGCCCGCAGCGGCCCCGCAGTTGATGCAAGGCTGGCTGGCCGACACGGGCGCGCGCAAGGGCTGGTATTGGCAAGCGGTGCAGATGTGGAACAGCGGCGGCGAACCATCGGGCGTGGGCGCGAACGGTTTGGTGGGCGGCTCCGGGGGGGTGGCGGGCACCGAAACGGGGACGGCCGGTTTTGCCAGCAAATAACCACATTTTTCGCAGTGGGTAAGTTGGGCGTTGCGGCCCAGCCAGCCGCATTGGGGGCAGCGCATGTGGGTAAAAACAGATTTGAGTGGTGGACAAGCCGATTAGCCCGGTAAGGTGCTCATTTTTTGCCAAAAAAGCCACTAAGGCAAGGGCGGGCCGGGGCGTTAGCGGCCAAACAAGCCTTTGAACCAGCGTTTTAGCCCTTTTGCTTCCGTTTCGGGAGTCTCGGCGGTGATCTGGCCCTCGCCGGGGTACGGGTCTGGCTCGGGGGCGGGCAGCTCCAGCACGTTGAGGACCATGACGGTGATATTGTCCAGCCCGCCCACTTCGTTGGCGGCGGTTACCAACTGGCCGGGCAGTTCGGCAAAAACGGTGGTTTCTTGCAAGAGGCGGGCAATGGTGGCGTCGCCCAGCATGGTGTTTAGCCCGTCGGAGCAGAGCAGGAGGCAGTCGTACAGTTCCAGGTCCACCCAGCGCACTTCGGGCTTGGGCGGGTAGGTGTCGTCGCCCAGGCTTTGGGTGATGAGGTTGTTTTGGGGGTGCAGCCGGGCAGCCTCGGGGGTGAGCTGGCCGCGCTCCACCATTTCCCACACCATGGAGTGGTCGCGGGTAACGAGGCGCAACTGGTCGTCGCGGAAGAGGTAGGCCCGGCTGTCGCCGCTCCAGGCGATGCAGGCCCGGCCCTGGGTGATCCAGGCTAGCACGGCGGTGGTGCCCATGCCTTTTTGGCCGGGGGTGGTGCGGGCGGTGTGGGCAATGGCCTGGTGGGCCTCGATGAGGCTGTCGAGGGTGAACTGCTCGATCTCGGTCCAGTTGTCGGTGGGGACTTCGCGGGCGGCCCGGTCGAACCGTTCCTTGATGACCGTGGTGGCGATTTGGGAGGCTACTTCGCCCGCGTTGGCCCCGCCCATGCCGTCGGCCACGAGCAGCATGAGGCCGCTAGGGCCGAGGTCCCAAGTGCCAAAGGTGCCGGTTTCCGGCCCGTCGAGGCGGGCGGTGAAGGCAAAGTTGTCTTCGTTGTGCTCGCGCACTTGGCCGGGATGGGTGTAACCGGCAAATTGGATGCGAAACTGGGCAGACATGGGTAGGGTTTGGTTTCAAAAACGCTAAAGGACGGGATTTAGTATGGCATGACGCGGGGCGGCCACAAAGGGGCTAAAACCGGGGTAAAGTTAACGGCAAGCGATGGAAATGGGCGGTTGGGGGCCTGGCTTAGGTGGCTGGAGGGCGCGACGTAAGGAGCGGTGCCGGGCGGGGGCGGCCGGCCTGGCGATAGCCGGCCCGGTGGCCCCCGCCCGGCACGGGAGCTTGGCGGACCCCGGAAGACACCGGCCCGCGCGCCCGCCCAGGTGGGCCGCCGCACTGGGGTGCCCGCGCGGGCAAGCCCCAACAAACCAATAAGTTAACGACAGAAAAAAGGCTTGGCATGGCGATTTATTTTAAGGCAGAAATGGGGACGACGAAGCCGACGCTGCCCCGGCCCGACGACACGATGCCGACGGCCTGGTACTGGCCTTGGGCGTTGGCGGCCAGCACGGGGCCGCCGGAGTTGCCGGATTCGAAGTTGCGGTCCGAAAGGGTGATGACGCCGTTGGTGAGGCCCTCGATGGCCACCCGCGACTGGCTGAGGACGGGTTTGAGCTGGTCGCCCTGGAGGTCGATGCCGTAGGAGTAGCCGAGCACCACCACGGGGCTGCCCACGGCCAGGCGGCGGGCCAAGTCGGGGTCGGGCGGCAGGCTGGAGGCCCCCGGAAAGCGGACATAGGCCCAGTCGGAGGCATCGGGCAGGGCGATTTTGATGTTGACGGTATCGGGGCCGTCGGTGGGTACTTGGTACACTTGGTCGCCGGAGTCGTCGAGCCGCACGTCTTTGTAGGTAAAGGTGCCTTTTTTGCCCTCGGGCGAGAAGACATCGAAGGTGATGATAGGCTCGGCGCCGGATTGTTCGAGGATGTTGACGGCCTGCTCGGTTTTGCCGTTGGCCCCGGTGCTGAGGTAACGCCAGGCTTGGATGCAGTGGCGGGCGGTTACCAGGCGGCCGTCGGCCAGGAGGAAACCGGTGCCCTCCCAGTTCATGTCCACTTGCTCGAGTTCGCCGTTGGGCATGAGCAGTTGGAACCCGCTCACGCGCAGGTACATGACCTGGTTTTTGAACTGTTCGTAGGCGGCGCGGGCCACTTCGCCGTCGGCCGGGGCGGGCGGGGCCATCACCACGGGCCGGGGCAAGGGGCGGTTTTCGACCACGCGGAGGCGGCTTAGCAGCTCGCCGTTGGCCAGGGTAGTGCCCGCCAGCGAACTGGCCAGTTGGCGCGACCGCTCGCGCTCGGCCTCGAGCTGCTGGCTGATTTCGGTCAAATACCGTTGGCCCTGGGCTTTGAGCTGCTCGATTTCGCGGGTTTGGGCCAGGGTTTGGTCAAATAGGCGGTACAGGGCAAAGCCGCCGCCGCCCACGGCCGCCACCAGCAGTACCAACAGGCTGATTACCAGGGCGCGGTAAGGCCGGACGGCCTGCTGGGCCACCAATTTAAACCGATGGGTAAAGCCCAAGGCGGCCGTGCCATTGGCCGAGATGTTGAAACGCAACTGCGGCCCGGTGGGCGAAAGCTGGATCACTTGGCCGTTTTGCAGGGGTTGCCGCCCGGTTACAGGTTGGCCGTTAACGAAGGTTTGGTTGGTGGCCGACAGGTGGAGGAGCGTAACTTGGTTGCCCTGGCGCTCGAGGGCGGCGTGGCGGCGGCTCACGGTGGTTTGGTCGTCAGCAAAGCGGACGGCGCAGGCCCGGTCGCGCCCCAGCTCAATGTAGTCGACCACAATGGTTTGCACCTGGCCCCGGGCGTGGGCCTGGCTGGTGGTCAAGTGCTCGAGCGTGTAGGCGGGCACGGCCCCCTGGCCCAGCACTTTGAGCGAGGTTTTGAGGGTGTGACCAGTGGTGGTGGGCATGGCAGATAAGCGGTGGTTTAGCGAAAAAGGCGCAAACGCCGGGTTAAATTAGGTGGAAAAAACCATTTGATGGCCAATTACGGGGCCAGAATGATCGCCATGAACAAATTGTTTAGCTACAATGAATGATTTACTTACGTTAGGAAAAAGACCACAAAAAATAACCGGACGGTTCGTTTCGTTTTTTAAACAACAAAATTTGAACGTTTTTTGCTATAATTTTAGGGGTTGGATGAGGTAAAAATACAATTTATCCCAACCAGCGATGGAGAAGCGGCAGAACGATCAGCAAATCTTAGTCAAAAAATAAGATAAAAACCACGAATTATTACATTAAGCCGATAGCCCGCCCGCCCGTAACCGCATGAGCCTTTTTGTGCCCGAACAGTGGATTGCCGACCACCGCTACCAATTGCTGGAAAGCGTGGGCCGGGGCACGTTTGGCGAGGTGTGGCAGGCCAAGTTTGCCCTCACCGACGAGGTGGTGGCCCTCAAAATTTTAGCCCCGGAAGGCGGGCTGAGCGCAACCGACCGGCAGGAGTTTAAAAACGAGTATTTGTTGTTCAAAGACATCCGGCATTTGAACCTGCTCCGGTCAGATTTTTACGACGAATTTACCCACGAAGGCCAAATCTTCCCTTTTTTGAAGATGGCCTACTGCCAGGGCGGCAACTTGCGCCGTTGGGCCGCCCAGCAAGGTGGCCTGGGCGAGGCCGACTTGGCCCGGGTGCTGCACGACGTAGCGGCGGGCCTGGCCTTTCTGCACGATAAATGCCAATTGCTGCACAACGACATCAAGCCCGACAACATTTTGCTAGGCCCGCGCGGGGAATTTCTGCTGGCCGATTTTGGCATTAGCACCACCGTGCGCCAAACCTTGCACCGGCGCACCCACGCCCAGTTGGCCCACCCCACCCGGCGCACCGAGCGGCTGGGCGGCGAGGTGGCGGTGAGCACCAACCCCTCGCACCAAACCTGGACGGCGGCCTATGCCCCGCCCGAGCTTTTTGGGGCGGACCCGCGCCGCCGCCCGCCCTCCGATGTGTTTTCGCTGGGGGTTACGCTGTTCGAGGCCGTGGCCCAAACGCTGCCGTTCCAAGGCGCGGGCGGGGCGGCTTTGGCCCAAACGGCCCAGCCCGCCCCGTTGCTGAGCGGGATGTTTCCGGGCCGGATTAGCCCGCACTTGGCCCAGTTGGTGGCCCAGTGCCTGGCCCCAGACCCCACCGCCCGGCCCACGGCCGCGCACCTGTGCGAGCAGGCGGCCTACTACCTGGAGCACGGCCAATGGCCCGGTGCGGCAGTTAAACCCCCGGAGGCACCAGCCACCCCGGTAAAATCGCCTGCGCGGCCGGTTTTGCCCGCGTGGCGGCAACGAGCGGCGGCTTGGGCGGCCCAACTGCGCCGCTCGCGCAAGCACCAACTCATCTTGGCCGCCTTGTTGGTGCTGCCCTTGCTGGGCTGGGGCGGCTACCGGTTGGCGCACTGGGCCACCCGCCCGGCCCGGCCCCCGCTGGTGGCGAGCGACGATGCCCCGGCCACCACCGCCCCCAAAGACGAGCGGGTGCTGGCCCTGGAGCAGCAACTGAACGAACTGATCGGTAACCGGGACGCCGAGCTGCGCCGCGAGATATTGGAACAGTTTACCCCCAACGCCCGCGTGAAGGAGCGCGGCCAAAACCCGACCCCCGTGCCCGCTTTCACGTCGGCGTTGGTGTTGGCCACGCCGGGCACCCGTTTGCTCATCACCGACTGGTACCCCAAGTCGACGGATGGCAAGCTGGTATCGATCCAAGTGCAACTACAACCAGCCGCCGATCGTTAGAAATGCACGCCCCGGCTGTCATAACCGAGCGGTTTTGGCCCTTTCCCAGGGGTGAAAAGCAGGCTTTGCCGGATGCCGTTCCCCCTTTGCCCGATTTGAACGAGGCCGCCCCGATGGGAACGAGCACGAGCCTTGCCCAACTGCACTATCTAAGTAAAAGTACACAGTTTATTGATTTACAAGGTTTAGGAAAAGTGAGAAACTACGTATTTGCTGCTTCATTTCAGGATTTTGCCGTATCTTCAAACCGGCATTGAACCAAAGCGTAACCCTTGTTTTTTAGCTACGGATGAAAAAATTGTTTTACATAGGCACCATTGTGGCAGGTGGCAAGTATCGGCTGGACGAAATGCTAGGCCGGGGCGGCTTTTCCGAAGTGTGGAAAGCTACCTACATGCCCACTGGCGAAGTGTTGGCCCTCAAGTTATTGGCCCCGGACGGCGGCATGGAAGACACTGACCGGGCGTTGTTCAAAAACGAGTACCTGCTGCTGCGCGACATGCAGCACCACCACCTGCTCAGGGCCGAGCATTACGACGAGTTCGAGTACGAAGGCGAAACCTTTACGTTTTTAAAGATGCGCTACTTTGCCCAGGGCAACCTGCGCAAGTGGATGCTCACCAACAATTTCCACGGCCGCAACACCACCGAAGAGTTGCTGGCCCGAGTGATGAACGAGGTGTGCCAGGGCCTGGCTTATTTGCACAAAGCCGACCGCACCCACAACGATATTAAACCGGCCAACATTTTGGTGAGCGACCAGCGCGAGTTCGTGCTGGCCGACTTTGGGATTGCTACCCAAGTGCGGGCCACGCTTACCCAACTTACCCGGCGGCGGGCCGTGGAGCTAGCCACGGCCGAGGCGGACGGCGGTAGCCCCCGCACCAGCGGCACCTCTGGGGCCACCATCGGCTACGACCCGCCCGAGCTGTACTCATCGTTGCCGATCCGCACCCCGGCGGCCGATATTTTTGCCCTGGGCTGCACCCTGGTAGAAGTGGCCACCGGCCAACTGCCCTTTAACGGCGAGGGTGGGCGCATTTTGGCGGCCTATGACCTGCCCGCGCCCGACCTGCACGCCATGCACGCCGACCGGTTTAGCCCCCAGTTTGCCGCCTTGGTGAAACGCTGCTTGGCCAAGCAGCCCGAAGACCGCCCCACGGCGAAAGAACTGGAACAACAAGCGGCGTTTTTCTTGCAAGAGGGCACTTGGCCCGTGGTGAAAACCGTTACGGCCCCGCCGCCGGTAACTACCTCTACCCCGCCGCCTAAAACTAGCCCTAAGCCCAAACCTGGGGGCTCGCAGGTAACCACCAAAGTGGGCAACGGCCAAGCCGACACCCTGGAGCTGAGCGAAAGCCCGGCCCGCTCGTTGCCCATCAATGGGCAAATGTTGGGCATCGTGGCCGCTGCTGTGGTGGTGTTTGGCCTGTTGGTGGGCGGCATCTGGTGGGGCTATACCTGGTGGCAAAGCCGCCCCGTCGAACCGGAGGAGCCGGAGGTGGAGAAAACCGATAGCCTCAAAACCGACCAAAAAGGCCCCGACATTGTGTTAGATACCGCCAAGAAAACCCCAACGGGCACCGAAAACACCCAGCCCGTGGTGGAAAAACCGCAACCTAAGCCCGTGGAGGAAAAGCCGAAACCAGAGCCAGTGGTAGTAAAACCCCAACCCAAGCCGGAACCCGTGGTGGAAAAGCCTCAACCAAGGCCCACCCCCACCGGCCAACGCCCAGATTACATTGTGGCCTTGGAGGCTGACCTTAAAAGTTTGAAAGATGACATAAGCAAGCAAGGGGCAATTAGCAAACAATTTGCCGCCAACGCTAAAATCGTGGATACTCAAGGCAAGCAATTTGAAGACGTGGAAGACTTTTTGAGCCACGTTTCGTTTTGTTACTTCGTACAAATCGTTGATTTTGAACCCAAAACCTCCGGCGCGATCACTTATTTAAAAGTGCGAACCCAAGGCTGTAAATAAAATAAATGAAGCGAATCATGAAACTGGGTAGGCTGGGCTTATGGTGCTGGCTAGGCTGGCTGGCCGCCCCCGCGCTGGCCCAAACCGCCGAGCCTGACGGTGCCCCGCTCGACGACCACGCGGTGGCCGCCCAGGTAACAGAAAAAATCGAGAAGTTCGGGATTTGCCTGGTCAACATCACCGATGCGACCCGGCTAAGCGAACCCGAACGCAAAAAAGAAATCCGGACCGCGCTGGACCTATTCGAGAGCGATACCGTGGCCGTACAGGTAGCCTCGGGCAAGGTGCCCCAAACCTTCACCATCAAACAGTATCTGCGCAACTTGCTCAACCTGGCCGATAAGAAGAACGTGCGCATCACCAGTTTTAAAGTAACCAAGGTGAGCAAGCTCGAGCTAGGCCCGGATGGCTCGTACTACGGCGTGGCGGAATACTTCCAGTCGTTTACCGAGAGCGCGAAGGACATCAACTTTGCCCGGCCCGTTGGGGTGCGCAAAAACATCAAAGTCAAGCTCACCCGCAAGTCGGGCGGGGGCCTCACGGCCGATTACTTCGAGATATTCTTGTCGGACATCACGCTGAAAGAAATGCCCAAGTAACCACCGCCCATCGACGATTTTTTCACTAACTAAAACCACGTTCATGCCACCCCTTCTTAAAATCACCTTACTTAGCCTGGGCCTGCTGGCGGCGGTGCCCTGGGGGCGGGCGCAAACCGCCACCGTGCCCGACTTGCAGTATTTTGCCGCCGTAAAGGGCATCACCGACTTTGCCGAGCGGTTTAACGGCCAGCGCGACTCGCTGGGCCGGGGCTCCAAGGCCGAACTGTCGCCCGTGCAGCGCACCCGCGCGGTACTGCGCCTGTGCGACGCCGAAAAACTCCGCAACGGCCCCCCCGATTTTCGGAAAAACGCCCTCGCTTTTGCCGAGCAGTGGGGCAAGCAGCCGAAGTTGCTGGAACTGTTCCATCCGCAAAGTTTTGCCCAGGTGGCCTACCAGGCCGACTACCAAGGCCGCCCCGCCGAAGTTACCCTGGTAATGCAGAAACGCCGGGCCGCCAACGGGGCCTACCGCTGGATCATTGCCGCCGCCCAGGCCGATTTTTTGCAAATGAACGAGCGGCCGGGCCAGGTGCGCGGGTTTATCCCCCCCAATAGCGGCGATGTGGACTTTGTGGACGTGGGCCGCTATTTACAGGGCCTGCCCCAGCCCGAGCACTTGGCCAGCGACGACTGGCAGTATGACCCCACCAGCGCGTTTTTCTTCCTTATCCGCCAAAAAACGTTGCAGTTGAAAAGTGTGAAGTCGGTTACCTTCCACTTGGCCCAGTTTGAGGGCTGGGTGTTACTGGTCAAAGAAATTAACCGCCCGGGGCTTAACGCGGGCTACCTTATTACCGATGTAATACCGTTGGATACAGGGAGCAAATCTGCCTACTTGAAAAACTACTTACCCGACGGCCGCTAGGTACAGGCCCGTCGCCTTTTTCTTTCTTGTCAAAAAACTACATATGAAAAAATTAGGATTACTCCTTTTGCTATTATTCCCTGGCTTGGCCTGGGCCCAACCCAGCCCCGAGCTGATCGTCAACAAGGACCGCGGGGCCGAGTGGTACGCCAAGGCCCTGGAGGTGGGCGAAGATTTCGGGGCCGAACTCGGGTTTTTTATCAACCGGGATCCTAAGAAAAGCCCGGAAGCCCAAGAACGGGTGCGGGCCAAACTGATCAATTTATTTACGGGCGTGCAGTCAAAGGTGTACAAAGACTACGCCGCCAAGCCCAACCCGGCCGAGGAGGAGATTGGCCGCTACTTGGCTTATTGGAACACCCTGGCCAACAACAACCGCCAGCAGCAATTTACGGTGGATTATGTGTTTAAAAACGACCCCAACCAACCCCAGATTTATTACCGGGCCGATGGCTACTACGTGGTGCTAGTGGCCCAGCGCAATTTTAGGTGGGTAACGGGCAATGCCAGTGCCAAGCCCCCGGCGGGCATCCCCGATCAGGCTAATTTGACCTTGCACGTGCAGGTGGCGGCCGCCAACCAGGCCCCGTTGCCCAAGCCGCTGATCAGGAACATCACCTTGTTCGACCCTAACTGGGCGGCCAACGCTTACCAGTTGGTGTCGTTGCAAGAGTTGCAGGTCGAGAACATCGAGACCATTGCCAAGGCGCGGGAGTTTTTGAAAGAATACGGCCCACTGCCCGATAAAACCCCCACGGCCCTCAACGGCTATCGGGCCACGGCCTCGAGCCACATCGGGGCGCTGGACGAACTGATGCGCAACAACGGCAACGAGCGGGTGCAGATCCGGGCCAAGGAGCTAAAACTCCAGTTGCAGGATATGAACGTGCGGATCGATGATGAGCTACAGGCCCAGGCGGCGGCTAACACCCAGCGGCAAAAGAAGCCCAAAGGCTGGTTTGCCCGCAACTGGTGGATTGTGCCGGCGGCGGCGGTGCTGGTGGGCGGCGGGGTGTACCTGGCCACCCAGGCGGGCGGCGGTGGCGCGGCCAGCGACCTACCCCTGCCTTATGCTACCCCTCCCCGCTAACCACGGCGCAGCTTACCCAAATTTGGCCCGTTGGCGGCCGTTCCCTTCCCCTTTATTCATCTTTAGAAAAGGCCCCTGGCCGCTTCTTCTTTCTGTACTCAACTTATGAAAGCTAAAATACTATTTTGGTTGATGTTAGTTTGGCCGTTGTGGGCCGGGGCGCAGGTGCCCACGGCCGGTTTAGTGGCCTATTATTCGTTTAGCGAAGGCAATTCGGGCTTGCCCATTAACGCTATTATCAATGCTACGCCCACCGCCGACCGTTTTGGCAACCCCAACTCGGCCTATTCGTTCAATGGCAACAACCAGTCCATCGACATTCCCCACACGGCGGCCTTGCAATTTGGCAACACTTTTACATTGTCGGCCTGGATTTACGTGGTGGGCACTCCCTTGGGCGATATTACTTACAGTATTTTGTCGAAAGGTGGCTCAGAGAGCGTGTTTGGTTATTATTTTGACATCAGTAGCCAGAGCCAGCTTAGGGCATTTGTATCTAGCTCAGCTACAGTGAGTAATGCGAACACCGCCGTGTTCACCCCGCGCGACGTTTGGGTACACGTGGTGGCCACCTACCAAAACGGGAGCACTTCTATTCTTTACGTCAACGGGGTTCAGGCGAGTAACAATCCCGCCACTACGTCGGTGGGCCTTAACACCTTGCCCCTCACCATTGGGGCCTGGCGGGGCCAATCTGGGGGGCCTTTACGTGACTTTTTCAACGGCCGCATCGACGATGTGCGACTCTACAACGTGGCCCTGACGGCCGCCCAGGTGCAGGCTTTGTACCAGGCTGAGTCGGTACCGGCTACCCCGGCCCCCACGTTAACGGCCCTTAACCCCACGCGGGGCAATGTGGGGGCTACCGTGGAAGTAACCGGGCAAAACCTGCTGCCATCGCCGCGCTATGGCTTTACCAACGCAGCAGGCCAGACCACCCAGGCTGGGGCCACCAATCTCACGGCTGGCGGGGCCCGCCTCACCGTGCCCAACTTGCCGCCCGGCAACTACGTAGTGCAGGCGGTGGTGAACAACCAAACTACTAACTCATTGCCCTTCCGCATTACCCAGCCCGCGCCGGAGTTTGTGGGCACGCCGATTTTTAGCCAGCCCGCCGGGGCTAGCACGGCCCGGATCACGGCCCTAGTCCGCAACGCCGCCCGGGGGGTCATCCAAATCAAAAACATCTCCTCTGAAACTAATTTCCGGGAGTTTGCCCTTACCCGGCAGGCGGGTACGGATAGCTTGGTATTTAATTCCAACGGAGCCATCATCAACGCCAACGAGCAACTGGGCCTCGAATTCAGATTCATTGCCTTCAACGCCGACGAGGTGGAGTCGCGCACGAACGTGCTCAACGTGCGGCTCATTATCAACAACACGGAAGATGCTTGGGTGATCCCCTACACCCGGTTTGGCTCCGAGCAGTCTAATTACGAGATCATCTCGATCCCTGGGGAATTGAACAGCAAAGCGGTATCGGCAGTATTTGCGGGCCTGGGCGCGCCCGACCTCAAAAAGTGGCGGCTTTTGCGGTTCAACCCGCCGGGCCGGGTCAACGAATACACTGACCTACGGGCCACCGACGAAATTGCCCTGGGCCAGGCGTACTGGCTCATCGTCCGGAGCCGCGACGACCTGGCCCCTGGCCCCTTCAAACCCGGGGGCGGTCTGTCGGCCAGCGTGGCCACCGACCGGCCCTTTGGCATCCAGCTCCAGCGAGGCTACAACCTCATTGGCAACCCGTATCGGTTTTCGGTGCTGTGGGAGGGCATCCAGGCGGCTAACCGCGACGTGATCGGCCGGGAAAACCTGCTGGTGCCCGACGCGGCGGGCAACTACCAGGCCAGCGACCGGCTGCGGCCCTTCCGGGGCGGCTTTGTTTGGTCGGATGCGGGCGGGGCCTTGCGCATCCCGGTTACCGACCTGGGCCTGCCCGGCCGGTTAGAAGAAGACGGGCCTGCCTTGGCCCAAGTGCGCGAGCCCCTGGGCCGCCCCCACTGGGAGGCCCGCCTCACCCTGCGCCAGGGCAAGTTGGAAAACCAGTTGATTGGCCTGGGCATGCACCCGCGCGCCCGCGAGCTGAAAGATAGCCTGGACATGATGGCCTTGCCCCGCTTTGGCGCGTACCTGCACATGGCCGTGGAGCGGCCCGCTTATTTTTACCCCAGTTTTGGCCACGACGTGGTGCCCACGGCCGCCCAGAATATTTGGGATTTTGTGGTAGAGACTAGCCAAAACGCCAACGAACCGGCCGAACTGACCTGGGATAACCAGTACTTTGGTACCGCCCGCCAACTGGTGCTGTTCGACCCCCAAACCCAAGCGCGGGTGAATATGGCCGTGGCCAGCCGCTACCAGTTTACGCCCGAGCCCGGCCGCCCCTACCCGCTCAAGATTTACTACGGCGACGCCGCGTTTATCAAAGAAAACCTGATGCCCACGGCGGCGGCCCTGCTGCACGTAGGCCCCAACCCGGTGGCCGAGCGCGCCAGCTTTGCCCTGGCCCTGCCCGAAGCCGCCGAGGTAGAACTGGCCGTGTTGGATGCCCTGGGGCGGGCCATTACCCAGGCGCAGTACCAATACCCGGCGGGCTTTCACCAACTGGAGTGGGCCGCGCCTCCGGGGGCGGTGGGCCTGCGCGTGTACCGCCTGCGGGTGCGCTACCCCAGCGGCCACACCGAACAATTTACGGGTAAATTGGTACAGCGATAGGTGGGCCATGGCACGGATCGTCAAAAAAGCCAGCCCCGCTGCCTAGGCTGTTAGCCGCAGGCAGCGGGTGCTCTTTTTTCGTGCTGTTAAACCGCAACAAAAAGCGAGTGCCGATTTTCCGTTCTCCCAAAATCAAACAAGGGTTGCGCGTTCTTTTTGTTGTAAAAAATTGATAATCAGACATAAAAATCATTCAGTCATTTAATCATGCAATCATTCAAGAAATAACTAACGACTGACCAAGCTACTTTTACCTTCGCGGGATGGATGTCTTTACCCTGATTCTCCAAGCCAACGGCACCGAAATAAACCGGGTAGAACTATGGCCCGGCCAGCCGGTGGAAGTGGGCCGCGGGCCTGACTGTGCCCTGCTGGCCACCGAGGACACCTACGTCTCGGCCCGGCACGCGCAGGTGGAACTGCGGGCCGATGGCCAAGTGTGGGTAACCGACCAGAGCACCAACGGTACGTTTCTGGTCGGGCAACGGCTGGTGAAAGGTCGGGCCGCGCCCTGGCGACCGGGCCAAGAACTCCGGCTGCTCAAAGAGGGCCGTTATCAATTGCAACTGGTGGTTACCTCGGTGGCCGCGCCCCCGGCCGCCCCGGAACCGCCGCCCGCGCCCCTAGGTCGCTCCCTCGCCATCATGGACCTGCCCGATGCGCCCCCGGCGGGTCAAACCCGCCTCACGGTGAACCAAGGGGCCGCCCGCGACCTCGCTTCGTTGCTCAGGGAAAAGAGCCTGCTCAAAATTGGCCGGGACCCCCAGCAGTGCGACGTGGTGCTGCACGACCTGGCCGTGTCGCGGCTGCACGCCACCATCGAGCGCCGGGCCGATGGGCAGTACCAGGTGCATGACTACTCGCTCAACGGCCTGTACATCAACGGGCAAAAGGCCCCCCAAACCGCCACGCTCGGCCCGGAGGATACGCTGGTGATCGGCTCGGCGGTGTTCAAGCTCAACGAGGCCATCCACGACCTGCAAGACAACCGCACCACGGTGAGCATCCGCCAAGTGAGCAAGGGTTTTAACCCACTGAACCTCAATGAGTTGGTGATTGATGGGATTAACCTAGACGTGCGCCGGGGCGAGTTGTTGGCCCTCATGGGGCCGTCGGGGTGCGGCAAAACCACGCTGCTCAAAACCCTCAACGGCGAAAACCACCCGCTCAACGCCGGGCAAGTGTTGCTTTTTGGCCGCAATTTGGCCCAAGAGTTCGCGTATTTGCGCACGCGCATCGGCTATGTGCCGCAGGACGACATCGTGCATGGCGACCTCACCGTGTACCAAGCCCTTTACTTTGCCGCCCAACTGCGCACCCCCAGCGATGTAACCGACGCGGAAATTAACCAACGGATCAGTGAAGTGCTGGCCCAGCTCAACCTGCCCGAACTGGACACGGGCCTGTTCGTCAAAGAACTGTCGGGCGGGCAGCGCAAGCGCATCTCCATCGCGGTGGAACTGCTGGGCAACCCCGGTATTCTGTTGCTGGACGAACCTACTTCGCCGCTGGACCCGCAAACCATTGGCGAGTTTTTGACCTGTTTGCGCAATTTGGCCCGCCAGGGCACCACCATCATCATGGTTACCCACAAACCAGAAGACCTCCAGTTTGTGGACCAAGTAGCGTTTTTGAGCGTACGCGGCTATTTGGCCTACCACGGCCCCCCGTCGGAGGCCTTGTTCCAGCATTTTGGCGTGGCCCCTAGCTACGTGGCCGTGTACGCGGCCCTCAGCCAACCCGACCGGGCCGCCGAGTGGAAACAACGCTGGCAGCAGGTTTCCGGCCAGGCGAACGGGCCGGCCGTAGCCCCGGCCCGCCAAACCTTGGGCCGGGCTACCCCCCAGCGGCGTAGCCAACTTAAATGGTTGTTTTTAAGATACTTACGCATTAAATGGAACGACCAAGCCAATCTGGGCCTGCTGCTGGCCCAGCCGTATATCATTGCGGCGTTGCTGGTGTTTGTGTTCGACCAGTTGGTCATCGGGGTGTTGTTCCTTATGGCCATTTCGGCGGTTTGGTTCGGGGTAAACAACGCCGCCAAGGAGATCGTGGGCGAAATGCCCATCTACACCCGCGAGCGGATGTTCAACCTCAGCATTGTCAACTATTTGGCTTCCAAAGTCGGCGTGCTGGCCCTGGTTAGCTTGTTGCAGGTGCTCATTTTTATGAACATCGTGTACGAGCGGTACGATGCCGGGCCTTACAACTGGCGGTACGCCTTGCAGCTGCTCAGCGCGTTGCCTTTGGCCTGGTTACTAGGCCGCGACTGGCTGGCCCGCTGGTTGGCCAAGCGCGGCGCGCCCACGAGTACCCGCGCGCGCCGGCGGGGCCAGGCGCGGGCCACGTCGCTCATTTTGGCGGGCATTGCGGGCTGGCAGTTGTTGCTGGCGGTCTATTACAGCGTATTCGGGTTAGGCCAGGCCCAGCAGGTTCACCTGGCCGACTACCTGGCCCTGGCCGGGCTAATGTTCGGCTTGGCGGTGAGTGCCACGCTGCTGGGCCTGCTGCTGTCGGCCTGGTTCAAAAACCCCGAGCAGGTCATGACCTTCGTGCCCATTGTGCTCATCCCCCAAATTATGCTGGCCGGGGTGGTTACCCCCATCGACTCGCGGTTGAAAGATGCCGTGAGCTACCTCACCCTGAGCCGCTGGGGCACCGAGGCCCTGGCCCGCGTGCAAGATGCCCATTTCCGCGACCCTGGGCACCTCTCGGTCCAGCAATTGATCAAGCGGCGGGTGGATACGGTGCTGGTCGACGACCCCGTGCTGGGCCTGCCCGTGCCCGAGCCGCGCGTGGTGGAGAGTACCTACCAGCGGGTAGCCCCGCTCAGCTTGTACCAGCCCGTACCCCAGGTGGACCGGAGTTTGTGGCAGGTAACCGGCAACGACACCCTGCCCAAAATCAGTCAAGAATTGGATAAAACGCACAGGGCCGGGGCGTTGCAACTTTTGGGCTTCGCCGACCCTGAAAAACCCCTGCTCCGGTGGTTCAATTCGTTTGGCCTCAACATATTGGCGTTGTTATTGCTAAATGTAGTGATGAGCGTGGCCACAGGCTTTTTGCTCAAAAGAAAAGACAAACTACACTAAAAATTACATCGTTGAAAATCAAAAGTTTACCCATGAAAACCCCCTTGCTTGTCCTAAGTTTACTACTATTGTTCGCGGTGGGCCTGGTGCCCGGCCAGGGGTTGGCCCAGCCCGCCCCGGCCACCCAAAACGCGGCGGAGAAAAATAAAATCGAGGCCGATTTATGCCGCACTTGGAAAATTGAGCAAATGCTGATGAACGGCCAAGTGGTGTTTAAATTAGGGGCGGCCCAAAACCGGGTGGATGCCACCAAAGTGCGCCACACCTACAAGCCCGATAACACCTACGAAACCCTCAAGGGTGACGGCACCAAGTCGGTGGGCAAGTGGGAACTCCGGGAGGCCAACACCAAAATCACCCTCACGGTCGACGGCCAAACCAAGCAGTTCCAAGTCCAGAAAATCACGGCTACCCGCGTTGAGCTCCAGTCCATTGGCGAAAAGGCCACGGTGGTGATCCACCTGGTGCCCGCCTAAGCCACCGAGTTGCTAGTTCCCGGGTTATAAGCCGCTCCAACGGCTCGCGGAAGCTCATTTTTAGGTTGCCGTTTGGGCAGCAAGCTACTGCTTTGTACAAAAATCAGGCCCTCCAGTTTGGAATACTAATCCCAAAACCAAACCGCAGTCATGTATTTCTGATTTTATAAGTGATTGATAAATAGGCAGAACAATCATTAAGTCGTTTAAATTAAACAAAACCTCCCCAATCCACCTTTACCCAATTTCCTTTTGTATGAAAAAGACCATTATTTTCCTGCTGAGCTTCCTTTGGCTCGATTTCACGGGCGGCCAGGCGCAGGCCCAGTCCCAAGTGGCCAGTATCCGCATCGACGATTACGTGCAGGTGGTGGATCCCGCCATCCGCGACTGGGTGGGCGTGGTGTGCCCCTGCGCGGGCAAAGGCGGCGGCTGCGACTGCCAAGATTTCGACAAGCAGACGTACCTGAACTTGAACCTCAACTTCGAGCGCCCCCGCCGCGACTTTGACATGAGCCGCTGGCAAGGCGTTTCGTTCATCTACGTCAAAGCCGTGATCCGCTACCCCATTAACGAGAGCCAGCAACGCCGCCTGGTGCTGCCCATTTACGTGGTGGACCTGCGCCAGGGCCAGTTCAACGTCGAGGAAATCCCCGAGGGGGCCAACATTTTGCGGCGCATCTTTTTCCGCCACGACCGGCTGGTGAACGCCTTTGCCCAGTTGGAGTTCCGCACGGTGGGCGGCGGCAACAACGTGGCCACTTTCGAGAAGGCCAAGCTCACCGCCCAAACTGCCCTGCGCCAGCTCACCCCGGCCAAAATCTTGGAGCCGACGCCCATCCCTGGCGAAAAGGAACTGGAGCCGCTGGACCAACTGTCGCAACCGCTGTTCCAGGGCAACGACGTGATCAAAATCGTGCCCGGGGCCACCGAGCGCGACAGCCTCAAAACCCGTTACAGCTACGTGTACGTGCTCAACAACCCCGATGCCAAGGTGTACGATAACTACCAGGGCCTGACCGTAACCCGCCGTCCGGGCCAAATTTTGGCCAAAAGCGTGGAAGGCGGCGAAACCATCAACGCCCCGTTTTTTGTGTTTGATATCGACTTGAAGCAGTATTTCGACGACCCCAGCCTGCCCTCCACCCGCGTGATTGACCTCACTTGCAGCAACTTGCCCGCCCTGAGCGACCTGGCCCGCATCGACAGCATGGTGCTGCGCAACCAAGTGCTAGGCGAGTACCAAAAAGCCCGTGAGCAAGATTTGTTCGCCATTATAAAACGGCTGGTGGAAGAACGCTCCAAAACCGAGGATGCTGAACTGCAAAACCTGCTCAACGGCGGTGGCACCAAGGAAATCTCGAAAGAAGAAAAGGACAAACTGCTGAAGCAATACGACGACTTTCTGTTCTATATCCGCAAGCTGGACGAAGAACTGAAGCACCGCGACCGGTTTTTCCGCGACAAGTACCTGAACAACATGCAAAACCTCCAGCGGTGTTTCCAAACGTACTTGCGGGCCAAGGGCATTACCACCAGCGGCGGCTACACCCCTAGCAGCGGTAGCTCAAGCAGCCCCGTAGTGGGTGGTGGCCCGGCCCCGGCCCCAGCGGATGCCCCCAAAACTGAACCGGCCCCCACCCCCGGCCAAGACGACGGCGACGACAAAAAGAAAAAGAAGAAGAAAAAACGCGGCGACGAAAACCAGTAGCCCCCTGCCCGCCGGAAGCCCCGGCGGGCTTTTTTCGCCCTCTCCCCTCCCCTACTGGTGTACGCCAACTGCGCGCGAGGGTCTCAAAAGTCAAGGGAAATTGGAGAAACTAATGCCCGTTGTGCGCTCTAATATTTGAAAAAATTGATGATAAAGAAAAAAATCATGCAGTCATTTAAGGATAAGAATCTAGCCCCACTCCCGGCCTAGCCTGCTACCTTTGCGCTGTGTTTATCGAAAGCATCAAATTATTGAAGGGCCAGTTGCACAACCTGCCCTGGCACCAAGCCCGGCTCGATGCCGCCCGGAGCCAGGTGTTGGGCCTTGCCAGCCCCCTTCCCTTGGCCGAGCGGCTGGTCGTTCCGCCGGAGCTTGGCCTGGGCTTGTACAAGTGCCGGGTGGTTTACGGGGCTGATATTGAGGTGGTTGAATACCAGCCGTACGCTCCTCAGCCCGTGGAACGGTTGTGGCTGGTCCCCGCCGACGAGCTGGCCTATGCCCATAAGTTCGCTGACCGCACCGCGTTGCAGGCCCTCGTGCGCGCGCACGCCCCCGCCCCCACCCACGACGTGGTTTTTGTCCAGCACGGGCGGCTTACCGACGCCAGCTACGCCAACCTGGCCTTTTATGATGGTTGCCAGTGGCTCACCCCGGCCCCACCCTTGCTGCCCGGCACCAAACGTGCCGAACTGCTGGCCAAGGGCCTGCTCCGCGAAGCCGAGATCACCGTAAACGACCTGAGGCACTTTAAAAAAGTGGCCCTTATCAACGCCTTACGCGGGATCGATAGCCAGTCGCACCTGCCCATCGGGGCCGTGGCTTGGGCCTCCTCGGTTCGCCTGTAATACCAGAAAGAAGCAAAAATTACGGATTGCCTGGCTTGTAAATGACTGATAATCAAACCTAAAGATCATGCAATCATTTAGTCATTTTAGGATCAGGTCAAATCAGCTCTAACCAGTCCATCGCCTCCTTTTCACTGGCGAAGTAGGCCATTTTGTCCTGCTCCGAACCTTTTTCCACCAGCGTTTCGGCGTTTACCCGCTCTAGGGTCCACTGTTGCAGGTGCTCTGGATGCAGCAAGTAGGCCAGTTTATGGCCGTGGCCCAGTTGGCGCAACGCCTCCGGGAACCACTCGTTAATGTACCATTCTTGATCTTCGGTGGGCCAGGTCTCGGCTTGGCGGTTGTCGATCAGCCATTTGCGCACCCCGCCTAGCTGTGCGGCGAACTCCCGCATGAGTTCCAGCGGTGGGCGGATGGCCCCCACCTCAAAGTGGCCGCTCCACTCTGAGCGCACACAGCCCAGCCGGGGCAGGTACTGCAACATCACCTGCGAGTCTTGATAAAAAGTGTAGGGCCAAGCGCATTGCCGGGCCTCGGCCACTAGGTTTTCCAGGGTTAAAAACATGGGAGCAGACGGAGTTATAAAAATCGTTGGACCGGCCTAACTGGGCCGGAAGGTAAAAAACGAAAAGGCCACACGGGTGCGTGTGAGGCCGTTAGTCGTAAGTTATCCGCTGCTTTGATCGTTACCGATCGCATTGAGAACGCTAAGGTAGCCAAGATATTGCATTTTGCCAAATGCTTGATTGGCCGAGGTTTACAGGCCCTCGCCCGCCCAGGTTTGCTCCACCCAGCGCAGGCCCTGGCCATAAAGGGCTTGGGCAAAGGCCACCCGGTTGTCAAAGTCGGGCTGGCCGGTTTGGCCCTGGGCCGCGTACTGGGCCACCAGGGCCGCATTGGCCTCGGGGCTGGCGTTTTCCAGCACGTCGTCGGCCGGGCGGCGGTAGGCGGCAAAAGCGGCGGCCGAAGCTTCGAGGGTGGTGGTGCGCAACTGCCCGGCCGGGTCCAACGCCCCGCACAAAATGCCGCTGGCCTTGGCCGTGGAGGGGGCCAACGAGGCTTCCAGGCCCCGTTTGAGCACCATTACGCCCTTGAAACCGGCCCGGAGGGCCAAGTCCACCATTTTTTGCTGGTAGGTAATATGAAACACCGAGCAAACCAGCAGCTTGGCCCGCGCGGGGTTCAGCACTTTCTCGATGGTGGACAAAAACGGCCGTTTGATAATGGTGCGGCGGCGTTCCACCCACTGGTCCAGGGCGGGCGAGAGCACGGCCTGGTCCATGGCCCAGCCGTAGCGGGGGCAGGGTTCGGCCAGTTGGCGGGTGTCGTACAAAAACCGTTGGCCCAGGGCCAGGGCCAGTTCGCGGGCGGTAAACAGGTATTTAGGCCCCGGGTTGCGGCCTAGGGTGGTAATGGCCGTGTAGCCCTGTTGCTGGAAAAACGCGGCCAGCAGCGGGGTAATCAAGTGCGAGTGTTCCACCCCGTCAAACGGCTCGGCCAGTTGCACCAGCCCCCGCCCGGGCGCGGGCACCGGCGGCGGCCCAAACCCCGGGGCAAACGTATCCTGCAAGGCCCACAGCAGACCCTGGTACTCGTCGTCGGTTTCGTAGCGGATGCGCAGCACGCTCATGACCATGCCCCTAAACGCTTCGTGGCCAGGTGGTTGCGAGGCGAGCGGCTGGCTAATGAACAAAAACTGGCCCATCAGGTAGGCTTCTTGGGCGGTCAGGGTTTGGCCCATTACTAGTTTGCAGGCAATGGCGTGCAAGGGGGGCGGCAGGCCGGGGCAAGTTTGGGCCACGTAGGCCTCGGCATTGTGCTGGGCGGCGGGCCCCAGGTAAGCCGCCAGGGCCGCTTTGCCGTCGGGGCTGTCCATGACGGCCACCGCGCCCCAAAACGCGCCTTTTTGCAAGGGATTGGCTTGGCCGCTTTCTAGTTCGGCCAGGGCGGCTTTCACCAACTCGGGCGGCAGGGCCTTGTTGCCGTACTTGCCAATGCCAATGTGCCGGATGCCCCCCGCCAGGGCCGAGCCAAGTTGATACAGTTCGCCGTACTCGGGTGGGTACACGCTGTTACTCACCTCGGGCCGGGCGGCCGTTTGTCCGTTATAACTGTTTGTTAGTGGCAAAGCATTTTCGGTCAATTCGGCAAAAATATTGTATTTTTCTTACCAAGCATTGCCCGTTCAAATGAATTTACCGCCCTGGCCAAATTTTGCGTTAGTTTTAAAATAAGGCTTTGTTTTTAAAAATAATCAATTTTTCATTGACGATCATTTGGTATTTTAAAATCATTGCTGTACTTTTAAATCAAAATTGATCAACGACCGATTTTGGTCATCAAAAAGCACCTCGTTTTTCGTTTCAGCCTGGCTTTTTTAAATGTGTTGCTTTTTTTGGTTACAAGCGTGAATTAAGACCCTGTTTTTTGCAAATCATGCTAAATTTGATCACTGAGGCTCATTTTCAAACCGTATATTTGTAAAGCAGGTTTTGCTGGCCTGTCCAAGCTAGGCCAGTAAACGAAAAAAAAATTTAGGATTTTTTTAAGTTAGAATAAATTAGCTCGGCTCGTTACAGTTCCTTCGTAGCGGCCAAAACTCGCCCAATGGTGTTTGCGGCGGTCTCATTGCCCAGCCGAGTGGTGTCTCGGTGATGGCCAATCAGCATCTTTCCCTCGGCCAGGGTTCCTGGTCGGTTTTGGGTAAAAAAAATCCCCCGAAAAGTGGCAGCTTTTGACGGGGGCGGCTCTGGTCTGCATAATCAAACACTAAACCGTTCACAAACTTATGTTGAGAAAACTACTTTGCCAAGGGCTAGCCGCCCTGGCCCTGACCCTGTGTGCCTCTGCGGAGGTGTTGGCCCAATTTAGCTTGCAAGGGCAAGTGCGCACCCGGTCCGAGTACCGCAACGGGCTGGGCACGCTCAGCCCCCAGGATGCCGACCCGGCGTTTTTTACCTCGCAGCGCACCCGCCTCACATTTGGCTACAAGTGGGACCGCGTGCTGTTCCAAACCGCCGTGCAAGACGTGCGGGTGTGGGGCCAGGACGCTTCCAGCATCAGCAATGCCGACGGCAACAAGCTGATGCTCCACGAAGCCTGGGCCGACGTAACCCTGGCCAACGTGGCCGACACTACTTTTAAGTTCCGCCTTATCGATAACCTAAACCTCAAAATTGGGCGGCAAGAACTGGTGTACGACGACGTGCGCCTGCTGGGCAACCTGGACTGGCTGCAGCAGGCCCGCCGCCACGATGCCGTGGTGCTCAAGGCCCAGCACCGGGGCTGGCAAGTGGACCTGGGCGGGGCGTTCAACCAAAACACCGATGCGTTTGGTGTGGTGGGCACGGGCTACGCGCCGGGCAACACGGCCGCCTACCTCATGGGCAGCCGGGGCGGCCTGGTAGAAATCCCGGTGGGTTTTATCCCCACGGCGGGCAAAGGGGGCGCGCCCCGGCTCAGCAACGCGCCCAGCACCAACGGCCTCAACCAGCAGTACAAATCCATGCAGTTTTTGTACGTGGCCCGCAAGTTTGGCCAAACCAAGCTTTCGGCCCTGTTGTTCAAGGACGATTTTGGCAAATACGCCCTCGACTCGGTGGGCAATGCCACGGCGGGCTACGTGTACGGCCGCAACTACCGCAGCCCCGCCCGCGAAAAAGGCGTGAACAGCCGCTTCACCTATGGGCTGATGATGGTGAAAACGATGGGCAACGCCTCGGGCCTCAAAGCCGTGCTCACCCTGGCGGGCTACCTGCAAAGCGGCAAAAACCGCGATGGCCGCGACCTCAACGCCTACCACTACACGGCCGGGGTCAGCTTCCAAAAAGGCAAGTTCAGCTTTGGGCCGGGCATCGACTACCTCAGCGGCAACGAGGCCGTGGGCGGCGGCGCGGCGGCCGTGAGCACCTCCACCACCGATAACCGCTTTGACCCCCTCTACGGCACGCCGCACAAGTTTTGGGGTTTTATGGACTACTTCTACGTGGGCACCGGCTCGCCGGTGGGCGGGTTGAACAACCCCTGGTTCAAGGTCAAGTACACCGCCAAAGACCTGAGCGTGGGCCTCGACTACCACTATTTTGCCTTGGCCAGGCCCCAGAGCACCCGCGCCAACGAGGGGCCTAACCCGGGGGCGGCTCTCAATAATTACCTGGGCAGCGAGGTGGATTTACTGGTCAATTATCAGTTGAATAAATTTACCAATTTGGAATTTGGCTACTCTTTTATGCGCGCCACCAGCAGCCTGGAATACAGCAAATTGGGCACGCTAGACAGAGCCAACCTTTCGCCCACCTGGGCCTATTTGATGATCAACATCCGCCCGGACTTTTTCTTTACCAAGCCCGTGGCTATAAAAAATTGACCGATTGCGCTTCCTAGTTAAACAGGTTTGTAAGTTGATTTCTACTAGCTTTTTTAAAATAAATCATGGATCAATGAATGAAAATTTTATTTTATATGACTTTTAATCAAGCATTCGTGAATTAACTTTCTTCTTGGTTGATTGACAGAAATAGAAGAGTAGTGGGCGCGGGTTTCTTGAAAACCCACCCACATTCTTAAAACCTAGGCCACCGGGCCGTGAAAATGAAAACAGAGGTTTTACCGAGGTAGCATTGAAAACGAACCGCCTCACTACTCACCTTATCAAACAAATTTTTCATCCCAAAAAAGGAAAAAAAGAAATGAAAAATTTTTTAACGAAAGTCGCCCAAATTGCCCTGCTGCTGTTGGCCGCGATGGTGGTGCTACCCGCCCACTCGCCCAAGCGCGCTAACAAAACCATCAAGCTGGGCTTTATTCCCCTCACCGACTGCGCGCCGCTGGTGGCCGCCAAAGAGTTGGGCCTGTTCCAAAAACATGGGGTGGACGTGCAACTGAGCAAGGAGGCCTCGTGGGCCAACATCCGCGACAAAGTGGTGAACGGCGAACTGGAGGGGGCGCACTGCTTGTTCAGTATGCCGTTTTCGGTGTACACGGGCGTGGGCGGTAAGGCCGGCACCGAAATGAAAATCGCGATGGTGCTCAGCAACAACGGCCAAGGCATCACCTTGTCCAAAGACTTTTGCGGCTCGGTAGGTTTTAAGGAATACAACAAAGTGGCCTCGACCGTGAAGAGCCTGCAAGCCCGCAAAGAGGTAACCTTTGCCATGACCTTCCCCGGCGGCACGCACGACATTTGGCTGCGCAACTGGCTGGCGGCCTGTGGGGTTAACCAAAAATCGGTGGGCATTATCACCATCCCGCCGCCCCAAATGGTGGCCAACATGCGCGTGGACAACATGGAAGGCTACTGCGTGGGCGAACCCTGGAATGGGGTAGCCGCTGCCCAAAACGTGGGCTTCACGCACGTGAGCAGCCAGGATATTTGGAAACATCACCCCGAAAAAGCCCTGGTGGTGAACAAGGAGTTTGCCGCCACCAACCGCGAAGACCTGAAAAAGGTGATGCGGGCGGTGCTGGAAGCCTGCCAGTGGCTCGACAACCCCGCCAACCGGAAAAAGGCCGCCGGTTGGCTCACCAAGCCCAACTACGTGAACGCCCCCTTGGCCGTGATCGAGGCCCGGCTGCTGGGCAGCAACGACCTGGGCTGCGACCTGGGCGTGCAAAAGTACAAGGACGATGCCATGCTGTTTTACAATAACGGCCTGGTGAATGCCCCCCGCAAGGCCCACGGCATTTGGTTCATGGCCCAGTACGTGCGGTTTGGCTACCTCAAAGCCGATCCGGAGTACAAGGCCGCCGCCGATAAGTTGATCATGACCGACCTGTACAACGAAGTGGCCAAAGCGGCGGGTATTGCCGTACCCGCCGATGACATGAAGCCCTTTAAAATCACCATTGACCCCACCCCGTTTGACCCCAACAACCCTGGCCAGTACGTGGCCGTGGCCAAAAAGTAAATTGGACGGTCGGGAATTATCCAAGCTAACCCATTGAAAATCATGCAAACAATCAAATTTATGCTCCGGGGTGTGCTCTACTTTTCGGGCGGCATGTTGCTGCTGCTGGGCGTGTGGGCGGCCATCGCCTGGCTCAACCGCAACCCCGAGGCCACCGAACTGGCCGACAAATACCCGCTGCCCACGCCCTTGATGACCTTTGACGTACTGAAGGAAATTTTCACCCAGCCGTTCCAAGACGATCCCGACGTGAAGGGCATCGGCGTGAAGCTGTGGGGGTCGTTGCTGCGGGTGCTGGTGGGGTTTGGGCTGGGCAGCCTGGTGGCGGTGCCGCTGGGCTTGCTGCTAGGCTCGAGCCGGGTACTCATGAACCTGGTAAACCCTGTGGTGCAAATTTTACGGCCCGTTTCCCCGCTGGCCTGGTACCCGCTGGGCCTGGCCGTTTTTTCGGCCACCAACCACGGGGGCGAAGGGCTGCTGAACCCGTCGTCCAAGGCGGCCATTTTCATGATTTTCATCTGCTCGTTGTGGCCCACGCTCATCAACACGGCGTTTGGGGTGGCCTCCATCCCGCAAGACCACAAAAACGTGGGCCGGGCTTTCGGGTTTTCGTTGTGGAAGTACTTGACCCGGATTTTATTGCCCTATTGTTTGCCCCACATCATTACGGGCCTCAAACTCAGCATTGGGGTGGCCTGGATGGTGATCGTGGCCGGCGAGATGCTGTCGGGCGGGGCGGGCCTTGGCTTTTTTGTGTGGGAGGAAGGTTTCAACGCTGGCAAGGTTACCCACATCATCGTGGCCATTTTTATCATCGGCATTGTGGGCTTTGTGCTCGACAAGATTTTCTCCCTCTTACAAAAAGCCTTTTCTTATTAAAACCAGCGGGGGCCGGGGCGGCCAATGGGCAGCCCTGGTCTCCGCTTGGCCCTTGACCCTGGTAATAAAAATCATCCCATGAAAAACCAAGAAAGCGTATTGATCGACTCGGCCAGCGACTTCCATAAAGTAACGGCCCAACCCAGAACTAGTATTGAGGTGCAAAACGTTACGGTGTCGTTCCCCACGCCCAAGGGCACGTTTACGGCCGTCAAAGACATTAACCTCACCATCCGGAAAGGTGAAATCGTGTCCCTCATCGGCCACTCGGGCTGCGGTAAATCGACCTTGATGGGCACTATTAGCGGCATGGCCCAGCCCACGGGCGGCCAAGTGGTGGCCAACGGCAAAAAAGTAACCGGCCCCGGCCCCGACCGGGGGATCGTGTTCCAAAACTATTCGCTGCTGCCCTGGCTGTCAGTGTACCGCAACATTTACGAGGCCGTCGACTCGGTGATGAAAGACAAGACCCGGGCCGAGAAGCGCGAGCACGTGGAGCAGAACCTGAAAATGGTGAACCTGTACGCCCACAAAGACAAACTGCCCGGCCAGCTTTCGGGCGGGATGAAACAGCGCGTGGCCATTGCCCGGGCGTTTGCCATCAACCCCAGCATTTTGCTGCTCGACGAGCCGTTTGGGGCCTTGGATGCCCTCACCAAAAGCGCCATGCACGTGGAGTTGCTGAAACTCTGGAACCTGGACCACCGCGAAAAAACCATCGTGATGGTTACCCACGACATCGAGGAGGCCATTTTCCTCTCCGACCGGGTGGTGGTGATGAGCGACGGCCCGGCGGCCACTATCCGCGAAATCGTGGACGTGCCCCTGGAGCGGCCCCGGAACAAAAAAGAGATCGTTCACCACCCGGCCTACATGGAAATCCACGACCGGTTGCTGAGCCTGCTCATCGACAAATACTCGATTGAGGATTACAAAGATTAATCTTTACATGATTGCATGATTGCATGATTGCATGATTGCATGATTGCATGATTGGAGGGATAGGGTGGGGCCAAAAAAAGCGGATTAAGAATGAAAATTCCGGGCTTTCACCCAGTCTAAAATCTGATCTGCAAGAGGTTTATTACTAACACGGCTTTATAGGTTGATAATGAACAACTTGATCAAATTGTGTGATCCTCCACTGGACGACAAAAGTGCCTCGACTTTTGGGAGAGGTTGTGGGTTGAAACGCAACTTCGCAACGAGTAAAAGGTTGTGAGAAAGAGCGTGTTTTAAGCTAACTATCTGATAATTAGCATGTAGTATCTCTAACTAATCAATGCCAAAATCAAATAGAGATTGCGCATTGCCAGGATTATAAATGATGATTGTTAATCGAGCGAAACAATCACTAGACCTCTTGCATATTAGCCGTAGTCAGGTTGAAGTTGCGTTCCCTCCCGACGGACGGCAAAAACGGGAGTTTTTGAGCGAGTAAGTGCGGCTGGATAGGGTGGGGCCAAAAAGGGTGGATTTTGAACGAAAATCGGGGATTAAGCCTAGTCAAAAATCTAATGTGCAAGAGGTCTATTTAGTCAGGTAATCATTAAGTCATTCAAATTAACAAACCTTCACCCGCATGAGTGCCACTGCGCCCGCCACCACCGTAAAGTCCACCTGCTGTTATTGCGGCGTGGGCTGTGGCATTTTGATCCACCGTAGCCCCCAGGGCCAGGTGCGCGTGGAAGGCGACCCCGACCACCCCGTGAACCGGGGCCTGCTTTGTTCCAAGGGCATGAACCTGCACCACACCGTGATGGACCAGTCGGACCGGCTCACCGTGCCCCAAATGCGCTTCCACCGGGCCGGGCCGTTGCAGCCCGTGAGCTGGGACACCGCCCTGGAGCGGGCCGCCGCCGTCTTCCGCACCTTCATTGCCCAGCACGGGCCAGACTCGGTGGGCTTTTACGTATCCGGCCAGTGCCTCACCGAAGAATATTACCTGGCCAACAAGCTGGTGAAGGGCTTTTTGGGCACGAACAATATCGACACCAACTCGCGCCTGTGCATGAGCAGCGCGGTGGTGGGTTACAAAATGGCCCTCGGCGAAGACAGCGTGCCGTGCAGTTACGAAGACCTCGAGCTTACCGACTGCTACTTTGTGGCCGGGGCCAACCCGGCCTGGTGCCACCCCATCTTGTTCCGCCGGATGGAGGCTTACCGGCAGCGGCGGCCAGAGGTAAAACTGATCGTGGTGGACCCCCGGCGCACCCAAACCGCCGAAATGGCCGACCTGCACCTGCAAATCAACCCCGGCACCGACGTGGTGCTGTACCATGCCATTGGCCGGGCCTTGATCGAGCGCGGCGACATCGACCTGCCCTTCATCCAACAACATACCGAAGGGTTCGAGGAATACAAGGAAAAGGTATTTGCCCGTACCGTGAAACAAGCCGCTAAAATTTGCGGTATCACCACTGAGGATTTGTATTGGGCCGTGGAATACCTGGCCCGCAGCCGCAGTTTCCTCACCATGTGGGCCATGGGCCTCAACCAGAGTGCCATTGGGGTCAATAAAAACCTGGCCCTCATCAACCTCAACCTCATTACGGGCCAGATTGGCAAGCCGGGGGCGGGGCCGTTTTCGCTCACGGGCCAGCCTAACGCCATGGGCGGGCGCGAAGTGGGCGGCCTGGCCACCATGCTGGCCGCCCACCGCGAACTGGGCAACCCGGAACATCGCCGCCAAGTGGCCGAGTTCTGGGGCGTGCCCAGCGTGCCCGAAAAACCCGGCCTCACCGCTACCGAAATGTTTGCCGCCCTGCGCGAAGGGCGCATGAAAGCCATTTGGATTATCTGCACTAACCCATTAGTAAGCCTGCCCGACTTGCAACTGGCCGAGGAAGCCCTGCGCCAGGCCAAGTTTGTGGTGGTGCAAGACGTGTCGAACCGGGCCGACACGCTGGCCTTTGCCGACCTGGTGCTGCCCGCCGCCACCTGGGCCGAGAAAACCGGCACCATGACCAACTCCGAGCGCCGGGTGAGCTACCTGCACCAAGCCGTGCCGCCCCCCGGCCAGGCCCTGCCCGATGCTCAAATTCTGTGGCGATTTGCCCAAAAAATGGGCTTCGGGGCCGCCTTCAACTACCAAAACGAGAGCCAGGTGTACGACGAATGGGTGCGGATGACCCTCGGCACCCGGCTCGACATGACCGGGCTGAGCCACGCCCGCCTGCAAGCCCAGGGTACGCTGCAGTGGCCCGTGCCCTCGGCCCAGTCGCCGGGCACGCCCCGCCTGTTTACTGACGGGCAGTTTTACCGCCCCAACGGCCGGGCCAAAATCCACGCCGTGGCCGATGAGAACACCTCGGTGCCCACCTCCCCGGAGTTCCCGCTCGTGCTCACCACGGGCCGCCTGCGCGACCAGTGGCACACCATGACCAAAACCGGCAAGGTAGAGCGGCTGAAGCAGCACGTGGGCCAGCCTTTTGTGGAAATGCACCCGCGCGACGCCGCCGAGCGCGGCCTGGCCGAGGGCCAACCGGTGCGGGTGAGCAGCCCCCAGGGCGAGGCCCTCGTGGGCGTGCGCCTGAGCCGCAACCTAAAACGCGGGGTGGTGTTTATGCCCATGCACTGGGGCAAAATTGTGGGCCAGCCGTTTGGCCGGGCTAATAACCTCACCGCCAATGTGATAGACCCAATTTCCAAAGAACCGGATTTTAAGTTTACGGCCGTGCAAGTGGCCGCTTACGTAAAACCTCCCGAGCGCATTGTGGTAGTGGGGGCCGGGGCGGCCGCTTGCCGGGTGGTGAGTGCCCACCGCCAGTGGCCCAACCAAGACCAACTGACCGTACTGGGCCGCGAGCAGGCCGGGTTTTACAACCGGGTGCTGCTGCCCGATTACGTAAGCGGCACCAGCCCGTGGGAGGGTTTGCTCAAGATGTCGGACGCGGAGGCCGCTTCCTTTAATTTTAAGTTTGAACAAGGGGTAGAAGTAACCCAGATTGACCGGGCCAGCAAGCAGGTTACCGACCAACAAGGCCGGGTTTACCCTTACGACAAGCTGGTGCTTTGCACGGGCAGCCGCGCCGCCGTGCCGCGCAACCTGGCCGGTTACATGAACCTGCCGGGCATGTTCACCATGCGGGCCAGGCCCGATGCCGACCGGCTCAAAGCCTATCTGCGCCCCGGCGACCACGTGGTGGTGGCGGGCGGGGGCCTCCTGGGCCTGGAAATGGCCGCCTCCCTGGCCGAAATGGGGATGCGCGTTACCATTATCCAACGCACTAACCGCCTTATGGAAAGGCAGTTAGACGAAATTGCCAGCGAATTGCTGCATACCGAACTCACTGAGCGCGGCCTGGAGATTTTTTACGATAACGAAGTGAGCTACCCCTTGGGCCAAACCGAGGTGGAAGGCGTGAAACTGGGCAGCGGGCACGCGCTGGCCTGCCGGGCGGTGCTGGTGGCCATCGGTACCACGCCCAATGTGGAACTGGCCCGGGCCGCTGGCCTCACCGTAAACCGGGGCGTGGTGGTGGACGAGTACCTGCGCACCTCCGACCCCGACATTTTCGCCCTGGGCGAAGTGGCCGAGTTCAAAGGGATGCTGTTTGGCATTACCGCCGCCGCCGAGCAGCAGGCCGAGGTAGTGTGCCGCTACCTCAACGGCGACCTGGCCCGCCCTTACGAAGGCACTTTGTTTATGAACATCTTGAAAATGAAAGACTTGCAACTCTGTTCGCTGGGTACGGTGATGGTGCCGCCCGGGGCCACGGGTTACGAGGAAATCGTGTTCATCGACAAAGCGGCCCGCTATTACAAGAAATGTTTGGTGCAAAACGACCGCCTGGTGGGGGCCGTCCTCATGGGCGACAAGAGCGAGTTTGCCACCTTCCGCGACTTGATCGCCCAGCGGATCGAGCTGTCGGACCAGCGGTTGAAGCTGCTGCGCTCCGGCCAGGCCGCCGCCCCGGTGCTGGGCAAGCTGGTGTGCAGTTGTCAAAACGTGGGCGAGGGCAACCTGGCCCAGGCCGTGGCCCAAGGCTGCGACACCGTGGAAAAGCTGGGCCAAGTAACCGGCGCGGGCACTGGTTGCGGCTCGTGCCGCCCCGAACTGAAACGCCTGCTGGCCCAGCGCGAAAACGCCTCGGCGCTGCCATGATTTCAAGCCTAAATAATACCAAAATCCAGTAGAAATGGCGTATTCCACGCACTTTAAATATTTGATAATCAAGTATAAAAGTCATTTTACCAGCTATTCATTAAGTTGTTTTAGGATAATCAATAATCAGAAAAATCATCCCTATTCAAGTTTTAGCAAACGAGCCTTTCTCATGGCAATGAACGAAAAATCGACGTTTGACGGGTTAAAAGCCCCCCAGGCCCAGCTCACCTGGGTAAAAGCCGCCCCGGTGTCGGCCTTTGCCGAAAACGGCAGCGGGTGCGTGCTGCACGAGGGCGAGCAAATCGCGGTGTTCAATTTTACCGACACGGGCCGCTGGTTTGCCTGCCAAAACCTGTGCCCCCACAAGCAGCAAATGGGCCTGTGGCGCGGCCTGCTCGGCGACCAGGGCGGCGAGCCTAAAGTGGCCTGCCCGTTCCACAAGCGCACGTTCTCGCTCGAGACGGGCCGTAACCTGCAAGGCGAGGACTTGTGTGTAAAAACCTACCCCGTCAAAGTTGAAAACGGGATGGTGTACGTGGGCATTGAAACCTCCGAAGGGCAATGAAACCGCTGACGAAGAGGCGGTTAGCTCAGCGGCCGGATTTGCGCGAGCCGTTCTTCCACCTCGGCAAACTCGGGGTGCAGGCGCACTACTTCGCCCACCACAATCACGGCCGGGTTGGCCAGCCCCTGGCGCGCCACCTCGGCGGCAATGTTATGCACGTAGCCCAGGGCCACTTTTTCGTCGGGCCAGCCGCCGCTTTGCACCACGGCCACGGGCACGTGCGCGCGGCCAGCGGCGGCCAGTTGGTCCATAATCTGGGCCAGGTGTTTCATGCCCATCAAAATCACCAAGGTGGCCGAGCTTTGGGCGGCAATGGCAATATCGTGCGAGAGGTCGTGGTGGCGGGTGGTGCCGGTGAGCACCCAAAAGCCCTCGCTCAGCCCCCGGCTGGTGAGCGGGATGCCCTGCAAAGCGGGCACGGCCAGCGCACTGGACACACCGGGCACCACCCGCACCGGAATCCCGAACGCGGCGGCGTGCTCCACTTCTTCGTAGCCCCGGCCAAACACGAACGGGTCGCCGCCCTTGAGCCGCACCACGTGCCCGTGGCTAAAAGCGTACTCCACCATCAGCTTTTGGATATCGGCCTGGGCAAACTCGCAACGCCCCATTTGCTTGCCCACGAACACCCGCAAGGCCCCCGGCTTGGTGAAGGCCAGCAGTTCGGGGTTCACCAAGGCATCGTACATCACCACGTCCGCACTTTGCAGGGCCTTCAACCCCTTCAAAGTGATCAACTCGGGGTCGCCGGGGCCAGCCCCGATCAGCGTGAGCAAAGGCGCGTTCTTTGTCATAAAAAATCGGCTTGTTTTTTCTGAAAAAATGACCAACAAATGTATTGATTTAATTCTGAAAAAACCAAATATTTAATTTTTTGGGATGAGGAAAATAGAGAAGAAAAAAACCTTCGGTTTTAATTGGATAAATAGACGGGATGATATCGCGTAGTCAGGATAAATCGTATAAATTTATTTTTTAAAATATTGATAATCAGAAATTTAATTTTTTATTTCTCTGAACAATACTAACCATCACTTTCGCTTTTTAAGGTTTTAAACCCTTCTTATATGAAAAACATTGTGGTAGTGGGTAACGGTATGGTTGGCCACAAATTCAATGAAAAACTATTAGCCAAATTACCTGATGGTTTGGCCAACTTGGGCGTTTGCCTCACCGTTATTGGCGAGGAGCCCCGGCCCGCCTACGACCGGGTCCATCTCAGCGATTTTTTCAACGGGGCCACCGCCCAAGACCTGGAACTGGCCCCGCCCGGTTGGCACGCCCAGCAGGGCATCCGCCTGCTCACGGGCGAGTGCGTAACCGAAATTGACCGGGCGGCCCGCACCGTGCGCACCCACACGGGCCGCGCCTTGCCCTACGATTTTTTGATCTTGGCCACTGGCTCGGCGGCGTTTATCCCCCCGGTGCCGGGCATGGAACACCCCGGCGTGTTCGCCTACCGCACCATCGAGGACCTGGAGGCCATGACCGCGCACGCCAAACCGGGCCAACGGGCAGCCGTGATCGGCGGCGGGCTGCTGGGGCTCGAGGCCGCCAAGGCCGTGCTGGACTTGGGCTTGCAGGCTTCGGTAGTGGAGTTTGCCCCCCGCCTCATGCCCCGCCAATTGGATCAGGCCGGGGCTAACCTGCTCAAAGCCAAGCTAGAAAGTCTGGGCATTCAAATCTTACTGGGCAAAAACACCCGCTGCGTGGAAGCCGGACCGGGCGGCCTCACCCTCCAGTTTACTGACGAGCAGGCCCTCGAGGTGGACATGGTGGTGGTGTCGGCGGGTATCCGCCCCCGCGACGAACTGGCCCGCCAGGCCGGGTTGGCCACCGGCGGCCGGGGCGGCATCGTGGTCAATGACCACTTGCAAACCTCCGACCCCCAGGTTTGGGCCATTGGCGAGTGCGCCCTGCACCAGCAAATGATCTACGGCCTGGTGGCCCCCGGTTACGACATGGCCGATGCCGTGGCCGCTCAGGTGGCCGCCGCCCTGCTGGGCCAACCGCCCAGCGACCGGGTGTTTACCGGCTTCGATATGTCCACCAAGCTCAAGCTGGTGGGCGTGGACGTGGCCAGCTTCGGCGACCCCTTCTGCGAGCAAACCCCGCACGATGTGCTGTTGTGGGAAGACCGCCGCCGGGGCGTTTACAAGCGGCTCAACCTCACCCCGGACGGCAAGTATCTGCTGGGCGGCATTTTGGTGGGCGAGGCCGAAAGCTACAACCTGCTGCTGCAAATGGTGAAAAACCGGATGGCCCTGCCCCCCCACCCCGAAGACCTGGTGGTGCCCCCGCGTGCGGGGGCTGGCCCCGAGGCGGGCGCGGGCGTAGCGGGCCTGCCCGACGGCGCGCTGGTGTGCTCGTGCGAGGGCGTGAGTAAGGGCGATATTTGCCAAGCCATTGATAAAGAGAGCCTTACTGATATTCCGGGCATTAAAAAATGCACCAAGGCGGGCACTGGCTGCGGCGGCTGCGTGCCCATGCTCAACGACCTGCTCACCCTTTCGCTTAAAAAACAGGGCAAGGCCGTGAAGCGGGTGCTTTGCGAACATTTTAACTACACCCGCCAGGAACTGTACGACCTGGTGCGTATCAACGGCGAAAGCACCTTTCGCCAGGTGATCAACCGCTACGGCACGGGCTGCGGTTGCGAGGTGTGCAAACCCGCCGTGGCCTCCATTCTGGCCAGTGTGCACAACGAACTGGTGGCCAAGCAGTCGGTGATCCAAGACACCAACGACCGCTTTCTGGCCAACATCCAAAAGGGCGGCACCTACTCGGTGGTGCCCCGGGTGCCCGGCGGCGAAATCACCGCCCAGCAGCTCATCGTGATTGGCCAGGTGGCCCAGCAGTTCGATTTGTACTGCAAAATCACGGGCGGGCAGCGCATCGACCTGTTTGGGGCCAGGGTGGAGCAGTTGCCCCTCATTTGGGAGCAGCTCATCGCGGCCGGGTTCGAGAGCGGGCACGCCTACGGCAAGGCCCTGCGCACCGTGAAGAGCTGCGTAGGCTCCACCTGGTGCCGCTACGGCGTGCAAGATTCGGTCGGTTTTGCCATCGAGGTCGAGAACCGCTACAAGGGTCTGCGCGCGCCCCACAAGCTCAAATCGGCCGTGTCGGGCTGCGTGCGCGAGTGCGCCGAGGCCCAGAGCAAGGACTTCGGCATCATCGCCACCGACAAGGGCTGGAACCTGTACGTAGGCGGCAATGGCGGGGCCAAACCCCAGCACGCCCACCTGCTGGCCGCCGACCTGGACAAAGCCACTTGCCTGCGCTACATCGACCGCTTTTTGATGTACTACATCAAAACCGCCGGGCCGCTGGTGCGCACCGCCACTTGGCTCAACAACCTGGAGGGCGGCATGGACCACCTGCGCGAGGTGGTGGTGAATGACAGCCTGGGCCTGGCCGCCCAGTTCGAGCAAGAAATGCAGCAAATCGTGGACACCTACCACTGCGAGTGGCGCGAGGTGGTGGAAGCCCCCCACCTCCGGGCCGAGTTCCGCAGTTTCATCAACACCCCCGAAACCGACCCTACCGTGGCCTTTGTGCCCGAGCGGGGCCAGAAACGGCCCCAGGCGTGGTAGCTAATACTAAAATGACTTAATGATTGCATGTGATTAAATGATTGTTCTATTTGGTTGTCAATTATTTACAGCACGTGGAATGCGCAGTCGCTAATTGATTTTGGTATAACTCGTTAAAAATCAAACTATTAAAATTGATTTGTCGCTATTTAATGGGTTTTTGGATCTGGACGAGTCGCGTTTGGGCAAGCCCGAAAAGGCCCCAACGTAGGGGCGGGCCTTGTGCCCGCCCTGGTGGCCAATGAACGCCCCTCCTCCACCCCTCCCAGGGGCGGTTGCCCACAGGTAGGGTTTCAGGGCCTAGCGCGGAGCTGTTTGCGAGTGGATGGCTGGGTTAACCGCTACTGGCGGCCAAACAACGCCATCAAAATTTAGACAGAAATATTTTTTAAATCGCTGATAATCAACGAAAACCATTTAGTCATTTAGTCATTTAGTCATTTAGTCATTTAGTCATTTAGTCATTTAGTCATTTAGTCATTTAGTCATTTAGTCATTTAGTCATTTAGTCATCTTGGCCCTGGCCCACCAGGCCCCTTACCTGAGCCTGAGTGCCCGGCAAGAAATTTTGCTGCCGCTGGCCGCCACCGCCCAGGCTGCCCTGGCCGCCGAGGGCTTTAAAGTGGCCCCGTTCCCGGCCGAAACGGGGCCGTACAACCTGGTTACCTCGCAAGTGGCGGCGGGGCTGTACCCGGCCGTGCCTTGGCTGGCCGCCGATACTTACGCCGAAGTGCTGGAAACCTTGCCCGCGGCCTTGGGGCTGCCCGTTAACCTCACCGATGCCCAGCAGCCCCTGGTGCCCCGGTTCGGGGGCGAGCTGAACCTGCTGGCCAGCCTCCGGCCCGACTACTGGCACGTGTTTGGCCAGCGGCCCGATGGTTCCGGGCGGCAGGCGGTGCCCGGCCTGGTAGAAACCCGGGGGCTGGCCCCCCTACTCCACTGGGCCGAGGCGCACCGGGCTAATTTACCAGCGGCGTTGCGGGCCTGGCCCGCGCAGGTGCCGGCCCCGGTGCTGGCCCACTGGTTGCCCCAAGCCGAGGCGGCGGCGGTAACCCCCCTCCCCTTCCCGGCCTTGGAGGGCTTTTCTACCCCGGCCGGCCCGGCCTGGCTGGGCCTCTTCCGGCGCGACTACCGGTTTTCGCTGCCGTTTTTGGCCGCCTTGGCCCAACTGGCCGCCGGCCAAAAAATCGGCCGCCTTTACCTTACCCCCTGGCGCACTTGGGTGGTCAAAGACCTCCGGGCCGAGCACCGCCCCGCCTGGGAACTGCTGCTGGGCCGCCACCAGTTTAGCACCCAGCACTCCCCCACCGAGCTGCGCTGGCAACTGCCCGACGGCGACGAGGTCGCTCACGCGCAGGCGCGGGCCTGGGCCTCCGAGCTGCACGGGCGCGAAGCCCAACTCGGCCCGCTCAGTTTTGCCCTGGCCAGCCAGCCGTTCCCGGTGGCCACCAGCGTGCTCATCAAACCCGAGAACGGCGGCTACGCCCTGGCCCACACGCCCCGGTTTGAGCGGAGCGGCGGGCCGTGGGTGTGGGCCGCCCACTCGCTGGCCCCGGCCCAAGTGCCCGAGGCCCTGATCCACCTGGCCCAAACTTTTTTTGAACAGAACCAGGCCAGCCAGCCCAGCCCTGCCCCGGCCGAACTGCCCGAGGCCGCTACCAGCCCTGGCTACCCGGTGCTGCAATGCTCCCACTGTCTCAGCGTGTACGACCCCCAGGTGGGCGACCCGGCCGCCCAGGTGCCGCCCCAAACCCCCCCGGAGGCCCTGCCCGATTCGTACTGTTGCCACCTCTGCGCCGCGCCCCGGTCGCAAATGCAGCTCAAGCTCAGTTCGGTGGCGTATGGCTGGGGGTAGGTGGATGTTGGGTGAAAGGAACTTGGTGCCTTTTTCTTTGTTGCTGGGTGTGGGCGGGCGGGTATCGTCGCCGCGCAGTCCGGGTTTTGAACGGCAGTTTACAAACCGACCGCCACAAGCTAACTTTAGTCAACCGAGCGCGGGAGCGCGAAGGTTGCCCCCGCAGGGCCGCGAGAATTAACTAAGCCGACTGCCTAGCCAGGAAAACAGTTCCTAAAAAACTGATAAACAGGGCAAAAGACTTTCTTAATCCTACAAACAAGCAGCCGCTACAACCGCAAGCTAAGCAACCCCACCCCCAACTCTTGGGCCAGGGCGGCCCGGTCGGCGGGGGCCTCGGCGGTGGCGGCGAGGCGGCTGGGCCAGGCGGCGGGCAGCGGCCCTGGGGCCAGGTAGCACAGCACCTCGCTGGCGGCCCGCAGGCTGAGGCCCTGCACCCGGTACTGCCCCTTGGTGGGCTGGGGCGGCTCGGCTAGCCCGCCGGGATGGGTGGTCCATTGCCCCACCGAAACCACGCCCAAGGGGCTGCCCGTACTGGAAAACTCCACTTCGCGGTTGGCCGCGTCCACAATGAGCACGGCCACTTGGGGCAGGGGCGGGCCGGCCACCGCCTGCCCAAAAGCCAAATACTCCTCGATCAAATGGGAAGAATTGACGTACCGGCGCGTGGCCATTATGTGCTGTAAGGCAAACCCCGACACGGTAGCCCACCATTGGCCAGCCTCCCCAGGCAACGGGCTGGTGAGCAGCACCAAGTGCGGGATCCCAAACTTCTCGAACAGATAGAACCAGACCCCCGGGGCCGGGTGGTAGTGCGCGCCCGGCAGCAGTTTGGCCAGCTTGGTTTCGGTGGCAAAATAACGGGATTGCAATTGCTGGGTCAATTGGGCCACTAGGCGCAGTTCTTCCGTTTGACCAGGGGAGGTTTCGGGCCAGGCTGGGAGTTGGGCCAGCCCGGTTTGCAACTGGGCGGCCAACTGCTCTACCCGCCCGGTTTGCTGGGCCAGGGCCTCGTACTGTTGCCGCCACTGCTCGGCCTCGGCTTGCAGTTGGGTTACTTGCTGGCGGAGCGGGGCCAGTGGGTCGGGGTTAGCCGCCAACTGCGCGGCCAACGGGGCCACAAAATGGCTGCTCGCTCCGGGATTGGCCGCCAAAAACTTCACAATGCTGGTAATGAGTTGGATGTCGTGGTCGGTCATCGGGCAAAACGGCGAAAACAAAAATAGCCTGGGCGGTCAGTTTTTGGGTTAAAAAGGCACCACGGCCAGTAAAAAGTCGGGGGCGAGGCCCGGCCCGGCTGCGGGCTGCGGCCAAACGGGGGCCGGTTGGGTGGCCGATGACCAGGCAGGCCACAGTGGGTGGTCGGTGGCCAGGGGTTGGGTGCAAAGCAGCAGCCGTTGGCCGGGCGACAGGTGCAACTTCCGCTCGGCCGGGCCGGGGCTGGCCGGGTAGGTTTGCCAGCCCAGTTCGGTTTGGGCGTAGACGGGCAGCCCCTGCTGGGCCAGTTCCACCTCGCCGTTAGGCTGGTCCACCAGGCAGGCGGTGGCCTGCAAGCCGGGGGCGGCCATTGGCCCCAGTTGGCTGGCCCACTGCCCCAAATGGGCCAATAGCCCGCCAGGGGCGATGTATTTATGGCTGGTTACCACGTTTTGCAGAAACTGAGCGGCAAAATGGGCAAAGGCTTCGCCCAAGTGGCCCCGAAAAGGGCTTTTAATGAGCAGCAAGTAATGGATGCCCAGGTTTTCTAGCCCCACCAAACAGCTACCGTGATTGAACTGCCGATGGACGAGCCCCGTCGCTCCGGGGAACCAGGTTTGGATTTGGGCCAGGCCCGGCACTTCGGGGGCCACTACCGATCTCGCGGCTGCCCCTTCGTGCCGCTGGCGTAGGCGCAGGTTGGCTTGCCGCAGGGCTTGGTTTTCGGCCAGCAGGCGTTCGGCTTCGGTTTGGGCCGCCGCCAGCGACTGCTCCAGGTGGGCCACCGAAGCCCGGAGCGGAGCCGTGGGGTCTTCGACCGGGGCCACCACTGGTTCGGTAACTTGCCACGGCGTGGCCAGCCGTTGCCAAACCAAGGCCAAAGGATTGTTGGGCGCGGATAACCCTAGGTTCAAAGCAAGTGGCTGGTCGGTTTGGGCCATGTCCGTTTCCTATTTACAGTTCCACAAAACTATTTCCAACCAACGGCCCGGCCAATGCCCCAACACACTCAAAACCCGTGGGTGAAAATGCCGAGGACAATCTGCGTAGATTTACTCATTTGGCTTATAAGATATTCATAATAAGTATTTTAACTTAGGGAAAAACCAATTGCGCCACTTCCAAACGGCCACCTAAACCGGCGGACGGATGAGCAAACGGCCCGGCTCCCAACCCAAATCAAGACAAAAAAGCCGCCCAGGGCAAACCGGGCGGCAGGAGTATGTTAAGGCGCGGCCCAAAATCGGGCTAAGCGATGAATTTCCTGAAAGGTTAGGGTTGGAAAACGTGGCGTTTCACTTGCCAGGTTTTGCCTTTTACTACGGCCCACATCAGCCCTTGCTCCGAGAGCACAGGGGCCCGGTCGTCAGTTTGATTGTCGGTAAGTTGATGGGTCTTTTTGCCGTCAAAGTAGAAAATCTCCCAGTCGTGGCCGTCAAAATCTTCCCACACCAGCAAGCGGCCGGCATCTTGGGGCAGTTGGTCAATGGCCACCACTTTGGCGGTCATTTCGGAAACCATCCGGTCGAAGAAAAGCTCATCGGCCAAAATTTGCTCGCTGGTCTCGAGGTTTTCCATCACCAGTTGGGCGTATTCCCAGTCGTTTTGTTGCTCAATATTTGCGTCGACCCAAGGTAGAAACTCCGGGGCGGCCACCGGGGCGGCGGCTTTGGCCGAGGCTTTGCCCCGACGTTTGGTAGGCTGGTCTTTTTTGGCCAATAAAACCGGCTCGGAAGTGCCCGGCAGCAAGCTACTGGCGGTTTGGGCCTGGGCCGTAAAAGTGAAGGAAAGGAGGATAAGGGATAAAACAGTTACTACGTTTGATTTCATGGGGGAAGATTTAATTAGTTGGGTAAATCAAATGCACATAGGCCGTAGTGTTAAGTTTATGGTTCGTGTATTCCTAACGCAATAAACGTGCATTTCTGTCAAATTAGCCGAAAAAAAAGGGGTATTCGCCGAAAAAAGTCGGTTTATAGCCAAAAAAAGGGGGTAAAAGGCCCAAAATGACCGGATGAGCCGGAAAGTTAAGCGGGTTGGTTAGTTGGCGGGGGCAAGGCAAAGGATCCGTACCGCCCGCCCGATGCGCTCGGTGTAAGGCCCCAAGGCCCGGCAGGTGGGCACTCCTTCGTAGCGGTTGTCGCGCTCGGTGGTGGCTATTTGCACCCACACGGTTTGGTCGGGGCCGGGCGTAAAATTGGTCAAATGGGCATCAGCGGCCCAAGGCTGCACCACTTCGCCGTTTTCCAACTCGAGCACAAAGGCCCCCCAAACGCCCATTCCGCACAGGTTGTGGCGGAAGGTGGCCTTGAGGTTGCAGTCCGGTTGGGGGTCATCCTCGGCCCCGACTTGGCAGTCGAAGCAAGCGGTTAAGCCTAAGCTGCTCATCAACAATAAGCTGACCGCAAAAAAATGGACGTTCAAAAATTTCATAACCACTAAAATTGAAAAGTGAGGCCGGGCAAAGGTGCCGTCGGCGGTGAAAAAAAGCCCCCACCACCCGGGCAGGGGCTTGGCAAAAGTTACTTGTTCGGTTCGTCCACCGGGCTGAGGCAGGTAATTTGCCCGGCCCGGCCCATGCGCCCGGAGTAAGGGCCCAGGGCCTGGCAAATGGCCACGTTGTTATAGCGGTCGTCGCGTTCAACGGTGCTCACCGTAAGGCGCACTTTTTGGTTGGGCGAAGGTTTGAAGTTGGCCAGGTCGCCGGTGGCCACCCAGGGCTGCACGATCTCGCCGTTCTCCATTTCCAGCACATAAGCTCCCCAAGCCCCATAGCCGCATAAATTGTTGCGGAAGGTAGCCGTTTGGGCACATTGTGGCTCGGGGGCCGCATCGTTCCGCTCAAAGCAGGCGGTTAAGCCTAGGCTGCTCACCAACAAGCTGACCGCAAAAAAGTGGACATTTACGAATTTCATAACCAGTAAAATTAAACAGTGAGGCCGGGCGGTGGTGCCGGCGGAGATGAAGAAAAGCCCCTGCCACCCGGGCAGGGGCTTGGTAAAAATTACTTGTTCGGTTCGTCCACCGGGCTGAGGCAGGTAATTTGTACGGCCCGGCCGATGCGCTCGGTATAGGGGCCCATAGCCATGCAAATGGCCACGTTGTTATAGCGGTCGTCGCGTTCAACGGTGCTCACCGTGAGGCGCACTTTTTGGTTGGGCGTAGGTCTAAAGTTGGCCAGGTCGCCGGTGGCCACCCAGGGTTGCACGATCTCGCCGTTCTCCATTTCCAGCACGTAGGCGCCCCAGGCCCCATAGCCGCACAAATTGTTGCGGAAAGTGGCCGTTTGGGCGCATTGCGGCTCGGCGGCCACTTCGTCCTGCTCAAAGCAGGCGGTTAAGCCCAGGCCAAGCACCAACATTCCGATAATGGACATCACTTGCTTCTTCATAATTAATTTGAATAGATGGTTACTTTACCCAACGGGCCACCCCCGCCCAATGGTTGCACCCACGCGACCATTTTTGGTTAGAAAAAGAAACAAAACCCTGATTTTCAGCGATTTAAAAAAGTGTTAAAATTACGCAGAAACCAAGTGAGGGGCCATAATAGCTTCTAACAAGGCAAAAGTGGCTTGGGCTTTTTCCACCACGGCATCGTGCTGGGCGGGGTGGGCCTGGCTCCAGTTTTCCAATTCGGTTTGAAACTGCTTCCACCGCTCGCCGGTGAGCGGGCCGTAGCCACCGTAAAAGTGGAACTCGGTTACCTGCCCGGCCAATTGCGGATTTTGGGCCAGGTGCCGCCGGATAACGGCCCCGCCCAGGGTAGAGCCTTCCAGCACGTACAGCGCGCCCCAGGCTTGGGCCACGTTGGCGAGTTGAAAAGTTTGGGCTACTTGGGGCACGGGCGCGGTCAGCACGCCGGGGGCGCAGGCGGCCAGGTCGGCGCGGAGCCAGCCCAGCTTTTGCCGCTGGGGCCAGGCCAGGGCCGTGGCCAGCTCAGGGCCGAGGGCGGCCTCCATTTGCGGCTCGATGGCCAGGTGGAGCCAGTACTGGGCGGCCAGGAGTTCGCGGTACTCGGCCAAGCTGAGGCTGCCCGCCATGATTTTGGCGGAATGGGCAATTTTTTCTACCTGGTCGTGCTGCGGCCGGGTTTCGGTTTTAAGGCGTTGGGCTAACATGGCACAATGGGTTGGTTCCACGGCAAATCTATTCATTTAGATTTAGTCTAAATAAAAAACCAAAAAGATGGTTAAAAAAGCCGCCGGGTTTTGGGGGAGAGCGGCCAGGCCCGCCGTAACGACCGATCGCCAAAAAAGGAAGCGACCTAGCGGCTAACCCGGTTTCAAAAGGCTACAATCGGACACCTACCACCAAAATATCGTCGCGTTGTTCGGCATCGCGCATAAAAAGGTCTAGCTTACCCTCCAAAAAAGCTTGCTGTTCGGTGGCTGACCAGCCCGCGCACTGGGGCAACAATTTTACAAAAGCATCTACCCCAAATTTACGCCGGTTAGGGTCGTTCTGGTCGGTGTAGCCGTCGCTGCTAAGGTAAAGCATGGTACCGGCGGGCAGCCGCAGCTCTTGGGTGGTAAACTCGGGCGTTTCGTCATCGTAAGTAAACCCTATGGAATAGCGGTCGCCGCCCACCCGCACGGCTTCGGGGCCGCCGGGCAGCACATAGTACAACGGCCGCTTGGCGGCGGCAAATTGCACCAAAATTTGGCCGTTAAGCTCGGGGGTGAGGGCCACCACGGCTAGGTCCATGCCGCTGGCGGTGTTTTTTTGGCCGCGCAACAGCCGCAGCACTTTGGTGTGCAGGCGGCAGAGCACCTGGCCCGGATCAGTGATGCCGCGCACGTTCACGATGCGGTCTAACAGTTGTTGGCCCAGCAGGGTCATAAAAGCGCCCGGCACGCCGTGGCCGGTGCAGTCGGCCACGGCCAAAAATACCGTCTGGCCACGGGAAACCGACGGAGAAAAGTCGGCCTCCTCGGCCGCAGGTGGCTGCGAAACTTCTGGGGCATTGGTGGCCAGGGCCGTGGCCCAGTAAAAGTCGCCGCTCACGATGTCCTTGGGGCGGAAAAGCGTGAACTGCTCGCGGAAAAGGACATCCATTTCCCCGATTTCGGGCAAAATGGCTTGCTGGATGTTGAGGGCCGCCCGGATGCTCTGTTGCACCATTTGGTTTTGGCGGCTCAGTTGTTCGTGCTGGGTTTGAATGGTTTGGCTCTGCGACTCGATGTGGCTTTTTTGGGCTTGCAGTTCTTCTTTTTGTTCGGTTAGCTCAAAAGTGAGCTTCACCAGGGAGTTGTTGATGCGGCGGCGTTGTTGGCTGCTGCGGTAATAAAACAAGGCCATAAAAGCTGCCAGCAAAAACCCTACTCCGCTTAAAATACCCAAAATGGTGAGCCAGCGGCTTTGTTGGCGCAGCCGCAGGTTGTCTTGGCGGCGGTTGGCGGCTTCTTGGCGTTGTAGCTCTAGCTCGGTGTTGAGGCTGAGGGCGGCAAACACCCGCGAGCGCTGGTCGGTGTAAAGCGAGTCCTGATAGGCCGAGAACTTGGCTTGGTAAAAAAACGCCTGTTCAAAATCGCCTTTGGCTTGGTAGCTCTGCCCCAGTAGGGCGCAGGCTTGGGCGGCCAGTTCGCGGGCCTTGAGGTTCTGGGCGGCCTGCAAAGCGGCCAGGGCATAGTCGATACCCGAATCGGTTTTGGTACGGCCCATCAGCAAGTACAATCTGGCCTGGGCCAGTCGGGCTTGGCTGTACAGTAGCCGCAGTTGTAACCGTTCGGTAATGTCAAGGGCCTGTTGGCAATGCTGCTCGGCTTGGGCAAATTGCCCTTGGCTGCCCTGCACTTTGGCCAAGCCCAAAGTGGCCCGCACCAGCCCCAGTTGGTCGTCTTGCCGGGTGGCCAACTGGTGGGCCTGGCGCATAAACTGGAGGGCAGAGTCGGGGCGTTGGTTCTCAAAATAAAAATCGCCTAAACTGGTGAGGATAAAGACATGCTCCCGCGCATTGTTCGATCGGTTGGCGTAAAACAACGCCCGGTTAAAGTAGTCGCGGCTTTGGCCCAGCTTGAGCACCCGTTCGTTGCCCTTGAGGTGGACGGCCTCTTGGCGGGCAAAATCGCCCAGGTTGGCCAACGTACTGGCCATGCCGCGCCAGTCTTTGGCCAGGTCGCGGTAAGTAAGCGAGCGGTTGTAATAATCGATGGCCTTTTTGGCATCGCCGAGGGTTTTGTACACTTGGGCCAGGTTGTCGTAAGCCCAGCCGAGGCCGTTTTTGTTGTTCACCGACTGGTGGATGCGCAACGCCCAGTCATGGTACACCAGGGCACTGTCATATTGCCCGCGCTGGAAAAACGCCACCCCGATCAAGTCCTTGGCGTTGCCCAAGCCGGGGCGGAAGTTGATCCGGGTGGCCAGGGTATCGGCCTGGCGGGCAAACCGCTCGGTGAGGGCGGGGTCCACGTTTACGTAGCGGATCGCCGCAATGTTGAGCCATTTTATCCGGGCCGTGTCGGTGGGCGAATTGGCCAATTGCTGGGCCAGGCTATCGAGGTTGGGGGCCTGGGCCGCCGCACCCAGCCCGCTGATTAATCCGAGCCAAACCCAAACCAACCACCTGGCGGTAAAAAATGAGGGTAGGCGAAGCCAATTTGCCATGCAAGATGTCGGAGTACAATAACACAAATATAACCTACGGGTACAGATTGTTCCAATAAGTTCCGGGAAGCGGCCAATGGATGCGGTTTTGATGCCTGGACGGCGCGGTCAAACCAAGTCGGGCCACAATTGGTTTGCCGTCGGGAGCGTTTGACCAAACTAGCGAGCGGGCGGCAGCTTTGTCAAACGAGTTGACCGGCCAAACCATCCCCCCGGCTCGGCCGATTGTTCCTAATCATGGATGCTGCCGCCTATTTTTGCCCATGTTTTCATCCGGTGCTTTGCTCTCCCCCTCGATCCAAGCCGCCCAGCAGCAGCTTAACCATTGGGGGGCCAGGGGCGAACCTGGGTTTTTCTTGATCGATTTTGCCTTGGGCCAAGCCCTGGTGTGGCCCTTGGCCCAAGCCGCCCCGGCCCAGGTGCTGTACCAGGTCAACGGGCGGCACAACCTAGGCCCGGCCCAGCAAGCCGAAGCCGCCCAACTGACGACCCGCTACGCCCGCGAGGGGCTGCGCTTTACGGCCCAGCCACCCGATTTTGCCGAATATGAGAAGTCGTTTGCCTTGGTAATGAGCCATTTGCGGGCGGGCAATACGTACTTATGCAACCTTACCTGGCCCACGCCCATTCACTGCAATTGGGGCCTGCGCGAGTTGTTTTTTCTCACCCAGGCCAAGTACAAATGCTGGCTCCCGGGGCAATTTGTGTGTTTTTCGCCCGAAACTTTTGTGCAAATGGGGCCGCTGGACCCGGCGCGGCCCGCCGGGCCAGGCTGGATGCGCACCCACCCCATGAAGGGCACCATTAGCGAGCAAGTGCCGCAGGCCCGGCAGGTTATTTTAGCCGATGCCAAGGAGCACGCCGAGCACACCACCATCGTGGACCTGCTCCGCAACGACCTGAGCCAGGTGGCGGAGCGGGTAACCGTGGGGCGGTTCCGTTACGTGGAGCGGGTGCGCACCCACACGGGCGCGCATTTACTGCAAGTGAGTTCGGAGATTGAAGGCCAGTTGGCCCCCGGCTGGCCCGCCCGTTTGGGCGACTTGCTGTTCAGCCTATTGCCCGCCGGGAGCATTTGCGGGGCACCCAAGCCCAAAACCCTGGACATCATTGCCGAGGCTGAGCCGGGGCCAAGGGGCTGGTACACGGGCATTTGTGGCCTGTTTGATGGCCAGCGGCTCGACACTGGGGTAATGATCCGCTTTATTGAACAAGGGCCGGAGCAACTGGTGTTCCGCAGCGGGGGCGGCATTACCCACCGCAGCCAAGTGGCCAGCGAGTACCACGAGTTGCTGGACAAAGTGTACCTACCGATCGGGCCTTTTGCAGGCGCATCCGATTGCGCCAATGAAGATCAATCCACTAGAATATAAATTAAAAACAAATTTTTGATTAGGTGCGCTTTTGGTGTTTTTATATTAAAATCATTTAATCATTTAATCATTTAATCATTTAATCATTTAATCATTTAATCATTTAATCATTTAATCATTTAATCATTTAATCATTTAATCATTTATTAATCATTTAATCATTTCCAGCGTACCCAATAAAAAAACCGCTGCGCCTGGCTCAGGGCAGCGGTCTCAACCGACTTGCGTTTTGTTCATGGATTTTTTTGTTTGGTCAACTGATCGTTTTTATACTTCGTAGAACCAGGCCCAGTCCAGGTCGGACGAGTCGATCAGCCACTCTAAGGCGTTGATCGGGAAGATGCTCTCCATCATGACGTTTGACGTTTAAAAAGTGAAACCATTGATTACGGCAACAAAGGTAATAGGCTGAAAATGATAAATTTACAAGCCCGGTTTGCCTGCCATTGTCGCCAGTGTACGAAATGGTATTCTAACCAGCTCTGGCTGTATTTTGTTTAACCCGATTAATCATTTTGTTACGTTAGCGGCTCCTAGGTTAATAAGCGATTTAAGGCGTAAACCGCGGTTTAAAAGGCAGAAAACCAGCAAACTAACCGTTTGGGGCTGGTGGGGGCTTTAATTTATGGTTAATTTCTTACGCGAGGTCGGAAAACGCGCCGAAAACCACCTTAGCCCAGTGCGCAGGGTCAAAATGGGGCAGCAAATCGACGACGGTGGCCACCTCCTGGGGCTGCGGCACTTGCAAGGTCTGGGCCAGCCGCTGGTACAGCCAAGCCGAACCGGACCGGGCCAGGCGCAACTGGCGCAACGAGTTAGCCCCCGCCGACTTGGAGAGTTTTAGCCCTTGGTGGTTTTGCACCAGGGGGTGGTGGTAAAACCGCACCCCGGCCAAGGGCGAGCTAGGCAACCACCCAGCCAGGTACCCCTGCGCGGCGGTGGAAGGCAGCAGGTCTTGGCCGCGCACCACGTAATTGACCCCAAAGTGGGCATCGTCCACCACGGTGCTCAGTTGGTAAGCGGGCAGGCCATCGCGGCGGCGCACCACAAAATCGGGAAGGGCGGTGGCCAGGTCCACCGCGAGGGGTGGCCCCGGGGCGGCCGGGCTTAGCCAGTAAGGCTGCAAGGCCACTTGGGTGCCCGGCGGCGTGTGGATGCGCCAAGCCCCATCGGCCACGGCAGCGAGGCGGGCCGCCACTTGCCGCTGGGCCAGCGGGGCCGGGCCGGGGGTTGCTTGTAGCTGGGCCCGCGAGCGCGCGCAGGCGTACATGAGCGGGGCACCGTCAGGCAAGGTAAACTCCGCAAGTTGGCCTAGGGCCTGGTGGTACAGGTCCAGCCGGTGGGTTTGGCTCCACCGGGCAAAAAAATCGTCGGGGCCGGTGGGGCCAAGGTCGTAGTCAAGGCCCAGCCAGGCCAAGTCCTCAAAAATGGCGGCCACGTACTCGGGCCTGGCCCGGGCCGCGTCCAGGTCGTCGATGCGGAGCAGTAACCGCCCGCCCGCCCGGCGCACCAGCAGCCAGGTGAAAATGAACGCTAGCCCGTTGCCCAGGTGCAGATAGCCACTTGGCGTGGGGGCGAGCCGCCCGCAAAGCAGGATCGGTTTCAAACTAAATTCCTGACTATGATTAATTTAAATTCAACAAAGCACATCCGTACTCGGTCTTTTTTGACAAGAAAAAACGAACTTTGCGGCGCAAAATTAAAAAAGGGCTATCTGCACGTGTTAGGTTTAACAAAATTATGGCGATGGATCGCGGGCATTGGTCTTGAGCCGGGCACGGCCCCGCAAGTGGCGAGTAAAATTTCCTTGGTCAACAAATTGGGGGTTTTGGCGGCGTGCACCAATTTGATCTTCATGACCTACTACTCCGTTCTGGGTCAATTTATTTACAGTGCTTTTCTGGCCGGTTCACTTACATTAGGGTTAACGATCATTTACCTCAATCATCGGCAACGTTATTTAGCGGCCCGGCTGCTGCTGTTTACCATAGGCTGGGGCAATGTGATGCTCGGGTTTTTCATGCTGGGTCACGGGGCGGGCATTCACTTATACCTTTTATCGGTCATTTCGTTGGTGGCGGCCCTGTTTGAGCGGCGCGAGCTGCTTTTTATTTATTTGGTCGTGGGGCTTTCGGTATTGTTGGTGGTTTACTTAGAATTTAGTGGCGTTACCATTGCCCCGGTAGTACAACTGCCCGCCGAAGCTTTGCGCCGGATTTACGCCAGTTCGTTCATCGGCACCATTGCCGTGTCGCTGATCTTGCTCTACATCCTGCAAACCAACGCGCGGGCTTACGAGGCCCAAATTAGCCGTCAGCAGGAATTTTACCAGTCGGTGCTGGACAACCTGCCCATCGACCTGGCTGTTTACGACGCCCAAAGGCGGTTTATGCTCGTGAACCAACAAGGGCTGCCCCATGCCAAGGCCAGGCAACTGGCCCTGGGCAAAACCGAGACGGAGTTTCGGCAACGGATCAACCGTAACTTGCCACGGGGCGAGTCTCGGTTGGCCAAGCTGGAAGAGGTTTTTAGCCGAAAAACCGCCGTGGCTTTCGACGAGCAAGATGGCGGCCCGGCCGGCCAGCGGCACTTTTTGAGCCAACTGGCCCCCATTTTTGGCCCCGATGGCAACGTGCAGTTTGTGGTGGGCGTGCGCACCGAAATCACCGAGGTCAAGTTGAAAGATGAGCAAATTAGGCGTAGTGAGGCCATGCTCAACACCATGTTTGAGGCCACGGCCGATGCGATGGTGCTACTAGACGTCGTCTCGGGCCAAATCATTAATTGCAACTCGGCCGCGGTGCGCTTGTTTGCTTACCAAAACAAGCAAGAACTGCTGGGGCGCGATGCCCAGGAGTTGCAGACCAGCCGATTTGGCCCTGAGCAGGTGCGCGAGGTGGTGCGCACGGTCAAAGAAAACGGGTTTTGGGAAAGCGATGTAGAATACTTCAAAGCCGACGGTACCACTTTTTGGGGCCATGTGGTGCTTAGCGTGGGGCAAATGAACGGGCAGTGGGTAAACGTGGCCCGGGTAACCGACATTACCCTGGCCCGCCAACAGGCCGAGACCGTGCGCCGCAGCGAGGCCATGCTCAAGGCCGTATTTGAAATCAGTAACGATGCCCTTTGCGTGGTGAACCCAGTAACCAACGTAATTATTGATTGCAACCCGGCCACCTTGCGCGCCCTTGGATACGATAACAAGCGGGATTTGGTTGGGCGCAAGGGCATCGATTTTCAAAAAACCGCCTTTAC
>JALONO010000384.1 GCA_025454895.1 Bernardetiaceae bacterium
CCCGCCCGGTGCGGCCGAAGCCTGGGTAACCTGCACGCCCGCCGCCCGGCCTTGGAGGGCCTGGTCCAGCGAGGCCACCGCCACCTGTTTGATCTCCTTAGAAGTAACGCTGGCCACCGAGCCAGTCAAATCGGACTTTTTCTGGGTGCCGTAGCCCACTACCACCACCTCCTCGAGCGACTTGACGTCGACCTTCATGGTCACGTTGATGACCGATTGGCTCCCGACAGCCACTTCTTGGGGCTCGAAACCAATAAAACTGAACACCAAAGTTGCGTTTGGCTGGGCGATGGACAGACTGTAACGACCATCCACATCGGAGGTGGTGCCCACCGTGGTGCCTTTGATCAACACGTTTACGCCTGGCAGGGGGCTGCCATTTTCGTCAGTGGTGCGGCCCGTAATCCGCTGGTTTTGCGCCTGGGCCGTTGCGATGCCGCCTAACCCCCAGAGCAGGCTGGCCATCATAATCAGATAAAGATGTTTCATTTTCATTGTTAAGTAAAAATTGTGTTTTCAAGGTTAAGCTGATCGATAGAATCAACTGTGCTTTTGGGAAAAAGTTACTTCAGGCAAGTAAATATTGGGGAAAGCTTTGCTCAAAAGTAGGTCTTGGTTAAGTTGCAGGACTTAGCCCACCTGGCTAAATTTACGAAAACGATTGAGTGAACTTTGGAGGGTAGCAATAGGGGAGGAGATGGTTTTTTTTGCGCATTTCGGGATTGGTTAATTCTACGGCTTACCCATTTTTATCACGCCTAAATTGGTGGTGGTAAACCATTAAGTATGGAAACAACGACCCCAACATTTATCCCGGTATGGCAAAAGTCGATTTAAAAACCTTGGCTAGGGAGTTGGGGGTTTCCGTTTCCACGGTCTCGAAGGCCCTGCAAGACAGCCATGAGATCAGTGCGGAAACCAAAGCCCGAGTGATGGAGCTTGCCCAACAACTTCATTACCAGCCAAATCCGTATGCCAGCAGCCTGCGGCGGCAGCAAACCCGGAACATTGCCGTGATTGTGCCCGAAGTAATCAACCACTTCTTCTCCCTCGCCATCGACGGCATCGAGTCAGTGGCCCAGGCCAGCCACTACCACGTGCTCATTTACCAAACCCACGACAGCCGGGCCAAAGAAGCCAGCATTTGCCAGCACTTGCAGAGCGGCCGTACCGACGGGATCATCATCTCTTTAGCGGCTGAACCCCAAGATTTTACCCATTTGTTGCAAATGCACGAGCGGGGCATTCCCCTCGTGTTTTTTGACCGGGTATGCCCGCTGATCGATACGGCCCGGATCACGACCGACGACTTTGCCAGTGGGTTTAACGCCACGGCGCACCTGTTGCAGCAAGGGGCCAAGCGGGTGGCCTATCTCTCGCTGGCCCCCCATTTATCCATCGACCGCCAACGGCAGGAAGGTTACTTGGAGGCCCTGCGCCAGCAAAACCTGACCGCACTGGCCCAGGTGGTGTACTGTGGCACGCACGAAACCGAGGCCCAACAGGCAATTGGTCAATTGTTGCACTCGCCACACCCGCCCGACGGGATTTTTGCCTCGGTCGAGAAATTGGCGTTAGCTACTTACGCCGTTTGCCAGGCCCAGGGTTGGCAAATTCCGCAGCGGTTAAAAGTGGTGGGTTTTGCTAATTTGCCCACGGCTCATTTGTTGAACCCGCCGTTGTCCACGGTAGTCCAACCTGCCTTTGCCATGGGCCAGCAAGCCGCCCAAACTTTGTTTACTTGTTTGAAAACCCGGCGGCCCATTCCTGCTCAAAACGTAACACTTAGCGCGGTGCTTGAGCCCCGAGGTTCCTCTCAGGGTTTTGGCCTGGGCAAAACCACCGGGCGTTGAGCAGGATTTTAAGGAGAGTCAGCGGATTGGCAATAAGTAATACACCTTTTCTATATCAGTCTTATCAATAACAAGATTGAATTTACAATCCAAAAAGGCTCGCTCAGAAACGAACGTTTTTGAATCCATTAAGTGCGGCTAGCCGGGGTGGGGGCTAAAAGTGGCAGTTTTTGAGCGAAACGCCAAGTTGCTAATCAAGCAATAAAGTGAATGTGAAAGCAGTCTATTAACGACTGCATCTCGGTTTACTGATTATATAATGAGCTATATTGCGATAGCGATCCCTGTTCCTGCCATGCCTACCCAAACCGCCCCCTTGGCCGGCGAAGTCCTGGCCAGCCCGCCCGTAGCCCCGCCCCAGGCCTGCCAAAGCTGCGGGCACTCGTTTGCGGGCAAGTACTGCCCGGCCTGTGGCGAAAAGGTGTACCACCAAGCCGACAAGCACATGAAAAACGTGGTGCTGGAGATATTCCACCTGGCCATTGGCATGGAGGGCACCATCTTCGCTACCCTGGGCGCGTTCCTGACCCGGCCCGGCAAGCTCTCGGCCGACTATGCCTCCGACCAGTATGGCTACACCTGGGCCACAGTGCCTCCCCTCAAAGCGAAGTTGCGGGCCACCGGCCTCAAGTTCCCCGAGCTGGCCAAGCGGTACGACCAACTGTCGGCCAACACCACCAAGCTGGGCCTGCTGTTGTTCATCCCGCTGTCGGCCCTGTTGCTGTCGCTCCTGTTTTTTTGGAAACGGCGGCTGTTTTTCGACCATTTTGTCCTGGCCACCGAGCTGAGCGCTTTTTTTGTTTTCGCCTATTTTCTGGCCTTTGCCTTGGTCGGGTGGCTGTACAGCCTGGCTTTCCCGGCGGCCCAGCCCATCGATGC
>JALONO010000187.1 GCA_025454895.1 Bernardetiaceae bacterium
CGAGAACCCCTGGTGGGCCGCCGTGGCCACCGCCACCAGGGCCACCGCCACGTACAGGTTGTGGGTAGTGGCCGCAAACAGCACCGGCAGCACGCACAGGGCGCAGGCCAGCAGGGTCAGCTTGCGGGCGCGGTTCACGGGCCAGCCCCGGCCGATCAGCCGCGACGACAGCCAGCCAAACACCACATTGCCCAGATCGGACACCAGGTAGATGACAATAAACGGCAGGCCCACCGTTTTCAGGTCCAGCTTTTGGCCCAGCGCGTCGTTGCTGTTAAAAAAATCGGGCAGCCAGCTCAGGTAAAACCACCATACCGGGTCCGACAGCACCTTGCCCGTTACAAACGCCCAGGTTTGGCGGTAGCCCAGCAGCCGCCACCACGATACCCGGACCGGCGGCTCCTCGGCCTGGCCCTGGGCTATGTACGCCCGCTCGCCCGCCGACAGCTTGGGGTGCTGGCCGGGCGGGTAGTACACGCGCCACCAAAGCCCCAGCAGCCCCAGCCCCAAGGCCCCGGTAACCACAAAGGCCGACTGCCAGCCGTACTCGAGCGTGAGCCAGGGCACGGCCACCGCCGTGAGGATAATGCCCACATTGGCCCCCGAGTTGAACAGCCCGTTGGCCAGGGCGCGCTCCTTTTGCGGAAACCACTCCGCCACCGACTTAATGGCCGACGGGAAGTTGCCCGCCTCGCCCAGGCCCAGCAGAAACCGGGCGACCCGCAGCCCGCCAAACGACTGCACCAGGGCCACCGCCATGCCGGCCACGCTCCAAAAAAAGATGGAGATGGCGAACCCCACCCGCGTGCCCAGCCGGTCGATGAGCCAGCCCACGAACACGAACCCCAGCCCGTAGGCCAGTTTGAACGCCGCGTCCACCAGCCCCATCTGCTCCTTGAAAGTGGCTAGGTGGGCCGCCGTAAGCACTTGGTCAGCGGGCAGTTGCAGCATGGCCCGCCTAAAATCGTCGCTCAGGAGCATAAACCCGATCACGTTGCGGTCTATATAGTTGATGGTAGTGGCCGCAAACAGCAGGGCCACCATTGTCCAGCGGTAAGAACCCGGAGATTTTTCCAATGCTTGCATGTTGGCGGGCAAGTTACGGGATTGCGCCAATTTGCAAAGGCTGGTCGGCAACCGCAACCGTTCCCAAGGCCCAAGAAGCTGCACAAAAAAGCCCCAACAAAGGGGCTGGGGACAAATCAGGAACGTCTGCTTAAAATTGATGCCGCCCAAAGGCATGACCCAGGGCATCGTAGCGTTTGGCGGTGGCCCTGCCGGTGGATCCAAGTGGCTAGAGATTGACCGCAGCGGATTTTGGGAGGGAAAGAGCCGACGGTTACGTATTGGCGATGGTGGCGGTATTTGAAAATCGTAAGCCCATAACCGCTGCTAAATTTATAATTAAAAGTTTATTGTTTGTTCCATTATTCAGCTTTACTAGTCGGCTGGAACTGAAGCCGAATAGCGAACAAAAAGTTGAGAATATATTCGTCGCCCGCCATATTGCCAAACCGCCTGTTGCCTGCTGGCGTTTTGTATCAACCGAAAAGCCGCTTAAAAAAACTTTTGTTCTCCTCTTTAATTTGTGATGACAAGAAGCCGCTAAATGTGTCTGAAAGTTTTTCGTTTGGAATGTGTCCCATACCAATAAACGGCAGCTTAACAATACTCATATTTGTTGTGTCAAAGCCAAACGCATCTTCTGCACCGTCAGAGCCGATGAGAATAATGTTTGATATAAATTCGTTGACATTATATGCTTGGTTTAATTCAATGAGTTCTTCGGCACCCCAAAGTACAAGGTAGCCATCTGCCGTTTCACCTTCAAGTCCATTTGAAAATTGCAAAAAATATTTATATTCAGTCGGTAATTTTAAGTTGAAAAACTTTTCAGCACTATCAATTGCAGAAGATGTCGCCGGCGAAACTATGTCAAAGCTGTTTGCTAATTTCTCAAGCAGTTGTGTCATTCGTTTGGTTTTTTATATCTACTACTTTTCTATTCCAAAATGTAGCAAGTTCTGCATGTTGAAGTCTTGTGACAAAAGTTACATTTTGTCTGTCAGTTGGGTTGCCACCAAATAAAATTGGATGCGTCCTATGAAGATGAAGTCCTTTACGTTGATTATTTTTTGTCTTGGCCATTTTGAAATTTTAGGGTGTCGCTTTGCGCTTGCTGCTAACGTTTTGGGGCTTTGCGAAGGTGGGGAATTAGAAGTACAAATGTTCATATTAGCACAAAAGTTCATTAGAATTCCAAATATTGAACCTTGCACAAATGCCCCACTTTTGCAAAACCCCTGTTAGCGGTTCGGCTATATTGTCGTCAATATTTCCATTGTCTTTTTTTCTTTGTCAGATATTGTTTTTAAAATTTCCGATGCTTGTTCAATAAATTTAATGTCTTTCGTTTGGCTTACTTTCTCAAAAAGTTGCGAAACTGAAATCCAAAGTTCAGCAATTTCTACAAATGCTTCGTATCCTGTTTTTAGTTTGTCAAGTTTTAGCAAGTCATAACTTTCTTTTAAAAAGTCTCGGTACAAATTTCTAAATAATGCTCCACCTGTTCCTGCTTTTTCCATAAGCATTGCAGATGTTTTAAAATCATTTTCAATGTCATTACTTGTCTTAAACCACTTGACAATTTCAGAACTTGTTTTATAAACTCCCTTGTAACCAATATTTGTAATTGGTGGATTAATATATTCAGTTGCATTATTTCTAATTGCTGTAATTATTGCAGATTTCAAATCGTACATTTTGTTTGTCTTACGCAATGTGTAATACAAATTTTTAGATGACATCGGACCTTTTTCGGCTCTTGCCAAAGCCAAACTTTTCAAACTTGTTTTCACTTGTCCGCCTTGCTGTTTGGTGTCTACCAAAAATGCGTTTTCGTTGTCGTAACCATAAAGTGCTGTATAGTGTCCTGCAAAATGAAATGGTCGTGAAAAATATTGTAAATGAAAACAGTCTAATTTTAAGCCTACCACTTGTCCGTTATCAATAAGTTCTTTTACGTTGTCCCACGCTTTTTGAGTTGACGAAGTCTCTTTTACGGTCAATTCAAGGTTTAGATTTCGTGCAATATTTTCAGTCAATACATCTGGTTTTACTCGCCCACCAATGAAAGGAAAATTCATTGATTTCATATTCCAAAAGATAAATCCAAGTCCTTCGCCCAAACCAAAAAGCATAGGTTCGGTAAGTTCAATTCCGATTTGTCGCAACAAAGTTCCTGTTGCAGTTGTTTCGCAATGTTGTCCGTCAAATGGTATAATTTTCTCTATTTTCATTGTCTATCGTAATGTTGTTTTAGCTGACCGCTAACTTGTAAATTGACGCAACTGGCACGTTGCGTCAATGCAATTTGCAAAGTCGGCGCGACAATTCCAAGTTGCGCCCTGTATTTTTTTAAAATACTAATTTTCAGGCGGTTGACAGTGGCTTTGCTCGCGCTGGGCAGGCTGGCAATACGAAATGCGCATCGCGTTTTCTGAGGTGGTGGTCGTGGGTCTTGGTGTATGGTAGTTCCCCCCAATGGCCTTGCGGGCGGACAAGGCTCACAGCTTGTCCAGCGGGCTTTTGATGTTTTTGATGTTTTTCTCGCCCACGTGGGTGTAGCGCATGGTGGTCTTGAGGTCGTGGTGCCCCAGCAGTTCCTGGATGAACCGGATGTCGGTGCCGGCCTCGAGCAAATGGGTGGCGTAGCTGTGCCGAAGGCTATGGATGCCCACGTTTTTGTTGACTTTGGCTTTTTTCAGCGCATTTTTGAAAACCGCCTGGGCACTACGGGTGCTGTACTGGCTGCCGTACTGCCCCTCGAAGAGGTATATTTTAGGCCGGTATTCTTTATAGTAAGTGCGCAGTTGGTCCAAAATAGTTTCGGGCAGGTTTACATAGCGGTCTTTTTTACCCTTGCTCCGCGCTATGAGCACTTGCATGCTGCCCGAGTCGATGTCGGTAACTTTTAGGTTTACGATCTCGCTCACGCGCAGGCCCATGCCGTAGCAAAGTTTGAGCATCAGGTTGTGCTTGGGGTTGGTGGTTACCTCGAACAGCTTTTTAACATCGCGGGGGCTAATGGCCTTGGGCAGGATGGACGGTTTTTGGGGGCGGGGGATGTCAAAGAAAAATTTCTCCCGCCCCAGTACCTGCTCAAAATAGAACTTGACGGCGTTGATGCGGCTGTGCAGGGTGTTTTCGGCCAGTTTCAGTTCGTTGGTGCAGTAGAGGAAGTAGCTGCGCAGCCGCTCGGCATTGAGGGTGTCCACGGGCACGCCCTTGAGCAGGGCCAGCAGTTGGGCAAACTCGTTGCGGTAGGTGCGGATGGTGCTGGGGCTGTAAGCCTTGAGCTGCAGGGTCTCGATAAACCGTTGCAGGGCCGGGTGGTTGGCCTCGTGGAGGTGCAGCAGGATATCCTTGCCCATTCGCCGGGGCGGCAGGCCGAACCGCTGGCGGTAGGCGGCGTTGTCGGGCACGTGCCAGGCTTTCTGGCTCTGGCTCCACTTGGCGCCCGGCAGGCTGCGCACCGCTTTGGCCAGGGCGGCATCAAAGGCGAAGCGGATGAAAATCACTGCGTGGCCTTGGTGGGTGGCTGGCTCAAGGAATACTTGGGGCGAAAGCCACCAGTCGGCGTGGTCAGTCGGGCTCATCGTAGTCTTTGCGTTTGTCGAGCATGATGATCTGCTCGGCGATGATCTCGGTTACATACTTTTTTTGCCCTTCCTTGTCCTCGTAGGAGCGGGTTTTGAGCTTACCCTCCAGGTAGATACTGCTGCCCTTGCGCAGGTACTTCGCGGCCAAGTCGGCCAGCCCGCGCCAGGCCACAATGTTGTGCCATTCAGTATCGGTTTGCAGGACACCGTCTTTATCACGGTAGCTTTCGGAGGTGGCCAGCGAAAACTTGGCCACGCTTACCCCGCCCTCGAGGGCCTGCACTTCCGGGTCTTTGCCCAGGTTGCCGATGAGGGTTACTTTGTTAAGGCCACGCATAGAAATGGGTTTGGGCTGAAACTAGGCAAAATTAGGCGATGGTTGGCCAATCTCAGGCTTCACTAGGTAACTTATTTATTATCAAATGATTATTTATTTTGGTGCTCGCATAAGCAAATTTTAAAAATTTGCAAGCTATTGCTTATCAAGCCATCCAATAGTTACTCTTTTTAAAGCTCAGCGGTTCAATATTTTTTACCGCCTCCAATAATAGACCTCTTGCAGATTAGGTTTTTAGCCGGGTGAAAGCCCGGAATTTTCGTTCGAGATCCGCCCTTTCCGACCCCTCCCTGGCCAGCCGCACTTACTCGCTCAAAAACTCTTGTTTTGGCCGTCCAAGGGGAGGGGCGATCCGTTCAAAAAAAACTCTCGCAAAGCCGCTAAGACGCGAAGCTAGTTTTGGGCTTTTGACCAGGCCAAGCTTGGTAAAAACGGCCCGCAAAAAGACACCAAAAATAGAAGGGATTAGCCCTGCCCCAAGGGGAGGGAACGCAACTTTCAAGACTAGTGCATCTAATATGCAAGAGGTCTAATGCAGAAAAACAGCAGCACACTCTTTTAACTCTACTGATGCGACCGTTCCCCAAGCTCAGTAATCGGCATAAAAAAAGCCCCAGCAAAGGGGCTTTGCAACAAATCAGGGAAGTCGGCTTAAAACTTGTACCGGACAAAGGCTTCCATGGCCTCGTATTCGGCCAGGCCCAGGGCATCGTAGAGCTTGGCGGTGGCCCGGTTGCGGTCTTCGGCGCGCTGCCAAAACTCGCGGGCATCCGAGCCGGGGAACAGCGGCCGGTCTTTTTGCGACTGGTGCTTGAAAATGGCCCGCCGCTTTTTGAGGAGTTCCAGCGGGCTGATGGGCACGGCCATTTCTATTTGGTCCACGTCCCATTCTTGCCAGGCGCCCCGGTACAGCCACAGGTAGCAGTCTTTCATCCACTTTTCGGCTTTCAACTGCTCCACGGCCTGGAAAATGGCGGCCAAGCACACCCGGTGCGTCCCGTGCGGGTCCGACAGGTCGCCGGCGGCGTAAATTTGGTGGGGCTTCACCTTGGCCATCAGGTCGGCCACGATTTTTACGTCGGCCTCGCCAATCGGCTTCTTTTTCACCCGGCCGGTTTCGTAAAAGGGCATGTCCAGAAAGTGCATGTTGCTGTCGGGCACGCCACAGTAGCGGCAGGCGGCTTTGGCCTCGCCCCGGCGGATCATGCCTTTGATGTGCTGCACCTCGGGAATGTCCACTTCGCCGGGCTTCTTGTTATGGATGCCGTCGGCCACTAGTTTGAACCAGGCCGACGCCTCTTCTAGTTTCAGGCCCGCGTTGCCCGCCATGTCGCGCACAAAGTCGGCAAAGCGGAGGGCATCGTCGTCAAACACGGCAATGTTGCCGGAGGTTTGGTAGGCCACGTGCACGTCGTGCCCCTGCTCCACCAGGCGGATCAGCGTACCGCCCATCGAGATCACGTCGTCGTCGGGGTGGGGGCTAAAAATGAGCACCCGCTTCGGGAACGGCTTCGACCGCTCGGGGCGGCGGCTGTCGTCGGCATTGGGTTTGCCGCCCGGCCAGCCGGTAATGGTGTTTTGTAGTTTATTAAATACGTCGATGTTGATGTTGTAGGCCGGGCCGTGCTCGGTAACTAGGTCGGCCATGCCGTGCTCGTTGTAGTCGTTGTCGGTGAGCTTGAGCACGGGCTTGTTCACGGTTTGGCACAGCCAGATCACCGCTTTGCGGGTCAGGGCTTGGTCCCAGCGGCACGGGCCTACCAGCCAAGGGGTTTTGGTGCGGGTGAGGTGGGCGGCCGAGGCGTCGTCGAGCACCACGGTGGCGTTGGGGTGGTTTTGCAAAAACGTGGCCGGGATCAGGTCGGTTACCTGGCCCTCCACCGTGGCTTTGATGATCCGGGCCTTGCCCTCGCCCCAGGCCATGAGCACGATTTTCCGGGCTTTCAGGATGGTGCCCACGCCCATGGTAACGGCCCGGCGCGGCACGTTTTCTTCGCCGTAGAAGTCGCTGGCGGCGTCCACCCGGGTCAGGTGGTCCAGGGTAATGAGGCGGGTAACCGATTCTTTGGAAGACCCCGGCTCGTTAAACCCGATGTGGCCGGTGCGGCCAATGCCGAGGACTTGGATATCGATGCCGCCCACTTCGGCGATTTTGCGCTCGTAATCAAAGCAGTAGCGCGGCACGTTTTCCACGGCCAGGGTGCCGTCGGGGATGTGGATGTTCTCGCGCGGGATATCGATGTGGTCGAACAAATACTCGTTCATGAACCGCACATAGCTTTGCAGCGATTGCGGCGGCATGGGGAAATACTCGTCCAGGTTAAAGGTAATCACGTTGGAGAAGCTGAGGCCCTCTTGCTTGTGCATGCGCACCAGCTCGCCGTACACGCGGGTGGGCGTGGAGCCGGTGGCCAACCCCAAAACAGCCACTTCGCCTTTCTTTTGTTTGATTTTGATCAAGGCCGCGATCTCCTGGGCCACGGCTTTGGAGGCTTCGGCCGAGTCGCTGTAAACCTCGGTCTTAATTTTTTCAAATCGTTTAAGTTGATCAAGTTCCGATACGGTCTTGTATTGTCGCATGGTGTGGGTAAAATTGAATGAGTGCGGTAAAGTAACAAGTTTTCGTAAATTAGGCCGATAAGTTTTTTGTAAATTGGGAAGTTATGCGTTATTTCACCCCTGTTGTCTGGCGTTTTGCCACTAAACTAAATAATCAAGCCAAACTTACCTTCGCTTACCGTTCAACTTACGCTCAGTTTCCCTCTTTTAACCCTTAGGTAAACGACCTTGAGCCGCCCGCAGCAAGTTGGGCGGCTTTTTTATGGTCAGGCCCAGGCTAGCGGTGGTCGTAGATACTGGGCGGGGCCACGCCCAGCAACCGCAAGTAAATGGTGAGCTGGCCCCGGTGGTGGATGGCTTCTTCCAGCATCACGTTGCACACCCGCAGACCGTTCAGCTCGCCAAACGGGGCTTTGATGGGCCGGGTAACGTCGGCCTCGGTGAGGGTGGCCAGGGTTTGCCGCATGAAGTTTTGCACCTGCTGGGCATAGGCCACCACCTGGGCGGGGGTGCACACCTGCTCGGCCTCCAGGGGGATCAGCGCCTTGTCCGCAAAGTCGACCTGGCCCGTAACGATGGAGCGGGTGAACACCAGCGCGGCCTGGTACACGTGCAGGGCAATTTGCCCAAAGCTCATGTTGGCCTCGGTGGCCCGGAAGCCCAGTTGGCCTTCGGGTACGGCCAAAATGACCTTATCAAGCGACTTATAAACTTGGTTGAGCAGGCGGTTGGCCGTAGCCTGCACGATTGGCAGTTTTTCCATGCGCGCGGGGGAATGGTGAGGCGGCTAAGTTAGCGATTTTTCCAGGCACACGCTGCCCGCCACGCCCGCATATTGGCCATAATTGTGGGGCATCACGGTGTACCCCGCCTTTTGGTACAAGCGCAGGGCCTCGGTTTGGCCCGTACCCGTTTCCAGCACCCAGTGGGGGTAGCCCAGTTCGGTGGCCCAACGTTCCAGTTCGGCCAGCACGACCCCGCCGATGGCGCGCCCCCGCTGCTCGGGCACTACGAACATCCGCTTGATCTCGGCGGTGGCAGGCCCCAAGGTGGGCAGCGGCTTAAACGCCCCGCAGCCCACGGGTTGCCCTTGCCAGTAAGCCACCACCGCGTGGTTAATTTGGGCCAAGCCGTTGAACTGGGCATAGAAGGCGTGGTCTGCCCCATCTTTTACCCGCAGGTAGGCATCCAACTCGGCCACCAGGCGGCGGAAATCCGGGTTTTGGGCATCGGTGCGGGTTAAATGGAGCATACAATGACGGTGGTAATAGCTAGAGTTGGCTGGGGGGTGGGCTGCGCTAACGGACATGGCTTGGCATCCGGGCGGGTTTTGAAGCGTGAACCTACTCCAAAGTTAAAAAACTGATTTTTAGGTTGGCTCATCAGCCCACTTAAAGCAAAATCCAGGCTAGGGATAGCGGTTTTTATTGATTTATTCTTAGAGATAAGACATATCACTGAGTTTGTTAATGATATGTTTTCCTTTGTTGTCTCTCACAAAAAATGAAACTCCGCCCGGTTTACCCTGTAAATCATAATGATTTAGGAATTCAGGATTTAAACCCAGCCACATTGCGTTAAAGATGCTTAATGTATCTCCATGCGAAACCAGCATGATGTTTTCAACTTCACTATTCAATATTTCTTCATAAAAAGGGGACAGTCTATGCCAAACATCTCTGCGCGACTCTGCATCTTGAAAACATTTTTCATCGATGGTGTTTTCCTCTTTTTCTATGTTCTTCCATAACCACTCCACGGATTTTCCTACAGCTAAACCTAGATTCCTTTCTTTTAACTTTTCTGTATATTTCGGGTTTATTTTCAAGTGCTTACAAACTATGTCGGCGGTTTGTTTTGCTCTTAGCAAGGTAGACGAATATACTTCAAAGGTTTTTTGATGTAATTCTTTGGCTAACTTTTCTCCAATTTGCTCCGCTTGTTTTTTTCCTTTTTGAGATAATTCCCAATCCGTCCAAGAACCGACCATTCCATTTGTATGATGTATCGATTCTGTGTGTTGGATTGTAATGATATTTTTTACAGAAGGTTTCATTGCGAGTTTTGGATAATACTTTTGACAAGGGTTTATGGATTGACAATGGTGTAGGGTTTGAAACATCTCAATCCAAAAGAATGACAAATCGCGGTCATTTGTGCCGTTGGGTTCATAACTGTTAGCTCATTACCACCAAGAGCATCCTATAGGCAGTTTTTTAACCCAGCTTGGGGTTAGCTTTTATGTTTAGCTAACCCCAACCTGAATATAAATTCTGAAGGCATCAATCCTTCAACTTCACCTTTACGGTTTCGCCCTCACTACTTATCTTTACCAAGGCATAATTACTTACATTGGTCGGTGATCCCCAATGTTTAACATCCATAATGGGCGAGGCCGATCCGGTGCCGTCGGGATTTACGCTAACGGTATATCCGCCGGTGGGGGTTTTGGTAGTATGCGTATATTTAGTTGCCACAAACTGGACTAACACATGGTACTCGCCGGGTTTCAGGTTTTGGAACGAAAAACTACCTTTGTTGTCCGTAACTTCCGTAACAAGGGTTTGATCCCTTACCTCCAATGGTAGAGGATAGCCGCCACAACCCTTAATTACCTCTTTGCCAACAAACTCCGGCGGAAATTTTTGGCGTATCGAAGTGTTGAACCCCAACCACTCTTTAAAATAAGGGGTATTGGGGATGAGCATGACAATGCTACCGACGGGGGCAAGGATCCTTTTCGGTCTTTGGAACGAAGACTTTGGCAGGTTTTCGTCAATGGTATAAGCCTGCCCTGTAATGCTGGAGGAGCCTTGGCTGATCATTGCTTTGGCCGCCGTAGGATCAAACTTTGTTTTTATCGGGTTGAGGTCTCTCTCGGCATCTACATAAAATTTTTCACCGTTACCCGCATTTTTGATGTTCATGATGATCCTTCTGGTGTTCTTATCGATCACCATTTTATAACTTTCTCCAACTAATAGTGTATTGCTAAGTTCCACTAAGAACACATCGATCACTTCCCCTAAGTTGCAAGAAGGCATTTTATACTCTTGAATTTTCTCGATTTCCCAACGCATCACCTTGGTCCGGTAGCCCTCGTCAAAAGTTACTTGTGGGATGAATGCTTTGTAACCTTGGGCCAGTGGCAAGAGGCTCACCAAAATTTCCAACGAACTACCAACAAAAAACTTTTCTTCAATTGGCTCATTGAATTTTTCCTTTTCCCCGGTTTTAAAATTTTCTAATTCGCCTTTTATGGTGCTTCCAAACGTAATATTGTAAGAAAAGCTTTCGGTTTCGGCTTGGGCGCGGATGGGTTCAAACGTTTTGGCGTTCAAAACGATCAGAGATAAGCTCGCTGACTTTTTTTTCCCACACAAAACTTCCTGTGTGCAGGAGGGTGGTGTTGACACTTGGGCTTCCCGGTTGCACAACATCGGGCTTTTGGGCAGCAACCCGGACAGAAGTACTTACTAAAACCGCCCATAAGGCAAAAAATGAGATGCGATTTACCATTACTTTTCTTGTTTTTTAAAGTTTAATTTTGACGATGTCGTTTTGAAATTGCCACAAACTCGTTTAGCGAGATATTTTGCAAACTTAACCAAGGTAATTTTTAAAATTGGCCTGATAATTCCAAATTACCTACTCGCACATTAGAGTTTTTGCATCTTGAAAATCAAATAGTTGACTTAAATCGGCCTCTTGTCCACCACCTCCTATTCGCTTCAAAGTTGCGTCCCCTCCCCGACGGAAGAGCGGAATGCAAATTTTACTTCCATAAACACATTTTTAATTGAACTTTATTGAAAAATCGCTTTTTAACCCGCCCGTTTTGGCCCCTCCCCAAGCAGCCGCACTACCTCGCCCCAAAACTCTCGTTTTGGTCGTCCGTCGGGGAGGGGCTTCCTCCCAATTCAGCTAAGATGCTCATTATCAACACACAAAAACTCTATTTATTACGGCCTGTATTTTCACACTATTATGCCTTTTGGAAAATTGAAATTTCGTTCAGGATCACCCTTCTCGTCAGCACGCTGGCCAGCCATACCGACTCGCTCAAAAACGCTCATTCTGCCACCAAACGACGATGAAAGCCCTTCAACTTTTGGGCGAGTCCGGGGGCCGAAACGCAAATTTTTGAACAGCAACAGGCAACTTGTGAGGGGCCTATTGTAAATGAGGTTAACCGCTGGTGAGACTAAATAACCCACTATAACGTGCTCGGCGGATGAAAGGTTGCTACGCTCAGACCCAATGCTAAATTTTGGGTAAACCTACGGGTGGCTCAATAGGCTTTTGATTTTTTCCCCGCAATGTAGTAAAGCCGCCGTTCGTTTGTGTTTTATAACGGGAAGCCCCCGCCGGGTCGCCCACCGACTAAACCGACCACCAACATGCGAAAACAACTGCTCACCTTGCTCATGTGCCTGGGGCTGGCCCCGCTGGCCCTGGCCCAGAATTTTACCAACGGGTTCAATTTTACCCTGCCGCCGGGCGATGCCACGCCGTCCGCGTTTTTGCCCCGGTTTGCGGGGCGTACTCTCACCGAGGCCGACCGGGTGAGCGTGCAGGGCGACAAGTTTGCGGTGGGTGGCCGCCCCATTTATTTTTGGGGGGTCAATATCACGGCGGGCGGGGCGTTCCCCAACGCCGAAACGGCCACCCGGGTGGCGGCCCGGCTGCGCAAAATGGGCGTGAACCTGGTGCGTTTCCACCACATCGATAACCCGTGGATGCAGCCGCCCTACACCCTGTTTTCGCCGGGGCAGGGCACGCGCTCGTTCAACCCCGCCGCCCTGGACCGCCTGGAGCGGCTGCTGGGCGAACTGAAAAAGCAGGGCATCTATATCAACATGAACCTCAACGTGTCGCGCACGTTTAGCGAACGCGACGGCGTGGCCGGGGCCGACTCGCTCAAGGACTTTGGCAAGGGCGTTACCATTTTTGACCCCCAAATGGTGGCCTTGCAAAAGGAATACGCCCGCCAATTGCTCACGCGCGTGAACCCGCACACGGGCCTGCCCCTGGCTCAGGACCCGGCCCTGGCCATGGTGGAAATCATCAACGAGAACTCGCTGTACGGCATGTGGAAGGACGACCAACTGCGCCCGGCCTGGCTGGGCGGCCACTTGCTGGCCCGCCACGTGCGGCGGCTCGACAGCCTATGGAACGCCTTTTTGCTGGCCAAATACCAGACCCCGGCCCGGCTGGCCGCCGCCTGGCAGGGCAGCCCCCGGCCCGCCCCCAACTTGGTGGAAAACGGCGGGTTTGAAAGCACCGCCCTGCCCGCTAACTGGCAGGTGGAGCAAAATGCCGGGGCCCAAGCCACCGCCACGCTCGACCCCGAACAGCCCGCCAGCGGGAGCCGGTCGATCCGCGTCAACCTGGCCCGGCCCGGCACCGAGGCCTGGCACGTGCAGTTGAAATACGTCAACTTTTCGGTGCGCAAGGACAGTAGCTACGTGATCCAGTTCCGGGCGCGGGCCAGCAAAAACCGCCGCTTGGTGGCCGCCCTCACCCGCGACAACGAGCCTTACACTTATTATGGAGGGCAAGAAGTAGAACTTACCACCGCCTGGCAAACCTACCGGCTGGCGGTGGTGGCCTCGGAGGACAACGACAACCGCGCCCGCCTCACGTTTCAGGTGGGCAACAATGACGGCACCGTTTGGATCGACGACGTGAGCCTGAGCCTGCCCAACCCCGAGGGCCTGCAACCCGGCGAAGCCTTGGCCAACCGCACCGTGCGCCGCACCAACTACGCCGAGCGGCTGTTTGTAACCAGCCAGCGCACCGCCGACCTGGCCGAGTTTTACCTGGGCCTGCAACAGGCGTTTATGGAAGACATGCGCAATTTCCTGCGCAACGACCTGGGCGTGCGCGCGCCTATCACGGGCACCAACGCCCTGGTGGGCATCCAGGAGGGCATGATCCACCGCAACATGGATTTTTACGACGACCACAGCTACTGGGATCACCCCAATTTCCCCGGCACCCCGTGGGACGAGCGCAACTGGTTCATCGGCAACAATTCGGTTTATAAACCAGGTAGTTACAACGCCCTTACCAACGCTTTTTCCGGGGTTAACCTGGCGGGCAAACCCTACACGGTGAGCGAGTACAACCACGGCTACCCCAACCGCTACCGCAGCGAGATGATGCCCGGCCTGGTGGGCTACGGCGGGTTCCACGGGCTGGACGGGGTTATGTTCTTCGAGTACTTTGGCCAGCCGGAGGAAACCTACTACCAGGACCGGGTGGGCAACTATTTTTCGCTCCATGCCGACAACGCCGTGATGGCCCAGTTCCCCGCCTGCGCGTATGCGTTCCGCCAGGGGCTGGCGAGCGAAGGCCAACCCACGCTGGTCAACTACGCCCCGCGCGATATTTACCGCAGCCACGAGCGCGACAACCAAGGCCGCTGGGGCAAGTATGTGCCCTACAACCTGGCCCTGCAATTTAGCCACTCGTTGCGGGTGGGTAGCTACCAGGATCCGGCCGGGTTCAACCCCGCGAGCTTGCCCACCGCCCAAACCGAGACCTTCCGCACCAGCACCGGGCAAACCACGCTGAACCAAAGGACGGGCCTGCTCACCGTGGCCGCGCCCCGCTTTGTGGCCCTGGCCGGGGCACTCAACGAAAACGCGAACGCCACGGCCGGGCCAGTTACTTTGCTGGAAGCCAACAACTTTGGCACCCTTACCTGGGTAACCACCGGCAGCCGCGACCTGGCCCAAGCCGATACCTCGCTGCTCACCCTAAGCACTCGTACCCAGAACACGGGGGCTATCTGGAACACCGCCAACAACTCGGTGGGGGCCAACTGGGGCAATGCGCCCACCAGCCAGGAGCCTGTGCGCGTGCGCTTGCGGGTGCAAATGCAGGCCGAAAAGTTGATTTTACACACCCTGGACCCCACGGGGCAGTCGCGCGGCAGCCGGGAGATTTGCCCCACCAGCCCCGGCCAGTTCGAGATCAGTTTGACGGACCCGACGCTGTGGTACGGCCTGGTGGCCAGCCAAACCAAGTGCCTCACCACCGCCACCGGCCCCGGCGGCGCGGCGGGCACCTGGCGCGTGTACCCCAACCCGGCCCAGCACCAGCTCCGGGTGGACTGGGGCAGCCGCCCGCCCGCCGAACTGCGCCTGCTCACCGCCCTGGGCACCGAGGTGCGCCGCTTGGCCCCGCCCCCCGGCCAAGCCACCACCGAGCTGGACCTGGCCGGGCTGCCCGCCGGGCTGTACCTGCTCCAGGCTGGGCCCGAGGTGCGGCGGGTGGTGGTGCGGGATTAGGTGATTTGGCAACGAGGTTTTGGTCTGGTCTTCTGGGATAAATTCTTGATTTTCAATTTTTTGAAGAGTGATGGTAATTGTTGGCCACCGTTAGGACTAGGCTTGCCGTGTGCCAATGGAAGGGCGGAACGGAGTCAATCGGGTAGGGGCAACCCTTGTGGTTGCCCGGTCGCCACGGAGCCCCGCTGGAGGGAAGGGCAGTAAAGCCCGGAACCCTACCAGTGGGCGTAGCCCCTGTGAGCGGTTGCCCGGTTCTCGCCTATCTTTGCCATCATGCCCTGTTTCACCGACCCGCTTGGCCATGCATTTGAGTTGACCGCCCCGGCCCGGCGCATCGTGTCGTTGGTGCCGTCGCAAACGGAGTTGCTGTTTTACTTGGGGGCCGGCCCGCAGGTGGTGGGGCGCACCAAGTTCTGCATCCATCCGGCCCCGGCGGTGCGGGCCGTGCCGGTGGTGGGCGGCACTAAAAACGCCCCAGTGGCCCGCATTTTGGCCCAGCAACCGGACCTGGTGCTGGCCAACCAGGAAGAAAATCTGCGCGAAACCGTGGAAGCCCTGCGCCCGCACGTGCCCGTGTGGACGAGCCAAATCGATGCCTTGCCCCAGGCCCTGCACATGATCGGGGCGGTGGGGCAGCTCACGGGCCGGGGGGCCGCCGCCCAGCAACTGGGGGCGGAATTAACGGCGGCATTTGCGGCCCTGCCGCCCGGCCCGGCCCGGCGGGTGCTCTACCTCATTTGGCGGGAGCCGTACCTGGCCGCCGGGCCGGGCACGTTCATTGGCGATATGCTGGCCCGCGCGGGTTGGCAAAACGTGCTCCCGGCGGCGGCGGGCCGCTACCCGGTGGTGGCCCCGGAGCAGTGGGCCGCCTTGGCCCCGGAGTGGGTGCTGCTCTCGTCGGAACCGTTCCCCTTTAAAGCCAAGCACTTAGCGGAAGTGGCGGCGTTTTGCCCCCCGGCCCAGGTGCGATTGGTGGACGGCGAGTTGTTTTCGTGGTACGGCAGCCGGTTGCTGCACACGCCCGGTTATTTGCGGGCGTTGGCGGCATCAGCAAGCGCGGTTAGTTAAATGATTGCATGATTGCATGATTGCATGATTTTTTACTGATTATCAGGTGTTTATGAATTTAGAGAGGTGCGACTTTTACCTGATTTTGGGGCTGGCCCGCTGGGCGGTTGGGGGTAAGAAGTTTGGCCGCTGGGCACCCCCCCAAGGGTTTTAGGCTTTTGGAGGGTTGTTGGGATGAGGACGGGGAGGCCCGCTCCGGGGGCGCAAGGCTGGGCAGTGGCTGGCTTAGGGGGGCGGAGGGCGCGACGTGAGGAGCGGTGTGGTTTGGGGGCGGGGGCCAAAAAAACCGCTGCCGAGGCTTTAAGCCGTCGGCAGGGTTTGGCCCCCGCCCCCAAACCATACGGGAGCTTATGCGGCCCCCGGAGCACCCCGGCCCCGCGCGAACGGGCGGGCGGCCCCGCGTACCCGGTTGCCCGCGCGCGGGGCAAGCCCCCTCACGTTAACTTTGGCAATGATTGAACCTCTTGCTGATTAGATTTCTGGCTAGGTGAAAGGCCGAATTTTAGTTCAAAATCTGCCCTTGATGGCCCCACCCTATCCAGCCACACTTTCTCGCCCAAAAACTCTCGTTTTTGTCGTCCGTCGGGGAGGGGACGAAATTTTGAACCGAGTGCGGGTGATGTGCAAGAGGTCTATTGAACCTCTGGGGTTTAGGCCCGCCCGCGCAGCAGCCAGGCTTTGAGCAGCCCGGCTACGCTGATGCCGTCGGTGATTTCGCCGCGCATCACCATTTCGTAGGCTTCGCGCAGGGGTAGTTTGCGCAGGGCGAGTTCTTCGGTTTCTTCCATTTCGGTTTCCCCGGCGGTGAGTTCTTCGGCTAGTAGCACGTAGCCCGCCTCGTCGGTTACGGAGTTGGAGGTGTGGATTTTCATGATGTTGGTCCAGCGGCCGGCGGTAAACCCGGTCTCTTCTTTGAGTTCGCGCTGGGCCGACTCGAGGATGGGCACGCCGATTTTGCCCCCGCCCATGGGGATTTCCCAGGAGTACTCGTTGAGCGAGTAGCGGTACTGGCCCACCAGCCAGGTGTGGCCGTCGGCGTCGATGGGGATGATGCCGATGGCGATGTTTTTGAAACTGACGACGCCGTAAATGCCGCGCCCGCCTTTGGGGTTGAGCACTTGGTCCTCGCGCACGCGGATCCAGGGGTTGTCGTAAACTTCGCGGGTGCTGAGGGTTACCCAGGGGTTGTGAGGGGCTGACATGGGTTTAGGGTAAAATGACTTGATGGTTTCGTGATTAATTAATTATCAATTAATACTAAAATGACTTAGTGGTTGCATGGTTAAATGATTATTCTCCTTGTTTATCAATTATTTACAGCACTAGGAACCCGCAACGCTTATTTGATTTTGGTATCATTATAGAATTGGAAACCCTAAGCCCCATTTGACTTTGGTATGAGGACGAGCTAAATGGGTTTTGAGAGGGCAAAATAATACAATTACGGCCGTTCTGGGTCATTTGGTTGGGCAGGTGGGTTTCAAAACATAGGGACAGGCGGCGTGTCAAAAAGGGACAAGGCATGCCTTGTCCCTACAGCTGCCAAATGCCGCCGAGACAGCTTGGCCCACTCGGTGTCCAGTTCCGGCTTGCGGGCCAGGGAGGCCTGGTTTACGCGGGGCAGGTCGCTCTCGGTGGCATTGACCAGGAACAGGTAGTTGGCCGTGAACTGGTGGGGAAATTCTCCACGTCGTCGTGGGCTTTGGGCCGCCGCTGCCGCGTGCCCGCGGATGGACATATCATTCGTTATGATAATTTATAGTATGGTTTGTATTGTCCGTTTGCAAATGCCACGATTTCATCAAACAGATTTTTTAATTGCAATACATTGTCAATTAGTGTGTGTTGGTTGCAACACAAAATATTGTCAATCTTGGCTGCCAAGCCTACGGGTCTAATTTTCGCTTGTTCCAAAATGTTGATTGCTCGTTTGTCTCCCATTGGATAAGTTTCGTTCAAAGCGAAAAGTGCTGAAACTATATTGTTGATAGCTCTCGTCAAGCAACCAACCGTATTGTATATATCAACTTTGCTGGCAAATTTTTCGGCTTGCCAAATAGTAAACTCCGCCGACCACAGAGCTTGCTGAACAATTGACTGCTTTAACCTCGGGGGATATTGCTTTACGCTTTCTTTTAAGTTCTTGACCACCTCTTCTGGGTCATAAAGTGGGAGACTATTATTCGTTTCTGCAAGGAAAATGACGGACGAGAAGCCGTAGGGTGGTTGTTGTTCAAAGTTGTTTTCCCAGATACCATTTTTGGCGTTCTCAATGGTCTTCGTAATTTGCTCAATGTTTTTATAGAGAAAGTCCACTTCACCATTGGCAGTATTTATCCAGGCACCACCATTCACCCAAGGCCCCCACTCGTAAAAACCAGTAACCGTAGGTTGCTCGTTGTCAGCATACTTTTCAGAAATGGCTTTTATTTTTTCAATGTCAAAGGGTTGTTGTTCAGAGTAGTAGATGCCTAGGTCAAGGTCAGAACCCTCAGTTGCCATCCCTATTGCATAAGAACCGCCAAGCACTACCGCCCGGACCCCTTCAACGAGTTTGAGGTCGGCTATCAGGTCGTCCAGCATTTTTTGTTTAGCGTCTGTAAGTTTCACTTGCAATATGTTTATGGGGTTGGTTAGTGGTTGGGGTTGTTTGTCAGTGCTTGCAACACTTCTTTTGCTTGTTCCAAGTGTCTTTGTTCGTGAGAAACAATGATGTCAAATGCTGTTTCCAACTTATAAACAATGTTTCTATTGGCAGGTGATGAAATTACGGTCCCTTTCTCGACTAAGTCTTTTGAAGTTTCAATTTGCTTTTTCAGTTCCCCTTGATGCTTCTTAAACTTGTCAAGTATGTCGTTTTTTACTTTACTGGTAGCTGGTTCCCAAATTGGAAACGTTTTCATTTTCTTTTTTCTGTCGGGCTTAACCGCATTAAGAACCGTTTTACCTAAAAATGAAACCATAAATCCAACTCGACCGATGAAGGGCAATTTGTAAGTCCCTTCTTTCAAAGAAGCTAAAACTGGATAGTAGGTTTCGTTTACAACAATTAAATGGTCAATGTTCTGCGCAATACTCCACGTTTGGGGATTGGGTTTCCAATTTAGTTGTTCAGACGAAAGTGTTCCGAAGTTTGCGACAAAATGCTCGGTTATCTCGTCTATCTGTAAAGTCCAATCTTTCATGTTAAATCTTTAGTTTAGTTCTTTTTGCGGTTTTCGGTAGTCGGTTCGTTACACGTGCCACCAACACGTAAACTTACAAAACTTCTGTCCTAACTTCCTTATTGTTCAGCCTCGGACTTGTTGAACGCGGGGATGCTTTTTTGCAGCAGTTCGGTGCCGCAGGCTTGCAGCTTGGCCCACTCGGCGTCTAGTTCCGGCTTGCGGGCCAGGGAGGCCTGGTTTACGCGGGGCAGGTCGCGCTCGGTGGCGTTGACCAGGAACAGGTAGTTGGCCGTGAACTTGTTGGGGAAATTCTCCACGTTGTAGGCTTTGGGCCGCTGCGGCCCTCGTGCCTGGGGGGCCGGGCGCGTGGGGGCTGGGTTTCGGAGCAAATGTTCACCCGAAAAACCGAGATTGAACCTTGCGCTAAACTGTCGTAGAAGCACTAGGCCCGCCAGTTTGCAAAATCGGGGTTAGCGGCTGACATTTTTATTTGTCCTCGGTCCGCTGCTTTATCCAAGTTACGATTTGTTGAAAGTCAAGTTGCCCTGACGCAACTGCCATAACAAAGTTGTATTTTTCGTCTTGGGAAGCTTGTAGGTCTTTACCAAAGTTCATTAACACCAAACGCATCAAGACATAGCCTGTTCTTTTGTTGCCGTCGATGAAAGGGTGATTTGTAACGACACTTTCTAAAATTGCCCCGGCTTTTTCTGCTACACTTGGGTAAAATTCGGTTTCCCCAAAACCGCTAAAAGGTCGTTCAAGTGCAGATTTTAGGCTGTTTTCATCCCTTACGCCTTGCAAACCGCCAAACTCCCGGATCAAAATTTGATGGATGGCAAGAACTTCTTGGTAGTCGATCATTTTGCCAATTTTTCAAGCAATTCTCGGTCTTCTGTCAAAATGGTGTTTAGTTTGAGCGAGAGGCGCATTTTCTCTTTAGTGGTTTTTTCTACTTGGCGAAGGTATTGCAAAAGTTCCCCCAAGACTTCGTTGGGCAACTTGTCCACTATTTGTACTATTTCCTCTTTAAGTTCCATTTTTTCGCTTGCTTATTTTCGGTAAAACAACGTTTGTTGTTGCTTGGTTCGTTTTTAGGTTTGCCTTTCTTACTATCGTCCCGAGTTCCTCTACAAAGTCTTTTAGTTCTTTTGTTGTTGAATTGATTGTTGATTTACTTGCAATGAAAAGCAACAAGTTGTTGTAAAATCGTCTTTTGTAATAAACTACTTGTCCGATAAGTCGCTGCATATCGGTTGCACTCAAGTTGTCTGCGATTTTTAACTCAATACCAACTTGTCCGTTACCAACGTCAATATCGGTTTTGAGAGCAAGGAAACCGCCAATGCTATACTGTCTGTGAACACGCTCTTTGCCAAAGATTAGTGCAAGTTGCTCCGTTACAAATTTTTCAAAGTCCGCCTCTGCCGTCAGTCGTCTTTTAGGAATTACCAAGTTCTGTAAAGCCGTCTGTACTGTTTGCGATGAAATGGAAATTGATTTGTCATTATCCAACTTGTAAAGGTCGGATAAAGCTGTCTTGCTGTAATCAACACCATCTAAGTCGCTCTCAAAAATTTTGCGAAGTCCTGGGTCAATAGTCAGCTTAACCTCTTTATTTGTCCGCTTACGCTTTACCTCCTCAAAAGCAGCAGTCAGTCCTTTTACAACAAGCTCAATCTTTTGTCGGTAAAAGTCGCTGTCGGTCAACAGTCGGTTTTTGTATAAACTGTCAACGGTAATAATAACTTCTGAAATCTCAGCTTCTGTCGCAACGTCCTTGTGAACCAAGTCAAGATACTTGCTAATAATCGTCTTTTGTATTCTGTCTGTCATAGTTGCAGTGTTGGCGTCTAAGGTTGCCAGTAACACGTAAACTTACAAAACTTCTGTCCTAGTTCCGGTATTGTTGGGCCTCGGTGCAGGGGCGAGGCTTCCCACCCCTACTTCTGCCAAATGCCGCCGATGCCGTTTTCCCACAGCAACTTGTTGAACGCGGGGATGCTTTTTTGCAGCAGTTCGGTGCCGCAGGCTTGTAGCTTGGCCCACTCGGCGTCTAGTTCCGGCTTGCGGGCCAGGGAGGCCTGGTTCACGCGGGGCAGGTCGCTCTCGGTGGCGTTGGCCAGGAACCGGTAGTTGGCCGTGAACTTGTTGGGGAAATTCTCCACGTCGTCGTAGGCTTTGGACCGCCGCTGCTCCTTGTCCGCGGGCTGGGCGCAGCGGTGCGGGGTTTCGGGGTGTAAAACTGTCAACCAGCACTAAACTTGAATACAAGCGTAAGGCCTCCAAGTTTGCCCATCACCCCGCTTGACGCAAAATCGGTGTTATAGGGGCGTTTTTCTCTCTTTGGTCGTCATTTTGTCAATTCGTTTTTTATAATCCAAAGTGCAATTCCTGTCGTGTCCGAATAGTCTTTGTATCTTACTAAGTCGCCTAAATATTTCTCACTTTTTGTTTCTCGTTTTTTTATAACCGCAAACTTGTAAAATTTGTTTTCGTGTCTACCAAGCGAAACTTTTTCAAAGTAAATTGTGTCGCCTTTTATGTTGTATGTTCCTGTCGTCTCGGATACTCCAAAACAAACATTTCTTTCAATGAAAGTCTGGTCGGCTCTAAGTTTTAGTGTTGTCATATAGTTTGCTACTCCTTCACGTTGTGCGATAAAAACGCTAACACTTTCAAGTTTGTCAAAGTTGATTAGTCCACCTGGATAGATAAAGGATAAACCGAGAACAGTCGTCATTATACCAATAAGGAATAGTCTTGTCCTATTTTTCAACTTCTCTCTTATCGCAAAAAATGTCTGTCCGAGAAGTAGAATTGTCAACACTAGATAATAAAGGATTAAAAGTAAAAATGTTACCATAGCAAACATTCCCATTTTTCCTTCCCAATAGTAAGTCGTGTTTACTAAGAGAAAGAAAATTATTGTCGCTATGTATAGTCCTTTATGTTTCACGGTCATCTTTTTAAAATGCCCTATAACGGTTCTCGGCTTTGCGTAGTGGCGGTTTTTCAGTACAAAAGTTCAATCGAAGAACTGCACTTGAACCTACCACAAAACTGTCATACGAAGCACTGAACCCGCCATTACGCAAAGCCGATGTTAGCGGGTCGTTGTTCTTTTGTCTTAGTCATTTTTTTGAATAGTGAACTGTCACCACGCCAGATTTAAAGTTCATTGTATTGATATGTTTTAAGTCCACTCTACTATCAAGGCATATTTCATCAAAAATGCGTATTCCCTTACCTGAAATTATTGGTTGAATAGTAAAATAAAACTCGTCAACAAGTGATTGTTTTGTCAGCGAGGATAGAAGTCCAGGACTTCCAAATAGCAAAATATGCTGATGCTTTGCTTTTAGTTGATTAATTGTCTCTTGATTTGCTAATTCTAAAATTGATGTGTTGTTCCATTCTGCTTTTTCCAGAGTTTCGGTTACAACGATTTTCGTCTTGTTGTCAAGTAGCCGAGCAAGCTCATAAATTGGTCTTGCCAAAGTTTTATCTTGTGCCGCAATTGGCCAGTAACTTTCAAATAGTTGATAGGTCAGTCTGCCGAGTAAAAGAATGTCTGCTTGTCTTAATAAGTCTAATGCAAAAGAGTGATGCTCATCGTCTGCAATAGCATCGATGTGGTTGCAAAAACCGTCTGTTGTTACGTTTATAGATGAAATTAGTATTCCCATTTTGTCCCCGATTGTCTACTCTGATATCATTAGATAATAGCCATCTAAGTCTCTTAATGAAAACTGTTGTTGTCCTGAATTTTCATTCAAATGAGGCTCTTGTTCATAGTCAAGACTTAGTTTAGTTGCCCTTTCCCACACTTCTTTTAGGTCCGAAACTCTGAAATACAAAATAAGTCCGTTACCCACTTCAATACTTGGGTCTTTCATTGTCGGGTGGTCGTGTTCGTCCCACTTGTGAAGACATAATATAACTGTCTCATTTTCGTTCGCCAACATTTCAAAACTGTAGCCACCGTGATTACTTTTTAAGTTCAGGAAGTCTTGGTACCATTTTGAACTTTTAGCCACGTCTTTTACGGCAATTATGGTTTCTAATCTTGTCATTCGTTATGTTATTGATGTCGTTTTTACAATGCCCGCTAACACTCAAATTTACGAAAGTTTTGTCGTAGTGTCCGTATTGCTTGGCCTTTTGGGGGACAAAGCAACCTTTGTTTGTCGTACTTTTCTTATTGCCGGACATGCCCGACGCGCAGGTAACCGGGGCGCGTCGGGCATAAAGACCTGGCCACCTTTGGGTAGCTTATTTTTTGGCCCCACCCTACTTCTGCCAAATGCCGCCGATGCCGTTTTCCCACAGCAACTTGTTGAACGCGGGGATGCTTTTTTCCAGCAGCTCGGTGCCGCGGGCTTGCAGCTTGGCCCACTCGGCGTCCAATTCCTGTTTGCGGGCCAGGGAAGCCTGGTTTACGCGGGGCAGGTCGCTCTCGGTGGCGTTGACCAGGAACAGGTAGTTGGCCGTGAACTTGTTGGGGAAGTTCTCCACGTCGTCGTAGGCTTTGGACCGCCGCTGCACCATGTCCTCGTCCCAGGCGGTTATTTGCTTCAGCAACGCTTCGCCCTCGGTTTTGATGGCCGGGAGGGCAACGGTGCTCTTTTTTGCTGAACAGTTCATTTACCATTTGGTGCATGGCGGTGGCGTTGTTTTCCAGATTGAGCATCACTTCGTGGTACTGGTGGTAGGCGGCTTCGTCCAGGTGGTAGAGCGGGTTGGGGAGGATTTTGGCCGGGGCAAGTACTTGTTTGTCAGCTAGTTTAAGCCCAAACTGATACTGGCCGGGGTTGGCCCGGTGCCCGGCGAAGCTGCTCTCAATATATACGTTGGGCACGCCCTTGGTGGTGGGGTAGCGCAGGTTCCAGACAAAGCGGTTGAGGCCCGGCTTTTTGGTCAGGGTGGGGTCGGGGGGCGGGGCGCCGTCCCACCGCTGGTAGGTGGGGTCTTTTTGGGACGTGAAGGTGCGCACCAGCTTGCCGTTGGCATCTTTTATCTCGAGGGTGAGCACGTCGTCGGGCTTGAGCTCGGGCAGGTGGTAGTAGATCACCAGGCCGGTGGCCGGGTTCACGCCCTCGTCGCCGTCCTGGCCGGTAAAGCCCTCGTCGGTGCGGTCCAGCGGGCTGCTGCCGTTGGCGTAGTAGGTGTTTTCGGGCTGGTAGAGGTGCAGCCCGGCGGGGGCCTGGCCGTATTGGCGGAGCAGCCCCAGGTCGTCGAGCACCCAGAACGACCGGCCGGAGGTGGCCGCGATCAGGTCGCCCTGGTGCACCCGCAGGTCGGTGATGGGAGTTACGGGCAGGTTGAGCTGGAACGGCGACCACTCCTTGCCCCCGTTCCAGGATACGTACAGGCCCAGTTCGGTGCCGGCGAACAGCAGGTCGCGGCGTTGGTCGTCTTCGCGCACCACCCGCGTGAAGGCGTTGCCCGCGATCCCGGTTACGATTTTGGTCCAGGTTTGGCCGTAGTCGGTGGTTTTGTAGAGGCTGGGGGCGTGGTCGTTGAACTTGTAGCGGGTGGTGGCCAGGTAGACGGTGGCCTTGTCGTGCGGCGATACCTCGATGGCGTTGATGAGGCACTCGGCCAGGCCCGGCGGGGTTACGTTGCGCCAGGTTTTGCCCCCGTCGCGGGTGAGGTGGACCAGGCCGTCGTCGCTGCCCGCCCACAGCACGCCCGGCTCGTGGGTCGACTCGGCCAGGTAGCTGATGGTACCGTAGTTTTCGGCCCCCACGGCCTCGTTGGTGTAGGGCACGCCGGGGCGGCCTTGCTTGGCCTTGTCGTTGCGGGTCAGGTCGGGCGACACTTCCGTCCAGGTTACGCCCAAATCGCTGGTTTTGAGCAAGATATGGGCGGCGTGGTAAAAGGTGTTGGGTTCGTGTTTGGACCATACGATGGGCGCGTTCCAGTTGAACCGGTACTTGCAGTCTTTGGCATCGCGGCCCAGGTACTGGATGGGCGCGGCCATGATGTTGGTGCTGGCCTTGGCCTTGGTGTCCAGCACCTCGATGGTGCCCTGGTAGCTGCCGCCCAGCACCAGGCGCGGGTCGTCGGGGTTGAAGGCCAGGAACGCGCTCTCGGGGGAGATGCCGCCCCGGCCCAGTTCGCGGTGGGCGATGGCAACGGAAGTGTTGTCTTGCTGGCCACCGTAGATGCGGTAGGGGAACTGGTTATCGACGTTGATGCGGTAGAACTGGGCGGTGGGCTGGTTGCGCTGGGTGCTCCACGACTGCCCGCCGTTGAAGGTGATGGCCGCGCCGCCGTCGTTGGCGATGATCATGTTTTGCGGGTTTTGGGGGTTGATCCACAGGTCGTGGTAGTCGCCGTGGGTGTCGTAGGCCATCCGCTCAAAGGTTTTGCCGCCGTCTTGCGAGCGCAACGCGGGCGCGCTGAGCACGTGGACGGTGCGGTCGTTTTGGGGGTCCACAAACAGCTCGATGTAGTACCAGGCCCGCTGCACCAGCCGGGGGTCGCTGTTCAGCAGGCTCCAACTGGCCCCGCCGTTGGTGGACACGTAGAGGCCCCGGTTGTCCTTCTGCGAGTCGCTCTCGATGAGGGCATAGACCTTGTCCGGGTGGGAGCGGCTAACGGCAATGGCCATTTTGCCCATTTCGGTGGGCAGGCCGGTGGTGAGCTTGGCCCAGGTTTCGCCGCCGTCCACCGATTTGTAGAGGCCGCTGCCGGGGCCGCCGCTGATCACCTGCCAGGGCAACCGGCCGTGCTCCCACATGGCCGCATAGAGGATGCGTGGGTTGGTCATGTCCATCGACAGTTCGGTGCAGCCGGTTTTGTCGTTGACGTACAGCTTCTTGGCCCAGGTTTTGCCGCCGTCGGTGGACTTGTAGATGCCCCGCTCGGCCGACTTGCCGTAGAGCGCGCCCTGCACGGCGGCATAGACCAGGTTGGGATCTTGCGGGTGGACCACCAGCCGGGCAATGTGTTGGCTTTGGGCCAGGCCCCGCTGCTGCCAGGTTTTGCCCGCGTCGGTGGATACGTACACGCCGTCGCCGTGGTGGGTCATCACCCCGCGCACGGCGTGCTCGCCCATGCCCATAGACCACGTTGGGGTCGCTCTCGGCCACGGTTACGGCCCCCACTGAGCCGGTGGCAAAGTAGCCGTCCGACACGTTGGCCCAGCTCAGGCCAGCGTCGGTGGTTTTCCAGAGGCCGCCGCCGGTGGTGCCCATGTAGTAGGTGAGCGGCTGGCCCACCACGCCAGTGGCCGCCACCGACCGCCCGCCCCGGAACGGGCCAATGTTACGCCACTTCACGGGCTTGAAATAGGCTTGGAGCAGGCTGTCGGCCCGTTTTTTGTCTTGGGCGCGGGCAGACCAGGCCAGGCAGACGAGGAGCAGCAGGGGTAGGAGTTTGTTCATAATGGCATGGTTAAATGATTGCATGATTAAATGATTGTACGATTTTACGGTTATTTGTTTGATTTTCAATTGATTAATATTTAGAATTTAGGTAGGGGCAACCCTGGTAGTTGCCCTGGTGGCCATTGGCAGCCAGCCCGGCAAGTTTACTCTTTTTCTGTCCATTTGCCCCAAGCGGGGTTGGGCTGGGGGCCAAGGTAGAACACCA
>JALONO010000188.1 GCA_025454895.1 Bernardetiaceae bacterium
CGCAACTCCGCCGCCTTTTCTTCGGGCAGGGTATCGGCCATGAAGTTGCCCGCCCCTAGCTCCGGCCCGGCCAAAAACTTGACCAGCCCCGGCTGGCGCAGCGGCGGCTGCAGGTGCAAATACAGGTGAAATTCCGGGTAAGGCCCGCCCGCCACCGGGGCTTGCTGCACCGTGAGCACATAGGGGAACGGCATTTGATACAACCGGTCGTAAGCCTGGAGCAGTTGGAGCAGGGCCTCGGCCAGATGAGCCAGGTCAGTGGCGGGCAGTTCGGCCAAGGTAGCGTACCGCTGTTTGGGCATCACCATCGCCTCGAAGGCATAGCGGGCAAAAAACGGCAAAAACGCCACCGCCCCGGCGTTTTCAAAAATCACCCGCCGACCGTCGGCCAACTCGTTGGTTAAAATCTGGGCAAACAAGTTGTGGCCCGTAGCCTGGCGGTGGGCCTCGGCCGCCCGCAGTTGCTGGGCCACCTGGGCAAACACGAAGTCGGTAGCGTAAAGTTGGCAATGCGGGTGTGGGTTCGACACCCCGCACAACTCGCCCTTATTCTCGAACACCAGCACCGAACGGATGCCCGGCCGGGTGGCCAGTTCCCTTACCTGTTCCTGCCAAGCTAACAATACATTAATTACCTGTTTAAGAGGCAATTGCGCCAAAGCAAGATGATGCTGCGGCGAGTAACATAGCACCCGGGCCAGGCCATTGGCCCGCTCGCGGCGGTACAGCCCCCCGCCCGTGAGGGCCTGCTCCGGGGCGATGGGCGGGGCCTGCGGGCCTACCACCGGGTGGTCGTTGTCGAACACATAAATCTGCTCGTAAGCCGGGTTGCGCTGCCCACTTACCCGCTGGTTGCCCGGGCACAGGTAGCACTCGGGCGAGTAGGCGGGCACGAGCGCGAGGGTAGCCGACTGCCGCCCGGTGGTCCAGGGACGGGCGTTGCGGTGGGCGGCGTAAACCACCCATTCTTCGCGCAGCGGGTGCCAGCGTTTTTCCCAGCGGCCCAAAAAATTTGATTCCATAAGCAGGAGATTGGGCAAAATTGGGCGGGAAAACCTGTTTTTACTAACCTCGCTACTTGGCGGCCTTTTCACGCGGTTGGGCCAACGGTTTTGGCAATCCGCCGCGTTTGCCCTAATTTTGGTTGGTTTTTTGCTAATAATGAACTTGTGGATTGGGTAAAGCCCATCTCCCCCATTTAAAACCCATCCTAGTCGCCTAGGACGCAGCCATCAATCCATGAGTGGAGCCTTGTATAAATGTGTGGTGATCGACGACGACGAGCAATCGCGCCGGATTTTGGAACACTACATTTCCACCACCGACTTCCTTACTTGCGTGGCCGCCTTCGGTTCCAGCAAGCAAGGGCTGGCCTACCTGCTCACCCACCGCGACTTGGACATTTTGTACCTCGATATCGATATGCCCGAGCTATCGGGCATTGAACTGCTCAAGGCCCTGCCGCGCATCCCGGCCACGGTGCTCACCACCTCCCACACCGACTTTGCCCTCACCGCGTTCGAGCTCCAAGCCTCCGACTACCTGGTGAAACCGTTTGATTATCCACGGTTCGCCAAATCGGCCGCCAACCTCACCGAGCGCCTGAAGGCCGCCACCCCCACCAAAAACGGCGTGGAAGCCCTCGAGGAAGACGACGTGTTCATCAAAGTGAACAACCGGATGGTGCGCATTAGCACGGCCGATATCCTCCATGTGGAAGCCCTGAACGACTACGTGCTGGTAACCACCGACCAGCGGCAATACATTGTGGACACCACCATGCGCGCCATCGAGGAAAAACTGCCCGAAGACCGCTTTGCCCGCATCCACCGTTCGTTTATCGTCAACCTCAAAAAAATCGAGGCCATTGAAGATAACTCGGTCATTATCAAGGGCAAATTCATCCCCATCAGCCGCACTTACCAGCCGGAGTTTTACGGCAAAATCAAACGGTTGTAAATAGCCGGGCTTCTGGAACTCGGTTTTCGGTCACGCGCTCATGGGCGTAAACTTTGTCGCAATTCATCAATACTGACCGTTAAAAATCTTCCCCAATAAGGCTGAGGCATAATATCAAAATCAAGCAGGGATTGCGTATCCCCTAGATTGACAAGCAAATTGACCCATCCTTTGGCCATTTTAGGACAATTCAGGTTAATTTGGTCGGATCAACGATCCCGATCAAGTCCATGCAAGCCCTCATCGACACTTGGCGAATCCATAACCGGGTTAACCTTTATTTGCTCGAATCGCTACCCGAAGAACACCTGGCGGCGGTGGCTACCTCCAAAGGCCGCAACGTGGGCGAGCAATTTGCGCATATGCACAACGTGCGGCTCATGTGGCTCAGAGAAGCCCGGCCCGAACTGCTGGCCGCCGTCCAAAAAATCGAGAAGGAACAAATTAGCAAAACCCTTCTCCGCGACCAATTGGGCCGCAGCGGCGCGGTCATCGCCGATCTGCTCGGCCACGCCCTGGCCGAGGGGAAACTGCGGGGTTTCAAGCCTCATCCTACCGCTTTTGTGGGCTACTTGATCGCGCACGAGAGCCACCACCGGGGGCAAATGATGCTGTGCCTCAAGCAGTCGGGCCACCCGGTGGACAAAAAGGTTTCGTTTGGCCTGTGGGAATGGGGCACCCGGTAGGCCCCAGTCCAGGCTTTGCCCTCAGCGGCCTATATTTGGCCGCCTAAACTTCCTGCAAGCCTTACTTTTGCCGCGTATGGAACCGCATCCCGAAATCCCTCCGCCAATCCTCGAGCAAATTGCTAAACTGGAACGCAAGTACGAGGTGATGGGGCAAGACCTGTCGTCGTACCTGGACGGCCTTTTGTACGCCAACTACCTCACTTACTGGGACTATATCCACCTGGATACCTTGCTAAGCCTGCAAAACCCCAAAACCGATTTCCCGGACGAGAAGATTTTTATCGCCTACCATCAAATTACCGAACTGTACCTGAACCTGGCCCTGTGGGAGCTCCAACAACTGGCCGAAGACCCCCACCCTACCGAGGCGGTTTTTTTAATGCGGCTCAAAAGGTGCATCCGGTATTTTAGGCACCTGGTAGGCTCGTTTGGTATCATGGCCGAGGGCATGGAGCAAGCGCAATTTCTTAAGTTTAGAATGTCGCTGCTGCCCGCCAGCGGGTTTCAGTCGGTGCAGTTTAGGCAGGTGGAAATCGCGGCCACGGAGCTAAAAAACCTGGTGGACCCCGAGTTCCGCGCCCAGATCGACACCCATACCACGCTGGAAGAAATGTACGACCAGTTGTATTGGAAACGCGGGGCCACGGAGCTGGCTACGGGCAAAAAAACCCTCACGCTCAAACAGTTTGAGGTGAAATACCGGGCCACGCTGGTGCAAATGGCCCAACACCGCCAACTCACCAACCCGTGGCGGCTGTACCGCCAGCATTTCCCGCACTCGGCGGCCGTAACCGACGCGCTGCGCACCTTCGATGCGATCGTGAATGTAGATTGGGGCCTGGCCCACTACGCTGCGGCCCTGCGCTACCTGCACCGCGAACCAGCGGTGATCGAGGCCACGGGCGGCACCAACTGGCAAAAATACCTCCCGCCTAAGTTCCAGAAAATTCAATTTTACCCGGAGCTATGGACCGAGGAAGAAAAAGCCGAATGGGGCAAAACCTGGGTGGTAGAACAACTACGTAAACTGTAATCCAAGCCAAAGGCAATCCCGGCTTTGGCTCACAAGGCGAGTTAAAGCAACGTAATTGGCAAGGTAAAGCTACCAACCGATGCATTATTTAACCTAGCCTTAATAATTGCGCAACTTGGTTTCAATCCTGGCCAGCTACATTTGCAACAACTTAACCTTACAAATGGCTAATTAGCTGATTTATCGGTAATTTGCCTGTTAAATATCGTATCATGAACCCTTCGGGCCGCAAAGTATTAGTGGTTGACGATGAGCCAGATATTATTGAAATGCTCACCTACAACCTGGAAAAGGAAGGCTATGAAGTACGTTCGGCCGGCAACGGCAGAAAGGCCGTGCAAATGGCCCAAAGCTACGTGCCCGACCTGATTTTGATGGACATCATGATGCCCATCATGGACGGGGTGGAAGCCTGCCGCCAGATCCGCGAGATGCCGGAGTTGAAGGAAGCCTTCATCATCTTCCTCACGGCCCGCACCGAAGAATACTCGGAGGTGGCCGCCTTTGACAACGGGGCCGACGATTACCTGAACAAGCCCATCAAACCCCGCGCCCTTATGAGCCGGATCAACGCGCTGTTCCGCCGGGAGCAGCAAAAGGCCCTCCCCGACGAGCACACCACCATCTCCGTAGCCGACCTGGTGATCGACCGCACCAGTTACACCTTGGTAAAGGCCGGGCAAACCATTGACCTGCCCAAAAAAGAATTTGAACTCCTGTTTTTTTTGGCCAGCAACCCGGACAAGGTGTACAACCGCGACGAGTTGTTGCAGAACATTTGGGGGGCCGATGTGTACGTGCTGGCCCGCACGGTGGATGTCCACATCCGCCGCATCCGCGAAAAAATCGGCGAGCATTTCATCAAAACCATCAAAGGGGTGGGTTACAAATTCGAGCCTCAGAATTAATCGCCTCCTTGTGTTTCTTTCACTTTAGCCCGCCGCGATGCAAATTAAATCGCGGCGGGCTTTTGCTGGTGAAACAGAAAGTTTTTAATTTGCCCTGGCGATAGGGCCGAACAAGCCGCACGCTTACTCCTTAAAATTGACTAACTGGGCATGGACCTGACTAACCGAGACACCGTAGTAAGGGTGAAAAATGCTGATATTTGGCAAGGTGATCATTTGGTAATCAGCAACTTAAACTTTGAAATTGGCAAAGGGGAATTTATGTACTTGGTGGGCAAAACCGGCAGCGGCAAAAGTTCGGTATTGCGCACTTTGTATGCCGACTTGCCCCTCCAAAAAGGCGAAGCCGAGGTGGCCGGGTATTCGTTGCGCCAACTGACCCCGGCCCAGGTGCCATTGATGCGCCGCAAATTGGGCATCGTGTTCCAAGACTTCCAGTTGTTCCCCGACCGCACCGTGGCCGAAAACCTCCTGTTTGTGATGCGGGCCACCGGCTGGAGCGGCCGCGACAAAATGAAAAAGCAATTAAGCAGCGTGCTCATGATGGTGGGCATGGAAGCCAGCCAGCACAAAATGCCCCACCAACTATCGGGCGGGGAGCAGCAGCGGGTGGCCATTGCCCGAGCCTTGATCAACGAGCCGCACGTGCTGTTTGCCGATGAGCCTACGGGCAACCTGGACCCAGCGGTGTCGAACGAAATCCTGGAGTTGTTTATCCGCATTAACCAACAAGTGGGCACCGCCGTGCTCATGGCCACCCACAACCACGCTTTTTTAAAGCGCTACCCGGCCCGGGTGCTGTTTTGCGACAACCAACAAGTGAAAGACTTTAGCCGACAGTCGCTACTGGAGCGGATCGGCGCGGCCGCCTAAGCCGGAGGCTGCTCGACTGGCCGCCCGTCAGTGTAGGTAAAGTAGCGCGTGGTTGCCGTTTTTTTGTGATGCACAAAGGTCTGGTAGCGTTCCGCCCCGCTCATGCGGTCGCTGAGCACCTGCTCCCACACGCCCGTGAGGCCCAAAAACAGCTCACACACCTCGCGCACCGCGTGCTGGCCGCCAGTGTGGGCCGTGAGGTAGTCGCACAGGCCCTGCTGCCGCACCGAATGGGCCAACAGCGGGCTGGCCGAGCGGCGCACCATGAGCCGCAGCCCACAAATTTGGGCCAGGCCCAAGTCCAGCAAATCGTCGAACACGAAAGCCGTTTCTTCTGGGCGCACCCCAAACTGCTCGCCCAGCAGCCGCATGGCCTCGCGCTTACGCGGGAACCGGAAACACACCGCATGGAAATGCTCGCGCCGGGCCAGTTGAAATGCCGAATGGTTGTGCTCGCCGGTGATGATGGCCGTGAACGGCATTAGCCCTTGGGCCACAAACACCCCGTAGCGCAGGTAATTGGTGCCCGCCGCGTCCGGCTCGGCAAACAGGCTGGTGGCCCCTTCGCCCTTGCTGCCGTTGTTAAACACCCCGTCCCAATCAAATACCACGGCTTTGATGCCCGCCGCCCGCCGGGCCAGTTCTTCCACCGGCTGCACAAACTCGCCACCTAGCTGGGTAAACAACTGGGCTAATTCAGTTAATTGCATGATTTAACGATTGCATGATTAAATGATTTTACTGCTTGGTTATCAATTGTTTAGGGAATAAAAACTAAGGAAAGCCGATTTGACTTTAGGAGGGAATAGGATTAGCAATTTGGGTTAAAATTGTGCTTTCTTTTTGTCAGCGTAAGTGGCACAAACCCTTAGGGTTTCGGAAACCCTTAGGGTTTAAGTTCCCAATAAAACCTTCATCTATTTACCCCAACTTCACCACTTGGCCGGTGCGCACCGACTCGTCGCACGCGAAGGCCACCCGGAGGCTGTTGACCGCATCGGCCCAGTGGTCGGTTAGGTCCAGGCCCTCGGTAATGGCCCGCAGGAAGTACCGCTGCTCGCGGTTGCACAGCTCTTGGTGGTCGGGTTCGTCGGTAAGGTTGATCCACTCGTCCGGCTTGGTAAATTCGTTCTTCGCATCCAATTGGGCGTGGTGCAGGCGCAGGGCCTCGGTTTTAGTGTGGGCATCCACGTTGTCCGACTGGCCCGAGGCCCCGGCCTCCTTGGCCACGATGGACACGCAGCCCAGCGGCCCGATCACGTCTTTGACGAAGAACGCCGTTTCGCTCATCATCGGCCCCCAGCCCGCCTCGTACCAGCCCACCGAGCCATCGGCAAAACGGATTTGCAGTTGGCCATAGTTGTAGTTGTCGGCAGGCACATCTTGGGGGGCCAACCTGGCTCCGATGGCACTTACCTGCACCGGCTGCGAGCGCGTCATTTGGCACATCACGTCGATGTAATGCACGCCGCAATCCACGATGGGGCTGAGGCTTTTCATCAAATTACGGTGCACGTCCCACATGTAACCGTGGCTTTGCTGGTTGAGGTTCATCCTCATTACCAGGGGCTTACCTAACCCTTGGGCCAGTTCCACAAACTTTTGCCACGAAGGGTGCACCCGCAGAATGTACCCCACCACCAAGGCGCGGCGGGCCGCTTGGGCGGCAGCTACCACCCGCTCGGCCCCGGCCACCGTGTCGGCCACCGGCTTCTCAATAAACACGTGGCAGCCCTGGGCCAGGGCCTGGATGGCAAACGCTTCGTGGGTGTCCGGGTAGGTGCTGATGCACACCGCGTCGGGCTGGGTAGCGCGCAGGGCCTCGGCGTAGTCGTCGAACAGGGGCAGGCCCCCGCCCAGCCGCTCGTTAAGGCGGTGCTTGCTAGCCCCGGTGGATACCAGGCCGCAGATTTGGAACTCAGGTAACGAGTGGTAAGCCAGCGCATGGGAAGCCCCCATGTTGCCGCAGCCCACCACCAACACGCGCAACCGCGCCGGAGAATTGGCCATACACTTAGGTTTTGAGCGGGCAAATTAGGCGATGAGGTGGAGAAAGCCGAAGGGGAGCGCGGAAATCAGAGAGCGGAAAGTGGCGGTTAAACCGGGCCTTTGTGGCTCTCCGTTGGCCATTGTGCAACTTAACTCCCTTTTAGGGTGTCCTTTAGGCAATTCACCATAACAACTGGGCCATGCCGCAAAACCTTCGCGGGTTGTAACCATTGCCCAAAGTGGCGGTAACCCTTAAAACCCCGAACCTTCCTCCACCTATTCGCCCCATTTTTTCATTAAACTCCACTTCTACTACCCCGCCGTCAGGCTTTCCGGTTCGGCCTTGGTGCCCGCGTAGATTCGTCAAATAATTTCAAAGTGTCATTACTTAAAACTTAAACTTTTTAAACTCATGCT
>JALONO010000189.1 GCA_025454895.1 Bernardetiaceae bacterium
TGTTTGTCGAGCCGGGCCTGGCGCAGGCAGCGGGCCACGTGCTGGGTAATGGGGCTGGCGGAGGACGCTTTCATGGCGGGTGGTTGGTTAAAGTAGGTTGAATGATGGTTTTTTACTACACTAAAATAACGTTCAATACCGTAGAAAAATGCGACAGATTACCATTCACTCCGTTAAGATTTTGTAGATCAGCAGATTTTACAGATGTGTTGCTTTCCAGTTTTTCTTCTGTTTGGTTCTGTCATTTTTTATTTTGCTTGGGCGTAGAAAAATCAATCAGGCTACCGCTAAAATAAGTTGGCAGAGACTTATTTAAAAAACAATTAGTTAATTAATAATCAAGTACTTAAAAATAATTTATCTCTAATAAAGATAACTATATCTCGGTAGAAGATAGAGGTCTGTTGCAGGATAGTCATTTTAAAATCAAGCACCCTTACTTTTGCCCAAAATCAACATTACCTTTGGTAAAATTAAGAATAGAACAAACACCAGTAGCCAACGCCACTCTTCCTCTATTTTAACCTTTGCCAAACTGGTAAATCCGTGCTATTCTGCTTGTACCGAAAACGAAGCAAGCCAGCCAAAGGTTGCAGCCCTGGTAACCGGGCGAGGGTCAAGACACATTCCACTCGTACCTCTTTCTACCCATGAGCCAACCAGCCCAGCCCGACGGCCCGGCCCTGGCCAGTAACTGGTTCTTTGCCACCCGGGTGGGCATGAGGTTCGCCGACGGGCAGGTAACGCCATCAGGTTGCGGACAAATGGTCTTTGCCAATGGCACAGCCAGCGTGAGCGATCCCCGGAGCGGACAGTTGCTGTTCTACTCCGATGGGCGCAATGTTTAGAACCGTGAACACCGTCCTATGAACAACGGTCAGGGGCTGTTCGGCTGGGGCACTCAAGCGGCCTTGGCAGTGCCAGTCCCCGGGCGCGACAGCCTTTACTACTTTTTCACGTTGCAGACCCGGTTTGCCATCAACTTCGGCGGCCGCCCGGTGGACCCCGCACAAACGGGCTTTTATTATTCGGTGGTGGACCTGCGGACGGCGGCAAGTCCGGACGGGTTAGGGGCCGTAACGCTTAAAAACCTACCGCTGGCTGGGGGCGAGCTGACCGAAAAGCTCACAGGGACGATCCATACCAACGGGCGGGACTACTGGGTACTCATCCACCGGCTCAACAGCAACGAGTTCCTGGCCCGTTACGGCGACGGGGGTGGGCGTGCCCGTGGTGAGCGCGGTGGGCAGCCCCCATACGTTTAACCCCGAGGATCCGCGCTCGCACACCTGGGCCGGGCAGATGAAGCTCTCGCCCGACGGGCGGCAACTGGCCTGCGCGGTGGCCTGCCGCAACTCCTGCCCGTTCGAGGTCTTTACCTGACCGCCGCCCTGGTGCTGCCCGAGGGCGACTTCATCACCGAGGGGCGGCTGATCCAATACGATTTTACCCACAGCCCGCCCCGGCGGACTTTTATTACCTTAGTGGGGACGGACAACCCCATCAATGGGGGCGGGAACCTGCAATTGGGGCCCGACGGGCGGCTTTATGCCGGCGCGTCCACGGAATACTTATGGGTGATCCACTACCCCAACCGGGCGGGGAACGCCTGTCAACAGCAGCGCCACCCCTTCAACTTCTTGGCCGGGCACCCCGAGGGACTGGGCCAAAACCGGCGGGCCCCCCTCTCCGCTTTCCCCAATTACATGGACCACATTTTCAACGGGCTGGAGGCCGCCGAGTGGGCGGAGGGCGGCCCGGCCGACGGGGGCACGGAGCTGCGGGTGTACCCCAACCCCACCACGGGCGTGGTCGACCTGGCCCTGCCGGGCGCGGCCGGTGGTTGCGGCCCGGCCCAGCCCGCCCGGCTCGCCCTCTACTCGGCCCTGGGCCAAACCCTGGCCGCCGGGCGGGAGGCCGACTTCGCCAGCGGCCCCGTGCAATGGAACCTGGGCGGGCTGGCCGCCGGGCTGTACCTGGCCCGCGTAGAGGCGGCCGGCCGCGTGTGGGTGCGCAAGGTGGTGGTGCTGCCTAAGGAGTAGGGAACTGAGCATACCAAGGTGAGCGTTTTTTAGCCCCACCAACCCTGCCCAAACAAAGCCCGCGAGGCTATCTTTGCAGCCTTGGCCATTACTGGCCACCCCGGTTATGTCTGATATCATCCGCCTGCTGCCCGACTCGATCGCCAACCAAATCGCGGCGGGCGAAGTGGTGCAACGCCCCGCCTCGGTGGTGAAGGAACTACTGGAAAACGCCGTGGACGCGGGGGCTACCCAACTTACCCTGCTGGTGAAAGACGCGGGCAAAACCCTGGTGCAGGTGGTGGACAACGGCAGCGGCATGAGCGAAACCGATGCCCGGATGAGCCTGGAGCGGCACGCCACTTCCAAAATCAGCCGGAGCGATGATTTGTTCGCCCTGCGCACATTCGGGTTCCGGGGCGAGGCCCTCGCCTCGATTGCCGCCGTGGCCCAGGTAGAGCTGCGCACCCGCCGCCCCGAGGATGCCATTGGCACGCGGTTGCAAATTGAAGGCTCGGAGGTGCTAGCCCAAGAGCCGGTGGCTACCCCCGCCGGCACGAGCGTAGCGGTCAAAAACTTGTTTTTCAACGTGCCCGCCCGGCGCAACTTCCTCAAATCCAACCCGGTAGAACTGCGGCATATTTTAGATGAGTTCAACCGGGTGGCCCTGGCCAATCCGCAACTGGCTCTTCATTTACAACAAAACGGCACCGAGGTGTACAACCTCAAGCCGGGCAACTTAGCCCAGCGGATCGTGGGCATTTTCGGCAAAAATTACAAGGAAATGCTGTTGCCCTGCCAAGAAGAGGTGAGCGGCCTGCGCGTGCAGGGGTACGTGGGCAAGCCCGAGGCGGCCCGCAAACTGCGCGGCGAACAGTTTTTCTTCGCCAATGGCCGCTACATCCGCCATTCGTATTTGCACCACGCCGTGATGACGGCCTACGAAAACCTGCTGGCCGAGGATACTTTTCCGTTTTACGTGCTACTGATCGAGATCGACCCGGCCCGGATCGATGTGAACGTCCACCCCACCAAAACCGAGGTGAAGTTTGACGACGAGCGCACCGTGTACGCGGTGGTAAGCGCGGCCGTGCGCCGGGCCTTGGGCGCGCACCACCTGGCCCCGCGCATCGACTTTGAACTGGACACCAACTTTGCCTTGCCCGGCCACCTGCAACCCGAAACCCCCGACCAAACCGTGTCGCCGGCCGAGTACGAGACGTTCCAACGGTATTTTCAGCGCAAGCCCCCCACCGAGGGCTGGGAGCAACTGTACCCCGAACCGCGCCGCCAGCCGGGCCTGTTTGGCGGCCCCCCGGCAGAGCTGCGGCTGGACAGCCTGGTGAATACGCCCGCCGACGAAACCCCGGAACCGTCCGCCGAGCCGATGCCCCCCGAAGCCTTGCCCGGCCCGCCGGGGGTGTTTCAGGTGCGCCGCCAGTACGTGGCCAGCCAAATCAAGTCGGGGTTGCTGCTGCTGGACCAGCAGGCGGCCCATGAGCGCATTTTGTACGAACGGTACCTCCACCGCCTGGGCAGCGGCGAGCCCGTGGTGCAGCAAGAGCTGTTCCCGGAGCGGTTGGCCCTGCGCCCGGCCGATTTTGCCCTGTTGCAGGAAATCAAGCCCGAGGTGGAAGCCCTAGGCTTCGCTTTTGAGCTGGACGTGCCCCAGCACACGCTGGTGCTCACGGGCCGCCCGGCCGATCTGCCCACCAGTTTCAACGCCTCGGTGGTGGAAACCCTGCTGGAACAGTTTAAAGAAAACCGCGACCACCTGAAACTGAACCACCACGAAAGCCTGGCCGCCGCCCTGGCCAAGCGCACGGCCATCCGCGCGGGCACGGCCCTGAGCGCGCCCGAGATGCAGGCCCTGATCGACCAGTTGTTCGCCTGCCCGCACCCGCACCACACGCCCGATGGCCGCAAAACCCTGACCATCATTAACTGGGATACGCTGGAGAGTTTGTTTGGATAAGCTTTACGCCAGTAAGGCATAACGGGTTGTGGGCGGGCAATAATCGCACCCTCCATCACTCACCGGGGCTATTGCTCCGCCGGCCTCCCTACGCAAATATCTCGGCAAAAGGAATCTCTACCCCAATGCTGGCATCTTTGACCAGGCCATCCAGAAAAACCGCTTGCGAGCCATCAGGATAGCGGACAAACACCCCACGTAAAAACGGGTTGATGAGCCAGCAAGATTTGACCCCGGCCTGAAAATAGTCCCCAAATTTCTCGATCAGTTCCTGAGTACCCTGGCGCGGCGATTGGATTTCCATCACCACCAGCGGCGGCACGGTCATCTCCAATTCATCGTGGGCCCAGTCGGGCGAAGTGGTAGCGAATAGGCACACATCGGGCACGGTTACCTTGCCACCTAAATTCAACGAGAGCTGGCTGTAAATGGTGTACTGTTGGCGAAATTTGGCAAAAGCAATCACCAAGTTAGACCAAATGCGGGCGTGGTTGCGGCTTGGTATGTCCACACTCAAGTTTTCGTTCTGGTATTGAGCGATCACTTCTTTGTCGGTCAACATACCTTTTGATTCTTGTAGTAAAGATCGCCTAGACCAAGCAATTTCCCACCCTCGCTCCTACTTCGCCTTGGTTTGCAGGCGGATGATGAGCGCGATGTCGTCGTCCACCAGGTCGTTGGTGAGCTTGCTGCCCCGGTAAGCCACGCCCCAGCGCTGCCGGTCGATAGTGAGCCGGGCCTCGGCCGCCACCCGCTGGGCGGTGAGGGTGGCAAACGCCGCGTCGAAACTCACGGGCTTGGTTTGCCCGCGCAAGGTCAGGTTGCCGGTAAGCGTGTACAAGTTGTCTTCTTTAAACTCGCACTTGGTCATCACAAAGGTGGCCGTGGGGTGCTTGGCTACGTGGAAAAAATCTTCGTGCAGCAAATGGGTGCGCAACTTTTGCCGGGCGGCTTTCTCGTTTTCGGGGATGTCGGTAATGTCCAGCGAGTTCATGTCGATGGTGAACCGGGCATCGGTCAGCTTGCCGTTTTCCACCATCAGCTCGCCGGTGGAGATTTTAAGCGTGCCCTCGTGCTTGCCCAGGCCGTTGAACTTGGTGCCCTTCCAGCGGATGATCGATTTCTGGCTATCTACCTGTAACGTGCTGGACGCTTGGCGCGGGGCCATGGCCACCACGGTTACCGCCAGCAATCCGCCAACGGCCCATTGAACTATTTTCATAAAAAAGGAAAGATTAAATTAGTCAACTACTTGATTTTAAATAGCGCGTAGTGTCAATCCATCTAACCAGAAATGATAAAAAAGTAACCAGTGCGAGTAACCGGGCCGGAGGCCGCGTGCAGGTGGCCCAGCGGGCAACTTTTCTCCCGCCGCAAAAAACGGCCCAATTCAGCTTGCACTTTGCAAAGTTTTAATTTAAACTTTCGGAGCTTTGCCTGCCCAGGCATGCGCGGGGGCTAGCCACGCCCGCGACCAGTCAAGAAATTTAAACCAAAAAGCGGGTTTGTCAGTTAAAAATCCAGATGAACAATCCAGCAAAGCCCGATTTTGATTACCTCATTGCCGGGGGCGGCTGCGCCGGGCTGAGCCTGCTGTACGCCCTGTTGCAATCGCCGCTGAGCGGGCGAAAAATCCTGGTGGCCGACCGCGAGCAGAAAACCAAGAACGACCGCACCTGGAGTTTCTGGGCCGACTCCCCCACCCCGTTCGACCACCTGGCCGTAAAATCGTGGCGGCAAATCGAGTTCCTGAGCGACAACTTCCAGCAAACCAGCGTGTTGGAAAAGTTTACCTACCGCACCATCCGGGGGGCCGATTTTTACCAAGCCGTGTACCAACTGGCCGCCGACCGGGCCAACGTCTGCTTTGTTCAGGGCGAGATCACCGAGCTGCGCAACACCGACGACCACGTGGAAATTACCGTGGGCGGGCAGCGGTACACCGCCGCCTGGGCCTTCGACTCGCTGTACGATCCCACCCGGTTCCACGCCGCCCAACCGGGCTACCACTTTATTTTACAGCACTTTAAGGGCTACGTGATCCGTACCGAGGCATCCCGCTTCGACCCGGAAAAAATCACCCTGCACGACTTTAGGACCGAGCAAAAAGACGGGGCGTTTTTCTTCTACGTTTTGCCCTTTGCCCCCAACCGGGCCTTGGTGGAGTACACGGGCTTTTCCAAGCAGTTGCTGCCCCGGCCCGAGTACGAGGCGGAGTTGCGCGACTACATCCATAACACCCTCAAAATCAGCGACTACGAAATTGAGGAGGAGGAGTTCGGGGCCATCCCCATGACCGACTTCCCCTTTGCCCGCCAAACCGGCCGCATCGTTAAAATCGGGGTGCAGGGCGGGCAGGCCAAGCCTTCCACGGGTTATGCCTTTTACCGTATCCAGCAACAAACCGCCCAACTTGTGCGCGCCTTGGTAACCACCGGGCGGCCCCCGGCCAGCAAGCCCAGCCGCCAATTCATCGCCTTCGACTCGCTGTTGCTCAATATTTTGCACCGCAACGGGCCCAGCATCAAGGCCATTTTTACCCAATTGTTCGCCAAAAACCCCATTGAGCGCGTGCTCCGCTTTTTAAACGAGACCACCACCCCGTTTGAGAACCTGCTCATCATGGCCTCCGTGCCCGCCAAGCCGTTTTTGATTTCGATCAAAAACGTGTTTCTTTCGGGCAGGTTGGTGAAATAAGGTCGCTCGCGGGCGGGCGGCCTCACCCTTTTGCCCACCCACGACTTTGCAACTCATCCTCCACCGCTTTATGCTGCAACTGCGGCACCAGTTCACCATCGCGCACGACTCGCGGCGCGAGCAGGGCACGCTCATCGTGGAGCTCCGCGACGGCCCGCACCGGGGTTTCGGCGAGGCCACCGACAGCAAATATTATCAAGTAACCTACCCCGAACTGGCCGCCCGCCTGCAAAGCCTGGCCCCGTTACTGGCTGATTATGAACTCACCAGCCCCGAGCAACTCTGGGCCGACATGGCCCCCCACCTGGCCGGGCTGCCCTTTGCCCAGTGCGCCCTGGACCAAGCCGCCCACGACCTGTACGGCAAGCGACTGGGCCAACCGCTGTACCAACTCTGGGGGCTAAACCCCGCCCAAGCCCCCGTGAGCAACTACACCATCGGTATCGACAGCATTGCGCACATGGTGGCCAAAATGCAGGAAATGCCTTGGCCGATTTACAAAATTAAATTGGGCACCGCCCACGACTTGGAGATTGTGCGCACCCTGCGCCAGCATACTTCGGCCAAGTTTAGGGTGGATGCCAACTGCGCCTGGACGGCCGAACAAACCATCGCCTATGCCCCGGAACTGAAGGCCCTGGGCGTGGAGTTTATAGAGCAGCCGCTGCCCGCTGCCGACTGGGCCGGGATGCGGCAAGCCCACCAGCACTCGGTGCTGCCCCTCATCGCCGACGAGAGTTGTATCGTGGAGGCCGACGTGGCCCGCTGTGCCGGGTATTTTCACGGGGTCAACATCAAGCTCACCAAGTGCGGCGGCCTCACCCCCGCCCGCCGGATGATTGCCCAGGCCCGGGCGTTGGGCCTACAAGTGATGGTGGGCTGCATGAACGAAAGTTCGGTCGGCATTTCGGCCATTGGCCACCTGGCCCCCCTGCTCGACTATGTGGACATGGACGGCAGCCTGCTCATCACCAACGACCCCGCCACCGGGGTGCGCGTGCTGCCCACGGGCGTGGCCTACGCGCAGGCGGGTGGCACCGGAGCTAGCCTGCGCCTCAAGGAATAAAATAAGATTAACTTACGGATAATCAATAAGCTAAATAGCGATAATTCACCTAGGCTTCCCGGTTGGTAACCAGCCATTTATCCACCTCCACTGGCTGGTAATCCGCGATTTTTTGCAGGGCCTCTTCCTCAGTGGTGGCCGTGAGCACCAGTTGGCGGTGTTCCCGGCTGATAAACCCGGTTTCGGTGGCATGGTCTAAAAAACCCAGCAATGAGTCATAGAAACCGGCCACGTTGAGCACCACCATCGGTTTGCGGTGGAGGCCCAGTTGGGCCCAAGTGAGCACCTCGAACAACTCTTCCAACGTGCCCATGCCGCCGGGCAGGGCCACGAAGGCATCGGCCAGGTCGGCCATTTTCTTTTTGCGATCGTGCATGGTAGCTACCACCAGCAGTTCGTTGAGGCGGTTGTGGGCAATTTCTTTATCCACCAAAAACTTGGGGATTACGCCCGTAACCTTGCCCTTTTTGCTAATACAGCCATTGGCCACCGCCCCCATGAGGCCCACTTTGCCACCGCCATAAATGAGGCGCGACCCCTGCTGGGCCAGCATAGCCCCAAACCGTTCGGCCACCGCCCCAAACTGCGGGTCGTTGCCGGGGTTGGCCCCGCAAAACACACAAACCGATTTTCCCATATTTCGATTAAAACAGGGCGAAGGTAGCCCATGGCCGGATAAAACGGGTGAACTACGGGTTAAATTATGGGCAACCAGCCAATGGCTTCCGCGCCGGGGCCACCCTGCCCGCCCGGGAGCGCGGGCGCACCAAAACGTCAAACCGCGATTCTCCTGGTTGCGACGCCAAAAACCGCACCAGCAAATTGTAACCAGGCCACCGAACTTTCCGGCCCGGCGTAATGTTGCATTTACGCCCCAACTTTGCGGGGCGGTTATTCGCACAAGCTGATTGATTTGGAAAAAAAAGGACTAGTAATGCGCTCCACCGGCTCGTGGTACGAGGTGCGGGCCGAGGCCGACGGCCAGGTGTACCGGGGCCGCCTGCGGGGCAAACACAAACTTAACCAACACAAGGTAACCAACCCGGTAGCCGTGGGCGACTACGTGCATTTTGTGATGGAAAACGAGGGGGAACGCACCGTGGCCATCACCGAAATTTTAGACCGGGAGAATTTCATCGGGCGCAAGTCGCCGCACAAAACGGCCCATGCCCACCTGCTGGCCGCCAACCTGGACCAGGCCCTGCTGGTGGCCACGTTGGTGTTTCCCCGCACGTCGCTGGGGTTCATCGACCGTTTCCTGGTCTCGGCCGAGGCGTTCCGCATCCCGGTCATCATCGGGTTCAACAAAACCGATTTGCTGGACGA
>JALONO010000190.1 GCA_025454895.1 Bernardetiaceae bacterium
AAAGCCATAGACATTGGTGCTCTGGCCGGTGTTGGCCTCGGGCAAAAACACGGTGGCCCCGATCAGGTCTTCGCCCGTGGTGGCATCTTTGATGTGGCCACTGAGGGTTACCTTGGCCGGGGCTTGGGAGAAAGTTTGTTTGGGTTGGCAGAGGCAAAAGCCTACTAGGGCCATTAAAAATGACCAATGGATCAACTTCATAAAATTAAAAAGTTAGGGAATTAACTGGGTAAATGAGATTGAGTAAGCCTATACAGAGACCGTGGCGTAGATATGTTTTCGGAACCAAGACAAGCTAGCCAGCATTTCCCCCTACGTCTCCGTAAAAAAAATTAGGAACGACCAGCCAAAAAGAACAACTAGGATAAAAAACCGGGCCAGTAGCGGGGGCTGCTTGCTAAAAAAACGATGTAAGGCACAGGGCTTAGGTGATGTTTTTTGAATGCTTAAATTTTCTTTATCTAAGAATAAATTATATTTTTGACCTAAATCGCTTAAGAAAGGCTTGATTTAGCCAACCTGGCTTCATTTTTGGAAAAAGTGTGGCATGTGAGTTTGTCGGCCCTTGTGCCGATTTATTGCGAGTAAGCATCGCCCGATCACCTGGCCGGGCACCCTGTGGTAAGCCTTACTATCTGCTTATTTATCTCGCCCCGTTTTCTTTTACTGTCCGCCAAATCGCTACTAAAATGAAGTTAATCATCCCCCGTCGCCGCCCGGCGAGCTAGTTCGTTATTGCCATTATTGGCCGCGTTACTTCCGCGCAAATTCTTCTGTTTACGCTTACTAAGTTGAGGTCAACCTGCTCCGCCGGCGGGTTGGGTTTCCCTGGTTTTGCCGTGGCCTTGGCTACGGATAGGTTGTTATTGTCTGGATATTTTCACTAAACTTTTCCTTACTACTTATGCAACGTTTTTTGCTCCCGTTCTTACTTGCTATTGGCTCTTTATTATTGATAATCAAACCAATAGCCGCGCAGAACATTGCGGGTTTTTGGCAGGGGACGATCTACCAAGATGATCCTTGCGGAGTGTCGGGTTATTACCCTTTTTCAGTTACACTATTCCAAAATGGCAGTCAAGTTGGAGGCACGACTTATGCGACTTTACCTCCGCCACGTGAGCAATATTATGTACAAAGTCAATTAGCGACCACCAATTTTGCTAACTATGTATTTAGGTACGAGGAGGTGAGCATCATAGACGCGAACCTACCTCTAGGCACTTGTAAGATACTGCTATCATCAGATTTGGCTTATGACCCGCTTACCGAGTCGCTTACAGGGGTGTGGCAGGAGCTAGCTTGCGGTAATCAGTGTATTTCTCCCATTATTACGGGCAGTATCGAACTCTACCGCTTAGCCTTCAAAGGCCGCAGCACATTTTGTCCCGGCGAGCCGATCAACTTGGAGGTAACGGGCCGCAACGTGCGCTGGTACGCTAGTTCCACCGCCACCACGCCCATCCGCACGGGCAATACGTACAGCCCGGCCATTACCGCTACTACTACTTATTACGTTACCCAAACGGTGAACAATACGGAAAGCCCCCGGCTGCCCATCACAGTAACCGTTGGTGGTGATCGCTCGCGCTGGAACGGCTCGCAGGACACCCGCTGGGACAACCCCGCCAACTGGGATTGTGGTTTGGTGCCCACGATTGATCGCCAAGTTGAAATCCCCGGCGGGATGCCTAACATGCCCAACATTACCATTAACAATGCGGCCTGTAACAATATTGAGATAGCCCCAACCGCTGCCCTTACCATTAGCAACAACGGCAGGCTATCGGTGAGGGGCGATTTCGACAACGCCGGCCAGTTGAACCACGAGAGCGGAGTGGTCGTATTCCTAAACGGCAGCAACGTCCACCAAATCCGGGGGCGTAGCACGTTCCACCGGATAGAAGTAAGCGGGTGCGATTACCTGGCGTTTGTTGACCCCACCCAGGTGCGGGAGTCGTTCAAATTTGACTGTGGGCGGATTTTTTCTGATGGTAATTTGACCCTGCTGTCCACCCAAACCTCCTCGGCGGCGATTTTGCTCGACCTTAACAGCGAAACCCCCGGTGGCGAAGACGAAATTTTCGGGGCCGTTAACGTGCAACGCTACGTGGAAAACTACACCCCCCGACCAGCGGGCCTGGGCTACACCTATTTTTCTTCGCCCGTACAGGGGGCGCGGGTCGAGACCTTTGCCCCGGTGATGAGCCTAGTGTACGACAACCCCGCCGATCCGTATTATTGGTTCAACCTCGCTTACCGGGCTTCCAACTTCCCTAATTTTTTTAAGTATGTAGAAGGGGAGAATGCCATTTTTGAAGGCGGGGCCGCGCCCCAGGCGGGTTGGCGGGCCGTGGCGGCGGGCGAGGCGTTGACCGTGGGCCGGGGCTACTGCGTGAACTTGGCGGGCGGAAGCCTGGTTACGTTCACGGGCCGGGTTAATGCGGGGGCGCAGCAAATACCGGTAACGCGGGGCAGCGCGGCCGCCTCCGGCTGGAACTTGGTGGGCAACCCCTACCCCACCCCCATCGACTGGGAGGCCGTGTATGCCCTGGGCGGCAACAGTGCCCTGGTGGAGCGTACCATCTACCGCCGGGTGGCCGTTGGGCAGTACACGGGCACCTGGGCCTACTACCCGGCGGGCAGCCCGGTGGGCGGCATCAACGGCAGCAAGGACATTGCGCTGGGCCAGGGCTTTTTTGTGCGGGCGTTGGCCAACGGCAACCTGCGGATGGATAAGTCAGTGCGCCTGGGTGGCTACCAAAACCCGCGCTTTTACCGCCCGGAAGAGACCGAAGCCTTGGGCCTGGCCGGGGCCTTGAAACTCGAGGTGGCCAACGCCAGCCAAGCTGACCAAACCGTACTGGTGCTGGCCCCCGGAGCTGTGGCCGGGCTTGATGGCCGAGATGTGGAAAAAGCCTTTGCCAATGCCGCCACCAGCCCCGAGCTTTTCACCCGCTCGGCCGAAGGGAGTAAACTGGCGTTCAATTATTTACCCGCTATCTCGGAGCATTTGTCGGTGCCGCTGTATTTTAGGGCTGGGCAGGCGGGGCGGCACGAGTTCCGGCTGGCCGAGGCGAAATTCCTGGGGGCTAACGACGAAGTGCTGATCGAGGACCGCACTACTGGCCAGTGGCATCCCATCCGCCGACAGGCCTACGCTTTTACGGCCCCGGCGGGCGAGCAACCCGGCCGCTTTGTGCTGCACCTGCGGCGGGGCGAGGCCGGGCCAGTGCCCACCGGCTACCTCAACGCCTACCCCAACCCGCTGGCGGGCGGGCGGCTCAACCTGGCCCTGCGCCATGACTACCAAGGGACCGCGAACCTCCGCTTGGCCACCCCTCAAGGCCAAGTGGTGCTGGAACAGGCCGTGGCCAAACCCGCTGAATTCCTGAATACGAGCGTGGACGTGGCCGCCTTGCCACCGGGCCTCTACCTGCTCACCTTGGACCTGGGCGGCCAAGTGCTCACCCAGCGGTTCACCAAGCAATAAGCCGGGGTTTTGCCCCCAGCCCCGCCCGACGCACCCTTGTCGGGCGGGGTTTTTTTATACCCAAACGGGCAATTTTTGATGGCCGGGGATCGTTTTTACCAGCAAATTGCCCAATTTGGCGGCCGCAAACCCGCCAAGTGTCCTTTAAAAACCATCAAAAAGAGACAGCAAACGCTAACTGGAACGGTTTTAGTGTGCTGTTTTGGGTAATTCACTGGCGTCTAAATTGGTTGTTCATGATCGTGTAAAGCTACTCTGTTTAAAAGTGTCCCGTTTTTCAGCGTAGATAACCAATTTGGCCTTTGGCACCTTCATTCATGTTTTCATCTATCCGTTGCTGGCTCGCTTGCGGGCTGGTGTTGTTGGGTCAGGGGTTGCTGGGTCAGCGTGCCCAGGCCCAGCGCGTCGAGCTTGGCCTGGGCCTGGGTTTGAGCAATTACAAAGGCGATTTAAGCCCCGGTTATAACATTTTTACCTCCCGGGGGGGCATCCAAGGCTTTTTTAAGTACAATTTGAACCCTCACTTGGCCCTCCGGGCTAACCTGGCGTGGGTAGGCGTGGGCGCGCAAGACAGTGCCGTCAAAGACCCCTTTTTGCAGCAGCGGAGCTTTTATTTCCGGGGCAACGTGCGCGAATTGGCGGGGATAGCCGAGTACAACTTCTTTAATCTGTACAAAAACCACCTCCGCCGTTCCGAAAAATGGGTGCCGTTCCTGTTCGGGGGGGTTGCCTTGAGCAACTTCACGGTGCGCAACAACTACCTAGAAGACCCGGAGAACGACCGCTACTCGGCCACCCACTTGGTGTTGCCCTTCGGCGTGGGCCTCAAGCACGACCTCAACCCCAGTTGGAACCTCACGTTTGAGTTCGGTGCCCGCAAAATGTTCCACGACGACCTGGACGGCATCGTTAACCGTGATTTGGACCCCAAGTTCCGCAAAACCAACCCGCTCAACAACGACCTGTATTATTTCGCCAACGTGTCGCTCAGCTACGTGTTCCACCGGGTGCGCTGCGCCGAGCCGTTCAACAAGAAGTAGGGTTTCTCCATTTACCCCCGGATTACTTAGTTCGATTTTTTACCACCGGGCGGTTAGCCTGGTGGCATCCCAGCACTGGCTTTAAATCCAAGGTTCTTCACGGACTATTTGCAACACCCTAAGGTTTTTTGAAACCCTTAGGGTGTTGCAAATCAGGCAATTCCTTTACAACATAACCAAGCTGAGCAACATCACTGTGCCCAGGCCAATTAGCCCGGCCAGCAGCGTGCCCAGGGTGTGGGTGCGGTAAGCCAGGGCGGGGCTTAGGCCACCAAACTGCGATACTACCCAGAAAAAGCTGTCGTTGGCGTGCGAGACCGTGAGCGCGCCCGCGCCTACCGCCGCCATGAGCAAAGCCCGGCCCGCCTCGCTGCTCAGGCCCAGAAACTCCAGCAACGGGGCCACCATCGCCGATACCGTTACCATGGCCACCGTGGAAGACCCCTGCGCCGATTTCATGATGGCCGCCAGCCCAAAGGCCAGGCCAAACCCCATCCACGGGCCACCGCCCCCCAGGTCGGCCAAGCCTTGGTTTAAGTAATCTTTGAGCGGTAAAAGCTTGATAATGGCCCCCAAGGTGCCCCCCGTGGCGGTTACTACCAAAATCGCGGCGGCATCTTTGAGGGCGTGGCCCACCCAGCCGTTGAGGGTGGCCGAGGTAAAATTAGGTAACAGAAACCCGCAACTGAGTACGCCCAGGGTGAGGGCGTTAACTGGGGCACCCAAAAAAGCAAACAAGGTAGGCCAAAATCCCAAGGCTCCTTTGCCAAACCAAAACTCGCTGATAGTGCCCGCCATGAGCAATAAAATGGGCAACGCAATGGGCAAAATGGCGGGTACAAAATGCGGCAGCGGCTGCTTAAACATGCTGTCCAGTTGGTCTTCGTGCTCGGCCGGGGCTGGGGCGGTCGGGGCTTCATTGAACCAGCCCCGGTTCCATAGCCAATTGGCCCATAAAACACCGCCCAAGGCAACGGGCAGGGCCACCACCAGCCCCGTGCCAATCACCAGCAGCATGTTGGTGGCTCCTAACGTGGCGGCGGCGGCCACTGGCCCCGGGGTAGGCGGCACCAGCGCGTGAGTGCTCAAAAGCCCCACGGCCAGCGCAATGGAAAGGGCCCCCAGCGGCACCTTGCTCCGGGCGGCAATGGCCCGGTTCAGCGAGGCCAAAATCACAAAACCCGAGTCGCAGAACACGGCAATGGACACCACGTACCCGATGCAGCCGATGCCCCAAGTGGGCTTAATGCGGCCCAGCAAGAAAAAAATCGCGTTGGCAATGGTGAGCGTAGCCCCTGATTTCTCGAGCACCGTACCGATGATGGTACCCGTTACGATCACCAGGCCAATGCTGGTGAGCGTGCTGCCAAACCCGCTGCTGATCGCCTGGGCCACCTGCTCGGCGGGCAACCCGGTGGCAAAGGTAAGGCCATAAGCGGCCAGCAGCAGTGCCAAAAAAGGGTGCAGGTTCAGTTTGGAAATGGCCAAAATCACAAAGCCGATGGCCCCGGCCAAAATGAGTAAAGTAGCCAGCATAGACGGCAGGGTGGGGTAAAGGTTGGCGATAGCTAAGGAGCGGAATAATTATAAAACGACTTAATGACTGTTTGATTAAATGATTGTTCCCTCTGATTATCAATAGTGTTTTGCGTGTTGATAATAAGCATCTTAACTGAATTCGGAAGAAGCCCCTCCCCACTGGGCAGGGGTTGGGGTGGGGCCAAGGCGGGCAGTTAACATCTTTTTTTGAAATTAAGTTAATTTTTAAATATAATAATAAAAATTTCATCCAAATCCACCCTTTTTGGCCCTAACCTGGCTAACCGCACATACTCGCTCAAAAACTCTCGTTTTTGCCGTCCGGTGGGGAGGGAATGTAATTTTGAAACGAATAGCAGGTGGCAGGCAAGGGAGCATTCTAAGTCAACTATCTGATTTTCAAGATGCAAAAACTCTATTTGACCGGCGGTTCCGGCTAGCCTGTTAACGGTTGAGCCGGGGGTAATGCAGCGCGATCAAACTCACCACCAATGGAAAATAACCCACTTTGTAGCGCAACAAAGTACCTAAATTGGGGGTGGCCAAGGCCAACAAAGCCGCTAGTCCGGCAATATAAGTTACGGTGGCTAAAAACAAGGGGAAAACGTCGGCCCGGAGGTGGTTTTTTGGCCGTTTCATCCCCAACAGGGCAAGCAGCACCGCGAGGTTCTCTAACCCAGCGGCCAGCTTGAGCGGGTTGCCGTGCCATTGCCAGGGCAACGGAACCGCCAGGCCGGTCCACCAGGCTTGGGGCAGGCTGGCCACCAGCCCGGCCAAATCGGGGGTGAAATGGGGGTAGTAAACCAGGTTGTCCACGTCGGTTTCGTTGGCCATCAACTGGTTGTTGGTGAGCAGGCTGGCCAACATGCGGGTGGGGTACAGGTTAGGGTGCAACTGAGTGGCAAGGGCAGCCAGGCCCGGCACCAAGGCCCCGAACAAGCCCGCTTGCGCCCACAAGCCCAACCGCCAGCGTTGGCCCGCCCGGTACACCGCCCAAGCCCCGGCCAAAGCGGGCAAGGCGGCGGCCAAGTAATAATATTTAAGTAGCCACAAGCCAGCCGCGCCCATTGTTAATCCGCTTAAAGCCAGGCCATTGTACAGCCGAGCGAGGTTGTTTCGCGGCGGGGTGGGCCTTGGGTAAAAATGTAGGAACCCCGCCAACAAGGCCCCTAAAAAAGTCCACAGGAGGCTCTCTTTGAGCAGCCCGGCCGACCAAAAAACCACCGACGGAAAGCCCAGGAACCCCAGGGCCAAGGCCCGCGTGCCCCGGCCCAATTGCCGGGCGATGGCGTTGGCGGCCAGCCACAGCCCGGCAAACGACAGGGCCGAATAATACGCACTCATGGTCCAAAAATTGCCCCCGGCCAGCAGGTAAACCCCGGCGCCAAACTTGGCAAAAAAGATGACCCGGGGATTAAGGTCCCGGAAATCGCCCAGGTAGTGGAGGTAAGTAGTGGTTGGCCCCGTTTGCGGAAACCGCCAAAACTCGGTCGGGTTCTCGAGCAGCAGGGCGGCCAACGACCGGCTTTGCTCGTAAGCAGTGAGCAAATCGCCAAACCCGTAGTGGTATTTGTACAAAATGCCCACGCCTATCCCGGCCAGCAGCTTAACTAAGAGCCCGGGCCACCAATAAGCCCGCATCGGTTGCCGGCGGGTGGCCCGAAAACCCAACCCAGCCAGCCCGAACAGCCCGGCCACGCCCAATAGGTCTGCCCAGTTCATGGGACAAAGCTACCCCCAGTTG
>JALONO010000191.1 GCA_025454895.1 Bernardetiaceae bacterium
GTTTTTGGCCCAGGGCATCCAGGCCGGGGTGCTGCGCCCGCTGGACCTGCGGCTCATGGTGGCCCTCACCTACGGCAGCGTGGTGGCGGCGGCCAAACTGCACCTGAGCGGCCAGCCCGCGCTCACGCCCGCGCAGGTGCAGCAGGCGGCCCAGTCGGGCTGGGACGGCGTGCGGATCGACTGACGGCCCAGCGAGCCGCCCGATCGCCAGGCCCTACGCGACCCTCCGTGCAAAAAGTCAGCATAAAAATTGAACGAACATTCAATCATTAAATAAACCAATTCACCATTCATCCTTCACCATTCACCCCTCACCCATTCACTTTTTCACCCTTCACTCTTTTTAAGATGAAAACTGTATTGATCACCGGGACTTCCAGCGGCATTGGCCGCACCACCGTCAAGTACAAACCGAACTGGGCCAATTGCCCAACGTAAAGCTGTTCAAGCTCGACGTATTGGACGAGGCCAGCATCGCCCAGGCCATCGCGGCCACGGTTCAGGCCTTCGGTGGCTTGGATGCCGTGGTCAACAACGCGGGCTACGGCGCGGTGGGCGCGTTCGAGGCGGCCAGCCCCGAGCAGGTAAAGCGGCAGTTCGACACCAACGTGTTTGGGGTCATGAACGTGGTGCGGGCCGTGCTGCCCCATTTCCGCCAGCAGCGGCGCGGCCACATCATCAACGTGGCCTCCATGGGCGGGCGCATCACGTTCCCGCTCTACAGCCTCTACCACGGCACCAAGTGGGCGGTGGAAGGTTTCAGCGAAGCCCTGCAATTTGAGTTGGCGCAGTTTGGCATCCGGGTCAAGATCATCGAGCCGGGGGCCATCAAGACCGACTTCTACGACCGCTCGATGGACTTGTTCAAAAAAGAAGGGCTGACCGATTACGATGCCTACCAGGCCCTGACCTTCCCCAACGTGCAGCAGGCCGGGGCCGACGCGCCGGGGCCCGAAGTGGTGGCCAAGGCCATTTTCCGGGCGGCGACCGACGGTAGCCGCAAGCTGCGCTACCCCGTGGGCAGCAACGCCCCGCTGCTGCTGCTGATGCGCCGCTTGCTGGGCGATACCTGGTTCATGGGCATCGTGAGGAGCATCGTGGAGAAGAAAAAGTAGTCATGAAAAAATCGGCAGTGCCCGATTTTCACGTAAAGCCCCAGCTCTCGCAAAAAAGGTCTATCCACCCCCCTCGCGCAACCACCCCCGTAACACCGCCGACACCTGGGCCGCGTGCGTGCAAGTAAACAAATGGCCCCCGCCCGCAATGGTGGCCTGGCAAGTAACGTAGCGGTGGGGCAATATCCGGTCTGCCGTGCCGTGGAGGTGGCGCAGCCGGGGCGGCAAAGTACGGTTGCGCCAGCGCGGGATCTGCCGCAAGGCCCAGCCGAGCAACGGCGGGTCGGTGTGGCGCAAAATGCCGGCCAGCAATTGGCGCGTGCCCGGATCGCCCGCCCCGAATAGCCAGTAAACCAATGGGTTAGGCCGGAGTAGCCACCGGGTCGGCACCCAATGGGCGAGGCGCAAAGCCCCGGCCAGCCGGATATACCACGGCAGCTCGGCCCAGGTTTTGGCGGTGGCCAGCACTATCACCTGCTCGCAGTCAGCGAGTTGGCCCATTTCCACGGCCAACATACCGCCAAACGAAAGGCCCACCAACGTGGGCTTAACCGAGGGGATCTGGGCCAGCATCCGCTGGGCATAGCAGCGTAGGTCGTCGGCGGGTTGGGGGGCCACCCAGGGCACAAACACCGTTGGCCGCCCGCCCCAATCTAGCTGGGCAAAGGCCCGTTCATCGGCCCCAAGGCCGCCGATGAGGTAAATGGGGGTAACGGAGGGGGCCATTGGAGAGAAAAACTAAGGGGCAACGGGCGTGCCCACCCCTAAAAACAACGAAGCTGGCGCAATCGTTGACCTCAAAACAAAAAACCATCCCCAAGGATGGTGGCAATCCCAAATAAAATATTGATTACGAAGATTTTAGCAACCAACCCGTTGCTTATTTTTTTGCACCCTTGGCAGGTTTGGCAGCTTTGGCGGCCTGCTCATCTTTTTCGTTCTTGACGTTTTGCACGTCCATCCGAATTTCCTGGGCTAGGTTTTTCAAGTCTAGCATGGCCTTGCGCACCCGAGTGCCAGCCGCTTGGTTACCTTGGTCGTAAAATTTAGCGAAATCGCCTTCCACGCCTTCCAGCAATGTCTTTATTTTGTTATATGGGTTCATAGGTTAAGAGTGTTTAGGTTGTGTTAAATGGCAAAATTAAACCCAGTGCATCAAAATGTGGCCTAAACTGATCGCGATCGCGGTTTTTTTGCAAACGGTGGGCACGGGCCGGGGGCTGCACCGGTGGGCCAACCCGCCGGGCGCGCGCGCGCGTTACCAAGTGCGCGCCTTGGCCCGCCTGCCCGCGCGGGTGCGCGAGTGCTCCGGCCTGGCCGTTTGGCGTGGCCCCACCGGCCCCGATAGCCTGAGCTTGATCGCCCACGGCGACGGGGGCACAGGCCCCCTACTCTACCGGGTGAGCCTGGGCGGCCACCCGCTCGACAGCCTGCGCCTGCCCGCGCCCAACGTGGACTGGGAAGACCTGGCCCAGGACGGACGGGGGCACTTATACATCGGCGATTTTGGCAACAACGGCAATGCCCGGCGGCAGTTGACGATCTATAAAGCATTGATAGACAGTGCTTTTAATCTCAAGAAACTCGATACCATCCGGTTCCGTTACCCAGACCAGGTGGCGTTTCCGCCCCCTAAAAACGAGCGCAACTTTGACTGCGAAGGGTTGTATTGGCAGGCGGGCCACTTGCACCTGGTGAGCAAAAACCGGGGGCGCGGCCCGGCCAAGCACTACCGCCTGCCCGACCAGCCCGGCCAGTATGTGGCCGAGCTGCTACCTTCCGGTTGGCCGGTGCGCGGGCAGGTAACCGCCGCCGACCTGGCCCCCGGCGGCCAGCGGTTGGCCCTGCTCACCTACGGCAAAATTTACGTAGCCGAAGCCGTCGCTACCCGCCAGCCGCCTGTGGCCTTGGGCTGCCGCGAAGTAGCCCGCATGGGCCAGGCCGAGGCCCTGGTATTTATCAACGAAACGGATTTTATATTCGCCAACGAGGGCGGCAAGTTGTTCATTGCCAGGGAGAAACGGAGGAAGTGAGGACGCCGCTCCCACACTTGCCTGGCCCACCGCAAGCCTTCCAGGACAGGAGTGCCGCCTGCCGAGAATTCCCCTCTTGAGAGGGGCCAGGGGTGTGTATTCCCCTCTTGCCTACAAGTGTTCGCAGCCCCTCACTCCGGCTTGCGGAACACCTGCTCGGTGAGTTGGTTGAGGGCCTCCAGCTTGGCTTGGAAATCGCCGGTGAGGGTGTTGCGGTAGGCTTGCAGCTTGTCGAGCAGGCGCTGGACCTCGGCCTCGTCGGGCAGGGCTTCTTCGAGGTACTCGCGCATGCGCTTGGCCAGCGTGGGCGATTTGCCGTTGGTGGACACGGCGATTTTCAAGTCGCCTTTTTGCACCACCGAGCCGAGGTAGAAATCGCACAGATCGGGCGTGTCGGCCACGTTACACAGCAGCCGGGCGGCCTGGGCGGCTTCCCGCACGGCCTGGCTCACCTCGCGCAGGCCGGTGGCCACGATCACCAGGTCGTGGTGGGCCAGGTCGGTGGGGTCAAACGGTTTTTGCACCAGTTGCACGTTGGGATACCGGGCGGCTAGTTCGGTGGTGTCGTCCCCGAACCAGGTGGCCACCACGGTTACGCGGGTTTGGGGGCTATTGCGCAGCACGGCGGCCAGTTTTTCGTGCCCCACCACGCCGCCGCCCACCACGAGCAGCCGCAGTTGTTCCAGTTTAACGAAGATGGGGAACAGGCGGTTCATGGGGGCAAGTTACGCACCCAGGGTCAACTCGTGCGCGTTTTTTTGACCTTGCGCCTTTAGTCGCTTTGCTCGGACGGGGTAAATGCTCAGTCGCGAAGAGTTTGGGCGTTTTTCAATAACAGGATAATTTCTTTTTGATAGTTGACTTCTTTGCGGAGGGCTTCATTTTCTAGCTTGAGCTTCTCCAGTTCGGCCGCAATAACCTCGTTGCCAACGATGTTGTGATAAGACCCGTTGCTACCTACATAGTGATTGTGATTGCTGTTGGTGAAACTGGTTTTCTCGCCATAGCCGATCAAGTCTTGAATATTGGTGTTAAAAACCTTGCAAATGAGTTCTAGTCGGGAATAACTGACATCGGTTTCGTCCCGCTCAATTTTTCCATAGCCCTGGGGACTCATGCCTAACATTTCCGCTACTTGTTCTTGACTCAAGTTCCTTCTTTTGCGAAAAAAACCAATTTTTTCTCCAATCGTCATCTGCATAACAACTAATAGTGAATAAATACAACTAAAAATGTCTGGTGCAAATTAACCACAATCTTGAATTTTGCAACATCTGATTTTGCTGCGCAGCCATCGGACTTTTTCGGGCACAGCCCCAAAGCTAATTTTTAACTTCAAACACTTCAAAATCATGAAATCAATTGCAAAATCTTTTTTGGCTACTTTGGCCTTTGTAGGAACTCTGGGCGTTTCGGCCCCGTCGTTTGGTCAAGAAACCGACCCTTGTTCGTGTAATTGTTGTATGTACGACACACCTGGAGAAGAACCAGGCATAAAATGCACCCAGCACCATGTTGATATAAGTTTAGGGTTCATCACATACCACTTTTTGGTTACCGTATGTGAAGGAGGGCAAGAATACTGGGATTTGGTTTAAGTAATTTTGTTAAAGGTGGCCCGAGGATTACTATTGGGCCACCTTTTTTATTATTTCCAGCTATTTGGCTCCTAGTTTAATTAAATTAGTACCCCAGTAATCCAACCACCATGCTTGAAGTCGATAAACTCGAACTTAACTTACAAGGAACGCCGGTTTTGTCGCCCATTTCGTTCACCGTTGCTGCCGGAGAGATTGTGTGCCTGGCCGGGCGTAACGGGGCGGGCAAAACCAGTTTATTGCGATGTCTCTTGGGCCTGGAAACCAAGTATAGAGGTAGCGTTAAAGTGCAAGGCCAGCCCGTCAGTCGCCAAACCATGTACCAGGTGGGGGCGATGATCGGCGGTAACTCGCTTTATTCCCACCTTTCTGGTCGTCAAAACCTGGACTTGTTCCGGCGCTATTATGACCTCCCGGCGCAAGTCGTTGCCCAAACCTTAGACTTAATGGGTCTGCCGACCAACTCGGATAAGGCCGTAGCCCACTACTCGGATGGGATGAAGCAACGCTTAGCCATTGGCCTGGCATTTATCCATCGCCCGGCCTTGCTGGTGCTGGATGAGCCGCTCAATGCCCTAGACCCGGAGGCAATCGTGGACATCCGTAACCTGATCAAACAATTGAACCGGGATTTTGGCACCACCTTTCTCATCAGCAGCCATTCGTTAGAAGAGATTGGCAAGGTGGCTACCCGGTTGTTAGTGCTCAAACAAGGCCGACGTTTGCTGGATCAGAGCCGGGAAGGGCTAGAAAAATACGTTACGGCGGAGGTAAAAGGTCAAGTAGAGGGTGAAATCAGCGGTTGGGCGGATGTGTACGTAAAAACTGATGAAGGGCGAACCACCCTGTTAGGCCCATCGGATCAACTGGCAAGTTTGGCCGCCGCCCAGCCGCAGTGGCGGTTGGGGCCACCTCAGCAAGCTAATTTAGAAGATATTTATCTTTTTGTTAACCAGGCTAAATTTTGATGAGTATTTATGCCGAAAGCACTACTAATCAATTGCTATATTGAGATATATAAATTATTGAAATCCAGGTATTTGTGGATAATCTTGGCCTTGTCGCTTACTTTAGGCGTAGTGCTGGTTGCCGAATTTTACAATTCAGTGTTGGCGGATTATCAGGTAAAAAAAATGACTCATCCAACTTACCCGTTTCGTGATTTCTTTTATACCCGACTGTCGGATAGATTAAATTTGGCGATTTATCTACTCACTATTTCCTTGGCGTTCCTAAACCTGGAGACCGACGTGAAGGCTCGGTTTTTCCCGGTGCGGGTAGCCTTACTGCCCCTCCGGCCCGGACTGGTATTTGTGGCAAAGTTGGTGGTAGTGGCCGCTATCGTGTTGCTAACCACCTTAGCCGCTTATGCGGGCCTGCCTTGGTTGGTGGAAGCATATCAAGTATCCCACAAGTTCACCTTCGAGAAGTTGTCTTGGGCGGCCATATTACACTATTGGGCCGAACAGACCATATTGATTTTACCCATCATTGCCTCCGGTTTAGCATTTTGGTTATATTTCAACCGAAACATAGTACTCACCTATGGCCTTTTTCTCATCATCTACTACATAAGTTTTTTGTTTAAAGGGCTTTATCCTTTTGGTACTTACAATCAACTTTTTTTAATCGAGGAGAGCCAAATTAGCCTTATAAAAGTTGGCAAAGGCATCCTTTTTTGCTCGTTTGCTGGGCTATTCTTTCAACATAAAATCAGGCCACTATGGTAAAGCTTTTTCTGATCGAGTGGTACAAGCTCCGGCGAACCCCCTTTTTCTGGGGCTACCTCGCCCTGGTTTTTTTATTGAGTGGGGCTGGTTGTTATCTTTTTTTTAACGGTATAAAACTGAAAAGTGCTTTGCCGGGTCAGGTGATTGTGGATACTAGTCCTTGGCCCTCCTTGTACAGTAGTTTTTTCTCTATCCAGCACCTTGTTTTAACGGCGATATTTGGCTCATTGCTTTTGTTTTGGCAGCACCGTGAAAACCAGGATAACACCTTTAAGCAACTTTATTTATGGCCGATATCTACCTACGAGTCATTACTGATCCGGTTTATCACTTTTTTCAGCGTTTACGTAGTGATAGCCTTGGCTAGTATGACATTTAGCTTTTATCTAGGTAAATGGGGCCTCTTGCAAAACTACCCTCAGTACCAATCTACCTTGGTATTTGGGGAGGCAGCAGAGGCCCTGTTTAGGCGGGGCGCTTTGGCTTATGTGGCCCTATCGGCAGGATTCTACCTGTTTTTGTATCTCATCACCTTGCTCAATTCTAAGTTGACGGTATCTTTATTGTGTTTGATTGGGCTATTGTTGCTTAGTTTTTTCAATTTGCCGGGTTTACTCTTTTTTCGGAGTGCCCTGGCTGGCAGCAAGTTAGTCTTGATGATCTCGGCCCGAAGTCGGCTTTTTACTTCGGCTGACTTAACATTGGTTTACCAAGCCCAGGTGGTTTCCGTTGTTCTCTTTTTTGGAGTATTATTTCTCTTGACTAAAAACAAACTACTATTAAAACTTCGTTAATCATGGAAAAAAGGAAGTTGTTCGATTTACTCGCTGTTGGCGCAAAAGGCGGCCTGGTGGCGGGGGCTGTTACTGGCTGTTTAAGTCTTGTTATTTACTTAGCCGATGATCTTTCACTGTTAGAAGGCTGGCCAAAGTTCTTTTTTGGATTATTACCATTAGTAGCAGTTCCGGTTGTTTTGTTTTATCAGAGGGCAAGGCTCCCTTTCTTTTGGCAAAATGTGGGAATACTTTTAGTGGCTTACATTGTATCAGCAATGCTTGGGACATTAGTGAATTTGACAATCCATTATGGGATTGACCCAGATTATAAAAATCGGATTGTTCATTATCAGTACCAAAAGGAAATTGAACGGCGCGCGCAAACGGAGCGAAAGCTAAAAGCCAAGATCACTTACGACATTACCCCCGCCGAATTGCGAAATGAAAATCTCGAGATGTATCATTGGGAGACGATCCTTTTGGCCCCGTTTAAAGTATTGCCATATCTATTGGTCTTTAGCTTACTCGTGAGCGGGGGCTATAAAATTGCCGATAGCCTGGCTTCGCAATCGTCAAGGTTGGCGTGAGGTAACCCACTAAACCCTCGCGTGCTTGCAAGCGCGCGAGGGTTAAAAGACCACTGATCAGGTCAGTCTTTCAACTCACCACCCATTCCTCCGGCTTGTCGGCCGTTTCGGCGGTGATGGTGAGGGTACTGCCCTTGGGCAGTTGGCCGCTCACGATCATGCGGCTGATGGGCCGCCGCAGCAGGTTGCGGATGGCGCCCTTGAGCGGCCGCACGCCGTAGCGCGGGGTAAACCCGGCCATGGCCACGTGCTTCTTGGCCTCGGGCGTGAGCGCGAGCGTGATGCCCTGCTTGGCC
>JALONO010000017.1 GCA_025454895.1 Bernardetiaceae bacterium
GTCATTTCAATGTAAGGGCGCGAGCCTACCTTGCCGGTAAGTTCCAACCGCAGCCCGTGGGGCAGGGTAGGGGCCACCATCAACAACGCCGAAATATATTGGCTGCTCACGTCGCCCCGGATGGCCACGGTGTGGGTGCGGGGCGTAAATCCCCGGATCAAAATCGGCGGAAATCCTTCATTTTCAATATATTCAATCTGCGCGCCTAGGGTGCGCAGCGCGTCCACCAAAATACCGATGGGCCGCTCTTTCATGCGCGAAGAACCAGTGAGCACGGTCTCTCGGCCTTTGGCGGCGCAGAAAGCCGTTAAAAACCGCATGGTGGTCCCAGCATCCAGCACGTCCAGCTCGCGGGCGGGCGAGGCCAGCAGCCGCTGCATGGTTTGGGTATCGCGGGCCTCCGACAAATTGCTGAGTTGCACCGGTTGCGGGCACAAAGCGGCGATAATCAACGCCCGGTTGCTTTCGCTTTTGGAAGACGGCAATGGCACCGAGGTTTGGACCTGGCCCTTGGGGTGCGATACATGGACCGAGGCGGCTTGTTTGATAGTGGCGAGCATGGCAACTAGCAATAAAAAGGTGGAAAACCAGTTTGATTTTCCACCATAAATAATTGATTTTTAATTAGATAGAAAAATAGGATTATCCAGGCACTACATCAAGTTGGATGGTGATATTAGGCCCCAAAACCGATAATTGGGTGCCAGCGGTGGGCACCTGGAACGAGAACGAAGCCGTGGCGGCGGAGAGGTTACTCACCGTGCCTGATAGGTTGCCAGGCATAATCGTAATCCGGGTAGGATCGTTAGCATCCAGCATCCAAGTCCCACTGGCCGGGATCGGGATCGGCCCTAAGTTGCTGGCTTGGTAGGTGCCGTCTTCGCGGAAGGTAAAACGGATGGCCGTTACGTCAAAAGCGGGCAGGCCCGCCAGGGTCAAGGCGGTGGCCAAGGGTACGCCGCCCACCCGCACGTTGGCCGCCCGCCACGTGCGCGACAGGTTTTGCCGGTTCACTTGCAGCGGATCCTCATTACTTTCCGTGCTGCACCCTGTGCCTAGGAAAACGGTGGCTAAAAAGGCTAAAAACAGAAACTTACGTTGCATGTACATTTATTTGGTTTGAACGTGAAGGCAATATTAACCAATCTCGGCCGAAAAACGGGATATTTGCCCTCTCCCAACCCAATTCAATGACGTTTCCGGTTATCGACATCGCGGCCGTGGCCCACATTGCCCAGCAGGCCGGGCAAAAAATCATGGAGTTTTATGGCGAGTACGACATCGCCGCTACCATCGAGCAAAAAGCCGATCAATCGCCGGTAACCGTGGCCGACAAAGCCGCCCATCAAGTAATCGCCGAGGGCCTGGCCGGGTTGGGCCATCCCTTCCCCATTTTATCGGAAGAAGGGCGGGACATCCCCTATCATGAGCGGCGGGCCTGGCCCACCTTTTGGATCGTGGATCCGTTAGACGGCACCAAGGAGTTTATCCGGCGCACGGGTCATTTTGCGGTCAACATTGGGCTTATCCACCACGATTTTCCGGTGGCGGGGGTCATTTACCTGCCCGTGAGCGGCCTCACCTACTACGCCGATGCGAACGGGGCCTTTAAAATCACCCCCGGCCAGTTGCCCGTCCGCCTGCAATGCCCCGCCGTGGCCCCGGCCCAGTTGCGGGCCGTGCGCAGCAAGGGCAACTTCGGCCCGGCCGAGCAGCAAGTGCTCGACGCGCTGGCCGTGCAAGAGGTGCGGCCGGTGGGCAGTTCCATCAAGTACTGCCAGGTGGCCGAGGGCCAGGCCGAACTGTACTACCGGGCCAGCCCCAACAGCGAGTGGGACAGCGCGGCGGGCCAAGCCATTGTCGAGCAAGCTGGAGGCAAGATCTTGGCCGTCCCGCCCCAACCGACTGGTTTTGAGCGATTTGGTTATAACAAGCCGTCGCTCATCAACGGCCCGTTCGTATGCGTGGGCTTTGCCGATACGCTGGCGTTGGAACGGCAGTTAGCGGCTATTTTGAGTTAGCGAACCGACGGGAAATCAAGCAGTTGGGTTAGCCCCGGATAGCCGACCCCAAGCGTGGTTTCTTTGTTCTAAAACCAGGTTTCTCGGTTAAAACAGAAGAATAAAAGCCCTACTCGACCAGCTATCAGGCAAGGCAGTAATCGGCCATTTTTTCTCCTTTAGTTATTTGATTACAAAATTGATTGTCTCCTTAACAAGCAATACCTAATTCACTTTTTCTTTGGTTTTACCAGATACTAAACAGCAGTAATTGTAAATGTTCTTGCCGAGAAAGATAATGTTAATTAGCTTTTAACCAGATAGTTGTAATCGTTTTTTGAGCCAGCGGCATAATTTTTTTCAATCCTGATTTATTTTTGCCCTTACCTTCCATTGATCAACCAATAGAGGGAAATTGATCATCTTAATTACTTCCTATTTCACATGGCAGGGCACAGTCGTTGGGCCAATATCAAGCACAAAAAGGCCGCCTCTGACAACAAGCGGGGCAAGTTATTCACCAAGCTGGTTAAAGAGATCATGATCGCCACCAAGGAAGGCGGCCCCCACCTGGATGGCAATCCCCGCTTGCGCCTGGCCGTGCAAAATGCCCGAGGGGCCAACATCCCTAAAGACACCATCGAGCGGGCCATCAATAAGGGCGCGGGAGTAGGTGTTGACTATCAAGAACTTACATACGAAGGTTACGGGCCAGGCGGGGCCGCGATTTTCGTGGAAGCCAGCACCGACAATCCAATCCGGACCATTCAAAACGTGCGTTCTTACTTTGCCAAAGTGGGTGGCTCGCTGGGTAAAAACGGTTCGCTCGAGTTCGTGTTTCAGCGCAAAGGGGTGTTTGCCGTACCGCTGGCCGCCCCCCTGCCCGAGGACGACCTGTGGGCCTTGATCGATGCCGGGGCCGACGATACCGAGCTTGCCGACGGTTACCTGCACCTCACTTGCCGCTTGGAGGATTTTGGGGCGGTGCAACGCCAACTTGACGACCTCCAACTGGTGCCCGAGCAAGCCGGGCTGCAACGAGTGCCCCTGCTGTGGAAAGAAGACCTGCCCGCCGAGAGCTTACAGAAAACCCTCAAGCTCATCGACCTGCTCGAGGACGACGACGACGTGCAGCAGGTGTACCATAACCTACAATTACCCGACTAAACTGCCGCGCCCGCGCCCGGATAGCGGGCGGCCGAGCCTGCTCAAAGCCTTGGCCACCAATATTTTACCCACAACTGGGTACAAACTATGGTTTCTCCAGTTAATTTCGCGCCCAAATCATTTTCATCACCTATTAAAGAAAATAACTTTGAAGAAGATCGGCATTTTGCATGGCAAGGAAAGGACTTTCCCCCAAGCGTTTGTGGAACGAGTGAACGAAAAAACCAAGGGCAAAGACATCATTGCCGAGCCGGTGAGCATTGAGCGGGTGGCCCAAGGCGAAGCCACCGACTATGCGGTGATCATCGACCGCATTTCGCAGGATGTGCCCTTTTACAAAGCCTACCTCAAAAACGCGGCCCTCAATGGCACGGCTGTGATCAATAATCCTTTCTGGTGGAGTGCGGATGAGAAGTTTTTTAATAACTGTATCGCCACCAAAGTGGGCGTGCCCGTGCCCAAAACCGTGTTGCTACCCTCCAACCAAATGCCGCCCGATACCAACGAAAACTCGTTTTCTAACCTGTTTGGCCATTACAAATGGAGTGAGGCTTGGGAAAGCATCGGCTTCCCGGCTTATATGAAGCCCCACGCCGGGGGCGGCTGGAAAAGCGTGTATAAGTTGAACAACCTCAACGAGTTTTACGCCAAACACCCAGAAACCGGCCAATTGGTGATGCTGTTGCAGGAAGAGATCCAATTTACCGATTATTTCCGTTGTTACTGCATCGGCCTCAACGACGTGCGCATTATGCCTTACGAGCCGCGCAACCCGCACCACCTGCGCTACGTGGCCCAAACCAACGCCCAAGGCGAGGCCGCCAAGAAACTGCTGGCCACCGTAAAAGACTACGTGCTGCGCCTCAACCGCGCCCTGGGCTACGACTTCAACACGGCGGAGTTTGCCGTGCGCGACGGGGTGCCGTATGCCATCGACTTCTGTAACCCGGCCCCCGATGCCGACGTGCACTCGGTGGGGCAAGAAAACTTTGAGTGGGTGGTGGAAGCCGCCGCCAACATGGCCATTGCCAAAGCCAAGCAGTTCAAACCCGGCGTGATGAACCTCACCTGGGGCGAGTTTGTCAACGCCTCGGTCAAGCACGAAGCCCTTACGGCCCCGGCGGCCGCGCCCAAGACGGAGCCTAAACCGAAAGCCGAGCCTAAGCCCAAAGCCGAAGCCCCGGCCAAGGTAACGTTGAAAGCCAAAAGCGAGGCCCCGGCCAAGCCTGCCGCCAAAAAACCGACCGCCAAAAAGCCGGCTAAGTAATTGATCGTCAGCACCAGTCAGCCCAATCCTAGCCTAGGGTTGGGCTGACTGATTTAATTTGCAATCGATGTTAAATAGTTACGAGATGTAAGTTGTCCTTTTTACAAGGGTTCAACCGAAAAATTTCCCCAATGATTCTAATACAAATAGACCCCAAACCGCTCATCGTCAAATAGTTCCACCTCGATATGCTGGCGGACGGTGGTGGACAGCGCGTAGCCCACGTAGTCGGCCGCGATGGGGAACTGCTGGTGGCCCCGGTCGACCACCACGGCGGTTTGCAGCCGCTTGATGGGGATGTCCAAAATGGGCTTGAGGCTGTATGAGAACGTGCGGCCGGAGTACAGCACGTCGTCGGTCATGATCACCACTTTGTGGGCCAAAAATTCCGGCGGGCAGTCCAGGAGCACCTCGCTTTGCATGGGGTTGCCCTTGTCGATGCTGATTTTGACCAGGCTGGCCGACATGGGGGCGATTTTTACCAACTCGTCGCGCAGCAGCTGGGCAAACCGGTAGCCCCGGTCGTAAATGCCCGCAAAAACGATCTCGGTTTCCGCGAAGTTATCTTCATAAACTTGGTAGGCGATGCGCCGGATTTTTTGCAGCGTTTGCCACTTGTTCAAAATGGGCGGTTGGTCGGTTGGCATAGCGCGGGCCGGGTTAGCTCAGCAATATTAGGCCAAAATTAGCGACTCGCGCCGGTGGGGCCAAGCCCAGTTTGGCGGGCTAATGCTTGCAGGCTAGCTTTGCCGGATCATCATCGGTTACTCGCATGGGTTTTCTCGATTCGCTTTTTGGTAAAAAGAAGGCCGCCCCTACCAGCCCGGCCACCCAACCGCCCCCTGGGCCGCCCCTCACCGAACTGGAGGCCATGAACCGCTTTGGCGGCCTAGCCCTGGAAAAACAACTCGATTTTGGGGAACAAGTGGGCGAATTGGCCTGGAGGGCCGATGTGCAACTGGGCACCATCACTTTCGGGGAAACCATCACCTATCCCATGCAGATACTGGGTACGTTTTCGGAAGGGAACCAGAGCTGGCTGTGGGCTTGGGCCAACGCTCAGTCCAATTTGCCCGCCGAGGTGCTGCGCCACGCCCTCAAACTGAAGCAAATGGGACAGGAGAACGGCCTTACCCTGCTGAAAACCCCGTCGTTTGCTTTTACCGCCAACGAACTGCACGTGCTGGGCTGCCTGGCCTCCGGTTTGCTGGGGCTGGATGCCTACTACATTGCCAACTACGGCCAAGGGGCCATGCTGGTGGGCCTGCAAAGCCCGGCCATTGCCCAACTGCGGAAAGACACCCACCTGCGGGTGTTCACGGTGTTTCCCCAGTTGATCAGCCAGTTTGAGGTGGAGCACCGCCCGGCCTTGGCCCATTACCTGCGGGCCAAAGGGTACATGCTCACCGAAGCCCCCGGCCAGCTCGTGGGCGTGCGCAACGGCCAAACCGTTACGGCCCAGTTTGACGACCAAGGCCGCCTCACCCAATTGGAAGGGGCCGCTAATCAGTAATTTATCCCAACCGTTAAGCTCCGCCCGCTCATGGAAGAACGCTTCAAAGCCAGCCGATTGATGGACACCCTCACCCCGGACGAGGTGATTTTGACCGACCGCGGGGTAACCTTCCGCATCCGCGAGATATTGGGGGGATCGGAGCACTTTGTGTTTTACGAAGACATTTCCGGGGTCGAGATCGACAACGGCATCTTGTTCGCCACCATCAAGGTCATCCCTCGGGCCAGGCAAGAGTTGGTGATCGAGAATTTCTCGAAGGACGATGCCCGGCGGATCAAAGACCTGATTTTGGAGCGCGTGGGCCGGCGGTAGGCAGGTTGGCAGATATTTCTGCCGTACCGCCAAACCGATGTTGTAGGATATTTTTTATCTTTTCGCTCTTTGATACCTCATGCGCGATATCCTTAGCCCATGTTTGATAAGCAAGTTTTGATGGATGAACTCCATCGCTAAAAAAATCTTCTTTTGTTACGTTCAAGCCGAATTTATCTACCCAGCCCTTTAAAGTTATTTTCTTACCAAAATAAAACGTATTTTCATAGTCGTTTACGATTGCCTTTAATTCATTGCCTAAAACCTCAACAAGATTTCCAACAACGAATTTTATTAAATTAGTAAATGCGGGAAACTCCTTGATTGGGGGCATATTACAGAAAACAATTATTGCCTCAGGAAATCTCATTTTGACTGCTTCAATTACTGAACGGATTTGAGTATTCCATTTTGATGGCTGGTTCAGTGTAAAAGCATCATTGCCACCCAAGCCTATAATTACTAGGTCCACCTGGTTTTCTGTGATTTTTGGAATTAGTTTGGTTTTTACTGTTGTCGCTGTGTAGCCGCTCTTGGCATACACCTTCCAAGCAACATTTAGGCTTAACAATCTTGACAATTCATTGGCGAATGTCCCGGTAAATCCCTCTTCATGGGTTTGCACACCCACGCCTGCAATGGTACTTTCACCAATCGCGATCACTTTTAGCGTATTTTCTGTTCGTTCATTTAACTGGCATTGCCCCTCAACACCTTCTGCCTCTGGTAATTTGGGCACACTAGTGCGAATACGCTTTCCCTGGTAGTACATGATTGGAAGAAGTGGTAGCGAAATCACGGCTAGTAATGAATATCTTAGGTTCACTGCTGTTTTTTTAAAATGGTCTGACAAGATTTGAGGCTTAGCAAAATGAAGGAACTAAAGGTGTAAATGTTTAGTAAACCACAAATGCTTAATATCATTGCTAGTATTAAATTTAGTACTTCCGCTCTCGGTTTGCAAAACTCAGGTTGGCAGTAGTTTTTACTTCTTTTCTCTAGTTTTATTTTAATCTCCTCAATTTGTCGTCTTTGTTGTAAAATTTAAACAATTCTATATTACGTTATTTATGTAATTACACAAACCTGCCCCATAGAGTTAATTAAATTAGTAATAAGTTATTTAACTTAATATTTTTTCAATTTTATCTTGTGAGGCAAAAAAATGTTTTTGCCTTCATGTTAATCGCTCACTGTAAAACTTGGTAAATCGTCTGGGTAATTTACTTTTTCCCCAAAAAGATGTCGTATGTCAATAAAATTATCCAAATTGATTTGCAATTAGGATCAGTTGTTTTATCGTCTATCATTGTAATTAATTCAGCGTCGGAAATGTCCGCAATTGTTAGCTGAAAATCAGCAATTGCTCTTTCATGTTCGTATCCGAAGTTCTTCCTAATTAATTTTCACCGCCAAAAGTATAGGTAAAGTGTATGGCATTCATTTCAGTGCTAAATTTTGTCTTCCTGTAAAAATTTACGGCATCAATGTCATCAGTTTCTGCTTCTACATAGGCATCTGCAAATCCATTGTTTTTGCAATACTTACAAACTTCCGCAATCAGTGATTTTCCAATACCCTGTCCCTGAAAGTCAGGTGAAATGCCAACGTCATAAATGTAAGCAACTGGTTTTGTGCCATAGTATCTATGTAAAATATACATTGTCAAGCCACCAATCACTTTGCTGTCCAGTCTTGCAACAAATACCACAAAGCTGGGATCTGAGAGTAATTTGCCTAATTGCTCGTCGTCAGATATTTGTTCTTCGTTTTCAAAAACACTTTTGAAAATCTCTATCAAGTCTTTGAAATGCGAAATTTCATCATAATTAAGTTTTTTAATCTCCATCGTCCGCTGTAATTAGGTAAGTGCTTTGATGGTTACGAGTCGAATTTTGAGCCGTCCCATTCGGCTCCTTCTGGGAATAGTTCTGGCTGCCTTTTTCGCATTTCAGTGGCAATCAAGGCACTTTGCCCACCTTGTTCTTCCAGTTTTGCAATAATATTTAAATAGCTTTTTTCGTCACGATTTTGGCTAAGCTTGAAAACATTATCAATCTTGTCTGCTTTAACCTCAAAGCCAACTATGGCAGGCATCATTTTATTCAAAAAGTTATCAGGAAGGTTATCGTAGAATGTTAATGATTTAGTATTGCCCTTTTCAAACTTTAAAGTAAGTTTTCGCATAAAGTCAATTAGTTCTTCATCAGTCATAAAATTGACTTTACCGGCTACGTGAACACTCATGTAATTCCAGGTAGAACCAATTTGAGGATTACTATACCAAGAGGCACTGACATAGCAGCTCGGTCCAGTAAATAGCAAAAGCCCATTCGGGTTTTCAACAAACGCCTTATGGTGGTCCGTGTTTCGCATGATGTGCCCTTGTAAAAATAATTCTCCCTTTTTTTCTTCCAGTAAGACGGGTATCTGAGTTGCTACTTGTTTACCTGATAAAAAACTACCTGTCATAAAAGCAAACGGATTTTCTTCTATGAAGTTTAAAATGGTCTGCTTGTCTTTTTCTTTAAAGTATGAGAAGTTGTACATACTATTTGTTGTTTGTTACAATAACTCCAAACACCAAATTTACAAAACTTTCGCCGTATTTCCTGGACTGTTTGACTTTATTGAAGGCCCCCCGGCTAGCCACTAATATGCATTTGGCTAGAAACTACCGGACTATTTTAAGTCCAGACGACTTAACCAAAGGTTACAGATTTTTCACCACAAAATCGGTGAGCATCTCGAATAAGTGGATGCGGGTGTTGCCGCCGTAAATGCCGTGGTTGCGGTCCGGGTAGTAAAACGAGGTGAACTGCCGCCCGGCCGCGATGAGGGCGTTTTGGAGGGCAAAGGCGTTCTGGACGTGGACGTTATCGTCGCCCGTGCCGTGAACCAGCAGGAACGCCCCGCGCAACTTGGCCGCATGGGTGAGCGGGGCGTAGTCGTCGTAGCCGCCGGGGTTGTCTTGCGGGCGTTTGAGGTAGCGCTCGGTGTAAACGGTGTCGTAAAACCGCCAGTTGGTTACCGGGGCTACCGCAATGCCCATTTTGAACACGTCGGCCCCGGTAAATAGGCACAGCGAACTGAGGTAGCCCCCGTAACTCCAGCCCCAAATACCGATACGGGCCTTGTCCACATAGGGCAGGCCGCCCAGGTGCTGGGCCGCCGCTATTTGGTCGGTGCTCTCGAGCTTGCCCAGTTGGCCGTAGGTGCTTTTTTTGAAGGCTTCGCCGCGCGCGCCCGTGCCCCGGTTGTCCACGCAGGCCACCAGGTAGCCGCGCTGGGTGAGCAGGCCGTGCCAGAGGTCTTCGTAGTCGCCGTTCCATTGCTGGCGCACCTGCTGCGAGCCTGGCCCGCCGTACACGTGCATGAGCACCGGGTAGCGTTTGGTGGGGTCAAAGTTGGCCGGTTTGAGCAGGTAGCCGTTTAGCTCGGTACCACCCTGGGTTTTAAAAGTAAAAAACTCGCGCTGGGGCAGCCCATGCTGGCGGTACAGGGCCTTCAGGTCGTCGTTTTGCGACAGCGTTTTGATCAACTGGTTATCGGCCAAGCGGTAAAGTCGGTGGCTGAGCGGGTTTTGCGGGTTGCTGTGGGCGGCAATGTAATACTGGTAGCCCCGGCCCAAGTCCACTTTGTGGTGGCCGCTGGCCTGGGTGAGGCGGGTTTTGCCGCTCCCGTCGAGTTTGATGCGGTAAAACTGGCCCTCCAGCGGCGAAACTTCGGACGAAAGGTAGTAGAGCACTTGATTTTTCTCGTCCAGGCCCAAAAAGTCGGTTACCTCCCAAGGGCCTTGGGTGATTTGCCGCACCAGTTCGCCCGTGGTTTTATAAAGGTAAAGGTGTTTGTAACCGTCGCGCTCGCTGGCCCAGAGCAATTGCTGGCCGTCTTGGAGGTATTGGAGGTTGTCAAACACAAACTCGTCGATGTAGGTGGGGCTGCGCTCGCTGAGCACCACCTGGGTTTGGCCCGATGCCACGTCGGCGTGGAGTAATTCCAGTTGATTTTGCAGCCGGTTGAGGCGCAAAATGCCCAACGTGGCCGCCGAGCGGGTCCACCGGATGCGGGGAATGTACAGGTCGGTTTCGGGGCCTAGGTTCATGGCCCGGGTTTGGCCGCTGGGCAGGTCGTACACGCTCACCTGCACGCGCGAGTTGGCCTGGCCCGCTTTAGGGTACTTGAACCGATAATCGAACGGGTAGTCGCCGCCGCTCTGCCACACTTGCAGGTTGTATTCCTTAACCTCGCTTTCGTCGAAGCTGATGAAGGCCAACCGCTGGCCGTCGGGGCTCCACTCAAAGGCGCGGGCAAAGGAGAATTCCTCTTCGTACACCCAGTCGGCCGCGCCGTGGATGAGCTTGCCAAACTGGCCGGTGGTGGTTACTTGCACCTCGCGCCCGGTGGCTAATTCGGTGTAAAACACGTTGTTGGCCCGCACAAAGGCTACCCGGCTACCGTCGGGCGAAAAGGTGGCGAACGATTGCGGCCCGCCTCCCGACAAAGGGGCCAACTGCTTGGTAACCAGGTTGTACACATAATACCGGGCCGTGAACGAGCGGCGGTACACCTGCTGGTAGTCGGTGGCGAGCAGCATTTTTTGCTCGTCGCCGCTGAGGCTGTACTCGGCAAATTCCAGCTTAGGGCTGCTTTGGGCACCGTCGAACAACACCGACTCGGGTTGGCCGGTCGCCACTTGGTACATGACCACCTGCTGGCCGTTCTGTACGGTGTAAAATTGGCCGTTGTTGGTCCAGTTGAGGTTGTCCAGGCCGCGCTCGGCTAGCTGGCCGCTGTAAATATCGGCCACGGTGAGCGGCTTTTGGGCCAAGGCACCGGCCGTGGCCCACAGCCCCATCAGCAGTAAAAAGGGGTATTTTTTTGTCATGAGCGGAGAGTTCTTCGGCTGCAAATTGGCCAAAAACGATTTGATTGTCAAGAGTTTGGAGTGGTTCGGCCTAGTGCTCGCGCTGGATCAGGCCCTGGGCAAACTCGCGCAGGGCTTGCGTGCGGGTGGGGGCCAGCCCGGCCTGGTCCAAAGCTGCGAAACCTTGGGCGAAATAACTTTCCATTTTTTGCTCGGTCAGCGGGCGGATGCCCAATTGGTCATAAAGGGCGGTTACGGCGCGCACTTTTTCGGCCTTGTCGAACTGGGGGGCGGCCAGCCAGCTTTGCAAGGCCGTTTGGGCGGGACCTTGGGCCAACTCCAGGGCTTTGAGCAGCAAAAAGGTCTTTTTGTTGGCAATGATATCACCGCCCACTTGCTTGCCAAACTTGGCCTGGTCGGCGTACACGTCCAGCAGGTCGTCCATCAGTTGGAACCCGATGCCCACGTTGACCCCAAATTGAGACAAGGCCGTGGCTTGGGCGGCGGTGGCTCCGGCCAGCAAGGCCCCCAGTTCCAGGCTAAAGCCGAGCAACACCGCCGTTTTCAGGCGGATCATGTCAATGTATTCCGCCTCGGCCACGGTGGGGCGGGCCTCAAAATCCATATCAAACTGCTGGCCTTCACATACTTCGGCCGCACAACGGCTGAATTTTTCCAGCACGGGGCCTAACACCGGGGCGGGCAAAGGTAGAAACTCCTGGTAGGTGCGCACTAGCATCACGTCGCCGCTGAGCAGGGCGGTGTTGGTGTCCCATTTTTCGTGGACAGTGGGCTGGCCGCGCCGCAACGGGGCCTGATCCATGATGTCGTCGTGCAGGAGGGTAAAGTTGTGGAACATTTCCACCGCCACCGCGTAGGGGACGGCGGTTTCCCAGTCATCGGCCAGGGTGTGGTAACCCAGCAGCACCAACAGCGGGCGCATCCGTTTGCCCCCCAGGGCCATAATGTAGCGAATGGGTTCGTAGAGCCGGGCGGGCTGGGTGCCCAGCGGTAGTTGGGCAATGCGGCTTTCAATGGCCTGGGTGGCGTGGGTAAAATCAAACGTCATGCGGTGGGGTTGACTTTGGTAAACTCTCTTTTTGCTAGAAGAGAGGGAATTAAACAATAAATCGTTACTTATTTTTCAAATATTGAAAATGAATGAGTTATAAAGGTTTTGTCAATAGAAACGAATAGTAAAATTCATCTATATAAAGATAAGCATTAAACAGATACCCAAAAGGTTTGATCAAAAGCAATGGATGATTAATCGCTATTGCCTTATCTGTATGAAGCAAAAACTAAATTTAAATGGTGAATTTGTCATCTTATCAATGATTGATAAACAACAGAGAGGGTCATTTAATTACTCATTCATGCCAAAATCAAATCAAGATCGCGCATTTTCTATCCTTGAAATGAAGGATAATCAAATAGAACAATCATTTAATCATGCAATCATTTTAGCATCATTGATATCTTAAACAAAAAAAGCCCACGGCGGGCGCGGGCAAAAATAGGGTAGGGGCGGCGGGTTTACAATTTCACCCCGATAATGGTGATGTCGTCGCGCTGCTGGGTGCCTTGCAGGTGCTGGTCCAGGGCGGTATCAAGGAGTTCCTTTTGTTTGGCCAGCGACAGCTCGGCGTTGGCTTCCAGCAGGTCGCGCAGGCGGCGGGTGCTGAACTTCTGCCGCTCGGCGTTGTTCTGGTCGGCCATGCCGTCGCTGAGCACGTAGAAGGTGTCGCCGGCCTGTAAGGTAATTTCATGGTTGGTGAAGGCTACCGTTTTGCGTTGCAGCCCGCCCACCGAGGCCCGGTCACCTTTGAGCACCTCGAGCTTGGTTTGGCTGCGCTGGTAATAGTACAGCGAGCGGCGCGCCCCGGCAAACACGATGCGGGTTTGGCCGGTGGGGCGGCCCTGGTCGTCCATGAGGCGGGCCATTTGGCACAAGGCGATGTCCATGCCGTCGTCGTTCACTTTTTCGTACTGCTTCAGGGCCTCGCGCACGCGCAAGTCTAGCATTTCCAGAATCTGGGCCGGGTCCTGGATGCGCTTGATCTCCACAATTTCGCTGAGTAAGTGGTTGGCTACCAGCGACATAAAGCCGCCGGGCACTCCGTGGCCCGTGCAGTCCACCAGAGCAAAATACACCCGCTCGCCCGCCTGGGCACTGGCCAGGGCGGCTTCTTCGTTGTACATGGGCGACATGGGCGTAACCCGGTTGAGCCAGTAAAAGTCACCCGAAACCAGGTCGCGCGGGCGGAAGATCACAAAGTTCTCGCCCAGGATTTCCTGCATCAGGCGCGGGGCGGGCAAAATCGCGTCTTGGATGGTTTGGGCGTAGCGGATGCTGTCGGTAATGTCTTTATTGCGTCGCTTAATGATCTCGTAGGCGTTCGAGTTGTCCAGCGCGATGGCGATGTAGGAGGCCAGGGCTTGCAATATCTTCACGTCCATTTCCGAGTAAGCGTGCTTGCGGTTGCTCTGCACCGTTACCACGCCAATGGCCCGCTGCTCGCGCAAAAGGGGCAGGTAAATGAGCGACTGGGGCATCTCGGCGGGCACAGTGTAGTTGGGCACGCTGAGGTATTTTTTCCACTCGGTGGCCAAGTCGTTGATAATGACCTCTTTCTGATTTTTAATGCTCCATACCGAAAACCGCCGCTTGTCGTCCATTTGCTCGGAGTGGTAGGTTTGCTTTTGGCCGTTCTCGATAAAATCAAGGAACTCGATCTTTTGGTCGGCTTCGTTGACCACCCCCACACCAAACACGGTGGAGTCGATCAGGTTCATCAAGTTTTGGTTCACCGTGGCCACCAAGTTCCTAAAGTCGAGCGTGGCGGTAATCTTTTGCCCGGTGTTGCTGATAATTTTGATCTGATTATAAGCCTGTTGCAGGTCTTTGTGTTGCCGCTCGATCTCTTGTTTTTGGCGGGCGATTTTTTTGGCGATGCGCGAATAGGCGAACGCCAAGGCCAGGCCCAACAGGGCCACGCCCGCGATGATGTATAACAAGCGGAGGTTGGCTTGGCGCTTTTCTTCCACTTCTTCAATGGTTTGGTCTTTTTCCAGAATGGTGGACTTCAATTTTTGGACAATCGTCTGCGATTTTTCGGCGGCCTGCTCATAAGCTAAGTCATTGGCAATGAGCGCGTCTTCCAAATTTTTGAGGTAATTGGTAAGGTTTTGCCGCTGCTGGGGTTTCAAGTTAGCGCTGCTAGTGCCCAGCTTGGTGGCAATCAACTCCATTTGCTGGCGGATTTTGTCGCCTTTTTCGGCCAGTTCTTGCTTGCGCAGTTCCAGTTGGTTGATCACCTCGTAAAAGTCGCCCCGGTAGTCGAGCACCAGCGAGTCTAGCGGCTCGCGCACGGGCGGGCCTGTCGGGGCCTCCCCCTCGGAGCGCACCACGATGAATACGTAGTTGCCCGCGCTATCAAAATCGAAGGTGGCGATGAGGTAGCCCGTGGCGGAGAACTTGCTCACATCCACAGCTTCGGTGCCGATCACAAACTGGCCCTTGGCGTTGGTTACATACGTTTTACCGTCCACCACAAACGTGATCCCGGCCAGCGGGGCGTAGGCATCGTCGTAAACGGTTACGTTCACCATCCCGGCGGGCGGGACGGCTACCGAGGTGGTTTCCGCCACCGGGGCCGGGGCCGCCTTGGCTTGGCCGGGCACGGGCAGGCCCGCAATGAGGACGAAATTATACTTCTCGTTCACCGTGATTTTGTCCGGCCCAATTTCCGCATCGCTAATCTTGAATTTGGTAGATTTACTTACGCGCAGATTGCTAGGTAGCGTAATGGCAAAAAAGCCGCGAAAATCGGTGGTAGAAACCAGACTTACGCCCTCGATGGCCACGGGCACGCCCGCCAAAGGGTTACTGCCTTGATCTAACACTTGGCCTTGAAAAAAGTGCGGCGCGGGCATCATGGTGATGGTCAAACTATTCGCATCAGTTTGATAATCAAAGTTTTCCACCCTCATGTTGGCCTTGAGCACCCGCACTTCCTTGATCTTGGTGATTTTTTTGGAAAGCTGGAGCTGGAACTTGCCGCTGCCGTCGGTGTTGGCAAAGGCACTCCCCTCTACCGATACCTTGGCCCCGGTTACGGCCTGACCGTTGGCATCCACCACCCGGCCAGTGAGGGTAAAATCGTCAGCGAGGGCGCGCCAGCTTAGGGCGAATATCATCAATAGGGTTAATCCAACGCGAATGGCGGAACGGCTCATGTCGGGCTTGTCAAGTTTTATAGGTAATTCTGCTCAAAACCAGTGCCGTTTGCCCAGCCGCTTAAGGGAAGCAAGTGCTTGACCGGGTGGCTTTTAACTAGGTGGGTACGCCTTTACCCTGTTAACTACCACAGTGGGGGCCAAACTTACACGCCACCCGGTGCGGATTTTTCTCCCTTTCTGCCTTTGGCTACTGCCTAGCCAACCCCTCACCTTCAACAAAATGTTATGCAAGCAGAATATTTTTGGGTTAAACCTTGCGAATGCGCCAAGCCCCCGCCTAATTTTGTGCAGGCACGGGCCGCAGTCGCCCGGTGCGCCAAAAGCGGGTTGCCCGCCATGTACCTGACCTTAAACCACGAACCATGAAAATTTTAGTTTGCATTAGCCACGTGCCCGACACCAACGCTAAAATCCCGTTCAAAGATGGCAAGCCGGATTTGACGGGCATCAGCATGGTGATTGCCCCTTACGATGACTTTGCCCTGGCCCGGGCGGTGGAACTCCGCGACGCGACCGGCGGCAAGCTCACGGTAATTAACGTGGGCCTGGCCGATACCGAGCCGACCATCCGCAAGGCCTTAGCCATCGGGGCCGACGATGCCGTTAGGGTGAACGCCCAACCCACCGACGCTTTTTTTGTGGCCAGCCAAATTGCCACCGTGGTCCGGGCCGAAAACTATGATTTGATTTTGACCGGCCGCGAAAGCAGCGATTTCAACGGTGGTCAAGTACACGGCATGTTGGCCGAACTATTGGGCTTGCCCTGTGTGGTGCCCTGCATGAAGTTGGACTTGAACGGCCGTACCGCCCACATGTATCGCGAAATTGAAGGCGGCAAAGAAGTGGTGGAAGTGCAACTGCCTCTGGTGGCCGGTTGCCAAGAGCCGATCGCGGAGTGGAAAATCCCCAACATGCGCGGTATCATGAGTGCCAAAACCAAGCCCTTGAAAGTGGTGGAACCTGCCACTGCCGAGGCCCGCACCACCGTGGCCAGCTACCAAGCCCCGCCCGCGCGTGGCAACGTGAAAATGGTAGAAGCCAGCAACGTGGGCGAACTGGTGCGCATGTTGAAGGAAGAAGCCAAGGTCATCTAAAATGAGCACGACGAAACGACTGGGTGACTAAGCGTAAAATATTGGTTTTCAATTGATTGTTTACGTTTAAATCGTTATTCGTTAGCTACTGCAACCCCATTCATCGTATTTTAAATTAGAAGAAATTGCCCGTCAACTTCTTTAAAACCACTTATTCACTTTGCCATGAACAATGTATTGATATTTGTAGAAGCCGAGAACGGAGCCGCTAAAAAGAGTTCGCTGGAGGCGGTGGTGTACGGGGCCAAGCTAGCCGCCCAAACCGGGGGCCAGGCCGTGGCCGTGGCCACTGCTGACCTGGCCGCCGCCCACGCGCCCGAGGTGGGGCTTTACGGGGCCGACCGCGTGTTGCACGCAGCTAACGTAGCCCAGCCCCAGGCCGCCGAGATCGCCCAACTGGTGGCCCAGGCCGCCGAGCAGGTGCAAGCGGGCACGGTGGTGCTGGCCAAGTCCATCGCGGCCGACCTGGCCGCCGCCCAACTGGGCGTGAAGCTGGGGGCCGCTGTGGCTACCAACGTGGCCACCCTGCCCGACCTGGCCCAAGGCTTTGTCATAGGCCGGGCCGCCTACACGGGTAAGGCCCTCACCCAGGTAAACCTGGCCGGGCCGCGCCGGGTACTCAGCATTAAGAAGAACGCGGTGGGCCTTAGCGAACTGCCCAAGGCCGGAGCTTTGGAGAGCTTCAGCCCCAGCCTCGCCGCAAACCCGATCCAGGTGAAAGAAGTGCAAAAGCAAACGGGCGAGCTACTGCTCACCGAGGCCGATATTGTGGTCTCGGGCGGGCGCGGGTTGAAAGGCCCCGAGAACTGGGGCCTCATTACCAAGCTGGCCAAAACCCTGCACGCGGCTACCGGTTGCTCCAAACCTGTGAGCGACATGGACTGGCGGCCCCACCACGAGCACGTGGGCCAAACCGGGATCAAAGTAAGCCCCAATTTGTACGTAGCGGTAGGCATTTCCGGGGCCATTCAACACCTGGCCGGGGTTAGCTCGTCTAAAACCATTGTGGTGATTAATAAAGACCCCGAGGCTCCGTTTTTCAAAGCGGCCGACTACGGCGTTGTGGGCGATGCCTTTGAGGTGCTGCCCAAGCTCACCGAGGCTTTAGAAAAGGCGATGTAACTGTTTGATTAAGAAATAATTAAGCTAGGTTTCTTAAACTGAAATCCGCAAGGCATCAAACCCTAGCACGCAATCTTGACCCGCTTGGCCTTGGCCGGGCGGTTTTTTTTGCGGTAAGCCGAAGGGAATGTTACTTGACTAGGAAGTTGGCACGATCAAAAGCCCAAAATCAGCTTTGCGGCTTTGCGAGAAAATTTTTGAACGGATACTTGGGGAGAGCCAGGGTGGGATCGGAAAAGGCGGGTTTTGAACGAAAATACGAAGTTAAGACTCGTCAAAAATCTAGTGGGCAAGAGGTCTATTGCAGGTTCCTAATGCGGTAAATGACTGATAAACAAGTAGAAAAATCATTTAATCAAGCAACTATAAGGTCATTTAAGATTAGCAAATGCCCGCAGCAAAGCCTGGGCGGCCGAAGCCGCGTGCATTTGGCCTTGGGCCACGGCCTGCCGGTGCCCCGGCAACAGTTGTTGCACGGCGGGGTGCTGGTAAAACTGCTCCTCCAACCGTTGGCGGATCAGGTCGTGCATCCAGGCCAGGTTTTGGGTTTGCCGCTTGCGGGCCAGCCAGCCGTTGGCGGTGAGTTGTTGGCGGTGCTGTTGCACGGTTTCCCAAATTTGCGGCAGGCCCAGGCCCGTGGTGGCCGAGCAGGTGAGCACGGGCGGCTGCCAGCCCGTGGGCGCGGGCGGGAACAAATGCAGCGCGTTCTGGTACTCCACCCGCGCTGTCTTAGCCTTGGCTTGGTTCTCGCCGTCGGCTTTGTTGATCGCCACCGCATCGGCCATTTCCATGATGCCCTTTTTGATCCCTTGCAGCTCGTCGCCTGCCCCGGCCAACATGAGCAGGAGGAAAAAATCCGTCATTTGGCTCACGGCCGTTTCTGATTGGCCTACGCCCACCGTCTCGACCACCACCACATCGAACCCGGCGGCCTCGCACAGCAGCAGGGCCTCGCGGGTTTTGCGGCTCACCCCGCCCAGCGAGCTGCCCGCAGGCGAAGGCCGGATGTACACCTCCGGGCGGTGGCTCAGCGTTTCCATCCGGGTTTTGTCGCCCAGGATGCTGCCGCCCGACACTTGGCTGGTGGGGTCCACGGCCAGCACGGCCAGGCGGTGCCCTTGGTTCACCACCAAATGCCCAAAAGCCTCGATAAACGTGCTTTTGCCCACGCCCGGCACGCCCGTGATGCCCAGACGGATGCTGCCGCCGGTGTGGGGCAACACCGCATCAATGACCTGGGCCGCCAGCGCCTGGTCAAAAGGTAACTGGCTTTCTACCAAGGTAATGGCCCGGCTTAATACGTAGCGGTCGCGGGCCAAGATACCCGCCACGTATTGCTCTGGCAATAGGCGGCCCGGCCGGCTGGGATTAGTCATGGTGGGTAACTTTTTGGGGCCAAAAGTAGTACGCCTGCTTAGATGTAAAGGTGATAAAAAGCAGGTTTAAGGGAATGGAAGATCGACGGTTGATAGCGTTACAAGATGTTGGTTCGTGTATTTGCGCTGAAGTAATACCAAAATCAAGTAGCGACTGCGCATTACACGTGCTGTAAATAATTGACAACCAAATAGAACAATCATTTGATCATACAATCATTAAGTCATTTTAGTATAACTCGATGATTGCGTATGCAAATGATCTTTGTGATTGATTATCAGCTATTTTACGTAATTTATATAGGTGGTCTTTATTTGATTTTGGTATTACTTCCTGGGCACCACCGCCTGCCACGCCCGGCGATGGGAGGGCGGTGAGATACGAACCGGTGCGCGGGCGGGCGGGGGCACGGGAACTTGCGTGTACCCCGGACAGCACCGTACCGTCGTTGGCCATGAAAACGCTCGGCTTCCGGCGCAGAACAGGAAATTATGATAGTGATAAAGCATTGATTTTCAATTACTTTCCGATACAAAATCTACTAAAGATGTGCCCCAGCAAGTCGTCTGAGGATACCTGCCCTGTGATGGTGCCCAGGTGGTAGAGGGCCTGGCGGATGTCCATCGCGAGGAAATCGCCGGTGAGGCGGGTGTCCAGCCCGTGGCGTACGCGGGCCAGGGCTTCGGCGGTGTTTTGCAGGGCCTCGTAGTGCCGCAAGTTGGTTACCACCGGATCGCCGGGGGCAAGGTTTTGGGTTTGCACGGCGGCCAGCAGCCGTTGCTTGAGGGCCTCGATACCTTGGCTAGTTTGGGCGGCTATTTGCAACCACGGGCCTTGGGCCAGTTCGTTCAGGGATGTTTGCCACTCGGGGGCTAGTTGGCGGCCCGGCAGCCGGTCTAGCTTGTTGCCCACCAGCAGCCAGGGCGTGCCGCGCTGGGTCAGTTGGGCGGTTTCATGGCGGAGGTCTTCCAGGTCAATGTCTTGCAAATCAAATAGATAAATCACCAAGCTGGCTTCTTCCATTTTGGCCCGGGTGCGGGCCACTCCCATCGCCTCGATCTGGTCTTGGGCATGGCGCAGGCCCGCCGTATCGATAAACCGGAACACCAGCCCGTCGATCACGAGTTGGTCCTCAATAAAGTCGCGGGTGGTGCCGGGGATGTCGCTCACGATGGCTTTTTCCTCGTTGAGCAGGGCGTTGAGCAGGGTGGACTTGCCCGCGTTGGGCTTGCCCGCGATTACCACCGGCACCCCGTTTTTAATGGCGTTGCCTAGGCTAAACGATTGCACCAGGGGGTTCACCACGGCTTGTAGCTCGTTCACCAGTTGGCGCAGGGCGGCTCGGTCGGCAAATTCCACGTCTTCCTCCCCAAAATCCAGTTCCAGTTCCACCATCGCCGCGAAATGAACCAGTTGCTCGCGCAGTTGGCCGATTTGCTTGGAAAAACCGCCGCGCAACTGCCGGAACGCGGCCTGGTGGGCGGCTTGGCTGTCGGCCGCGATTAGGTCGGCCACGGCTTCGGCCTGGGCCAGGTCCATGGCCCCGTGCAAAAATGCCCGCTGGGTAAACTCGCCGGGCTGGGCCAAACGCGCGCCACGTTGCACAAAAAGTTGGAGCACCTGCCGCACAATATACGGCGAACCGTGGCAGGTAATTTCCGCCACGTCTTCCTTCGTGAAAGAGCGCGGGGCGCGGTACAAGCTCACCACTACTTCATCAAGTAACTGATTATCAGTCTGTAATGTACCAAAGTGGAGGGTGTGGCTGGGCTGTTGGTCCAGCGGTTTGGCCCGGCGGCCCGGCGGCACGAACACTTGGCTGACCAAGGCAATGGCCTGGGGGCCGCTGAGGCGGAGCAGGGCGAGGGCGCCCACGCCTGGCGGGGTGGCCAGGGCTATAATCGTATCGGAGGGGGAGGGGAGCGACATCCGCGATGGGTTTGGGCCGTAAAATTAACCACTGCCGCTGGGTAGCCGCTCGGTTTTTTGCCATTCCCCGTTCGAAATGGGTCAGGGCAAGGTGGCGCAAGGCCCCGAACCCACCCGTAGGCTTGAGACCCCGGCAGCGGTTGCGGGCGGCCGGGTGCCACAAGCTCGGAAAAGCCAAGTATTTTTGGCCGCGCAGATGCTTCCCCCCCCCGTAACCAATCATGAAACAATCTTTACTTTTTGCGGGCCTTTTTTGGGCTACCGCCGTGGCCGGGCAAACGCCGGCTCCTAACCTGGTAGAACAGTTGATGCAGGCCCAGCCCGCCCAGTTTGGGGCCATTTTGGCCAACCCGGCCAAGTACGAAGTACAGGTGCTCTACACCCAAATTGACCGGGACGCGCGCAACCGCCCGCAGTTCACTAGCCATGCCTACCGGGTAGATGCCAAGCAGTACTATTATCCGGCCAGCACGGTGAAACTGCCGGGGGCTATTTTGGCCTTGGAAAAAATCAACGAACTGAAAATAAAGGGGTTAACCAAGTATAGCCCGCTCCAAATCGACAGCGCGGCGGTGGGGCAAATGGCCGTAACCCGTGATACTACCGCCGAAGACGGGCAGCCTTCGCTAGCGCATTACATCAAAAAAATATTATTGGTGAGCGATAACGATGCCTACAACCGCTGCTACGAATTTTTGGGCCAGCAAGCCCTCAACGAGCGGCTTTACGCCAAAGGTTTCCGCGATTTGCGGCTCGTCCATCGGCTGTCGGTGGGCGACAACGAGGCCACGGCCAAGGTTACCAACCCCTTTACGTTTTATGCCCCCGGCACCCAGCGGGTGGTGTACCAACAGCCCTTGCTAACCAACCAGCGGCCGTTTCCCCATCGGCTCGACTCGGCCAGCCTCCGGCGCGGGGTTGGCTACCTCAGTTTCCGCAATAGTTCCGAGGGTGAACTGGTGAACCAACCTATGGACTTTAACAAAAGTAACTACATTTCCATTGCCAACTTACAAGGCATTTTAAAGACTTTGTTGTTTCCTGAAGCGGTGCCGAAAGCGCAGCGGTTCAGCCTCACCCCTGACGATTATCAGTTTATGTACCGTTATATGTCGATGTACCCCGGCGAGAGCCGCTATCCTGCCTACCAAGATACCTGCTGTAATTATGACGGCTACTGCAAGTTTTTGCTTTACGGCGACACCAAGGAACCAATCCCCAAAAACATTCGGATTTTCAACAAGGTGGGCAATGCCTATGGCTACTTAATTGACAATGCGTATGTCGTAGATTTTGACCGGGGCATTGAGTTCCTGCTCACAGCGGTGATCTACGTAAATGAGGACGGAATTTTTAACGATAATCAATACGAATACGATGAAATTGGGTATCCGTTTCTGGCCAATTTGGGCCGGGCCGTGTACGCCTATGAGCTTACCCGCCCGCGGGCGCGCCGCCCCGATTTACGAAAGTTCAAGTTGAATTATTAGGTATTATTTCCTGGCGGCTAAACAATCGCCGTATAACGCTTTATTGGCTTGATAATAAACTCATTAATACTAAAATGACTAAATGATTGCATGACTAAATGATTGTTCCATTTGATTGTTAATCACTTACAAGGTAAGAAATGCGCAATCTCCATTTGATTTTGGTACAATTTTTTATTAAGATCGATGTCAACCCAAAGTAAGGTGGTAGGTCTTCGTTCATTGATTGATCGTCAATCAAGCCAGAAAACCAGGTAATTGGGCAATCATGCTAAAACAATTTGCTTACGTCGTTACCCGTCAAATCCTGTACGTGGGCCGTGATTTTTTCAATCTCCCAATCCCACCATTTAAGGGCTAAAAGGCGTTGGATTTCGGCTTCGGAAAACCGCTTTTTGATTTCGGTGGCTGGGTTGCCGCCCACCACCGAGTAGGGGGCCACATCTTTCACCACGGTGGCATTAGTGGTAATAATGGCTCCATCGCCGATGGTGATGCCCGCCATAAGGGTGGCGTTGTAACCGATCCACACATCGTTGCCGATCACCAAGTCGCCTTTGTGGGGGTATGTTTTGCCGTCCATGGCGTTTTCCCAACCGTGGCCGAAAATGGCGAACGGATAGGCGGACAAAGCGTTGCTCAAATGGTTGGCCCCATTCATGATAAATTTGACATCGGAAGCGATCATGCAAAACTTGCCGATGATCAGTTTGTCCCCCACAAAGTCGAAGAGGTATTTGACGTTTTTTTCAAAGTTCTCGACCTGCTCAAAATCATCGTAATAGGTGTAGTCGCCTACTATGATGTTGGGGTTTTTGACGATGTTCTTTAGAAAACAAAGGCGGTTGTAATACGCCAACGGGAAAGCCTGGGTTTTGTCGGGGCCGGTCATGGGGAGGTGGGTAAAAACAGGAAAGTTTGCCTAGAAAACCCCCATTGCGCCGTTTGGGTTCAAGCCTCACATTGAAAAATGACGGAAGGCCGAATCGGCCCCGGCCCCGGAGGAAGGTAGTAACGGTCAAGCCAAGGGTTTTTAGAGCCGGTTCGGCGGAAAAAGACAACGGCCGAGACTACCCTTCGCTGGGGGGCGGGGTGAGGCCCCGGGGCGGCCCTACGGTTACCTGCCGGGTAAAGGCCGCCGTGTTGCCAAACTCGTCGCTCACGGTGAGGGTGATGCTGAACGTGCCCGCCCGAGGGAATACGTAGCTGGCGTTTTGGGTGGTGGCGTTGAAGCCCGCCGGGTCCGACGACCATTGGAAGCCCCGCACCGGCCCGGTGCTCTGGCTGGTGAACGAAATAGGTTCGCCCGCGCGCGGGTCTTGGGTGGCCACGGTGAAGTTGGCCGCTACGTTGGTGGCCGCTATTACCACCGGTTTGGTAACCGTGCGGCTGCCGCCCGGCCCGGTAGCTTGCAGGCTTACTTGGTAGGTACCCGCCGCCGGGAAGGCAAACGTAGGGTTGGCCGCCGTGGAGGTAAGCCCCGCAGGCTGCGAACTCCATTGTAGCGAAGTGGCATTTTGCACCGTGGAGGTAAAGGTTACCGTTTGCCGCGACACCGGGGCGGCGGGCGCGAACGTAAAATCTACCACCGGGCGTGGTTCGCCCACCGTGATATTGCGCGAAGCCGTAACGCTGCCGCCGTCACCCGTGGCCGTGAGCGTAACCTGGTAGGTGCCCGGCTGGGTAAAAGTATGAGTGGGGTTACGCTCGGTGGAGCTAAACCCGGCCGGGTTAGAGGCCCACTGCACCGTGTTCACGTTCTCCACATTGGCCGTGAAGGTGATCGGCTCTTGGGCGCGCGGATCGTCGGGGGTGAAGGTGAAACTGGCCGTGGGGGCCGGGGCTGGGTCGGGGCCACAGGCCGCCAACCAACTTGTAGCCAACAATAACAATCCAAATCGGCGCAAAGCAAAACCGGTCATGAGCGCGGTAGAGGAGCTTGGTAATACTCGGTTGAAGTGAAGTAGATAATAGCGTATCGGATTTTTGGCCAACAAAGTTAATATTTTTTGCCAGGCTCCCATACTTTTATTATAACAACGCTGGACCGCCGCGAAAGTTATATACCGGGGTATGGCCTGGCCCCAACCCAGGGTTAGGCTAAGTTAGCTGGGTGCTAGCTTTGTTAACGAAGCACTTTTTGCCCCGGCAAATAACGCACTCACCGATAAAAAAAGCCCATTGCCCGCCAAAAGCTCCTTCAATTTGGCCCTACGGCCCTTGGTCGCTTTTTTTGGTATCAAGTTTGAAAATCTTACTCACGAACCTATGCTCGTTAAAGCAAATGGCTGGGGCCGTTTACCCTGGTTTTATGCAGAGCTTTTTACCTCAACTAACCCCTGTTAATTGTATGAAGAAGTCAGTTTTAGCCGTTATTTGGCTCGCCTTGTGTCTTATTTTAGTCTCTTACATTTCCCTGGCCCAGTCGGTGGACCGCGATTTGCAGGCCGGCCGCAAGGCTTACAACGAAAAGCGTTACGCCGCCGCCGTTACCTCGCTGGGCCGCGTGATTAGCCGCCAGCCCGACCACGTGGCCGCCCGTTACCTGCGGGCCAAATCCCTGATGGCCCTCTCAGCCCCCGCCGACGCGATCAAAGATTGGGACCGCCTGGTGAGCCTGATGCCCACCAACGGTGAGTATTACTTTGAGCGCGGGCAAGCCCACCTCAAGCGCAACAACCGCCAAAGTGCCGTAGCCGATTTTGAAATGGCCTCGCTCGCCAGCCCGCAAAACGCCACTTTTGCCCTCGAGAAAGCCAAGCTGTACACCCAGTTGGGCCAAACCATCGAGGCGGCCGAAGGCTACCAACTGGCGGTGGACTTAGACCCCAACAACGGGGCCGCTATTGAAGGCCGCCGGACCTCGCTCAACCAACTTACCGACGAGGATCGCCTGGCCCTTATCGAGACCAACTCGCGCGTGGCCGCGGCCAGCTTTGGCCGCCTGGAAGCCAAGCCCGTGCCCGATGATCAAAAGGTGATCCGCGAGCGCGAAACCATCTCGCAAACCAAATTTGCGACCATTGCCGAAGGCCGCCGCTACTACGACCAATTGAACGCCCGCACCGACTTTGCTCCTAGCAAAAAGCGCGTGCTGTTGGGCCTGGTGCGTGAAAAAATCCTGCGTGATGTGTACGTAGACCCTTACCTGGAAGACGTGGAGCAGATGAAAAAGCTGGTAGAAACCGAAAGCTGGATCAACCCCGAAGGCCGTAAGCACTACTTCAACACCATCAACGACAGCAAGTTCTGGTTCTCCGGCGGGGTGCAGCGCGACGATGCCTACGTGTATTACCGCGTTACCAAGAGCAAATTCAAGCCCCGCTATTTTGTGCACATGTACGCGGTACGCAACAACGAGTCGAACTTGGTGTTCAACAGCGACATTGCCGTAACCGAAGATAGCCTGGGCCGCCGGGTGGATTTGTTTGCCGCTCAAAACCGGGGCTATATGTGGCAGGTTTCTAAAACTGACCTGCTGCGGGCCACTTCTGACCCCAAAAACGGGAATTTTACCTACACGCCCGAAGGGAACATGCAACGCTTCAGCGAAGCCACGTTTAAGAATCGCCTGGGCAAAGCCGAATACGACAAATTGGTGATCCCGCGCGGTGAGGGGCTTAATCCCGCCATCCGGTCCACGGTCCACTACCTCATTACCGACTACGCCCGCGTACTGTCGATGCCACTGCGGCAATAGACCGCCACGCAAGGCAATCCTAATATCCCTAAGGGTTTTTGCAAACCTTTGGGGATTTTTTATGGATAATCAGTAGAGAAAGGGCGTGCGCTGGTTCCACCCGGCGGTTGAATAAATCCCGCTAATACCAAAATCAAATAAGCTTTGCCTGTTCCTGGTGCTGTAAATGATGGATAAACAAGGAGAATGATTATGCAATCATTCATTCATTTTAATATCGCCTATCCACAATCACCGCCCTGGCGCTCCATAAATGTCCCGAACCGCGTAATTTTACCGATCAAACGCGCCTTCGGTTTAAATGATTGAATATCGTACAAAACAATCATTTGATCATGAAATCATTAAACAATTGAAAATGAGCACCAAAGTCCTCAAAATCCACCCGGCCGACAACGTGGTGGTGGCCCTGGCCGATCTGCGCCCCGGCGAGCAAGTTCGTTATGCCGACCAAACCTATCAAGTGCGGGAGTTGATCCCAGCCAAACATAAATTTGCCATCGAGGCTTTTGCCCCCGGCGATGCGGTTACCATGTACGGCGTGTTGGTGGGCCGGGCCACCCAGCCCATTGCCGAGGGCGGGCTGATCTCCACCCAAAACCTGAAACACGCGGCCCAGCCTTACCAACTCGGGGCCCGCCACCTCGCCTGGCCCCAACCCGAGGTGAGCCGGTTTGCCGGACGCACTTTCCTGGGCTACCACCGCGCCGACGGCCGGGTGGGCACGGCCAACCATTGGCTGGTAGTGCCCCTAGTGTTCTGCGAAAACCGCAACCTCAACGCCGTGAAAGAAGCCCTGGTCAAAGAACTTGGCTATGCCACGGGTCAAAATTATGCCCTGGACGTGCGCGGGTTGGTGCAGCAGTACCAAGCCGGGGCCAACCTGGATCAACTGCTGGCCGCCGATATTCTCCTAGACCAGCAACAACGCCAGGCCCAGCGGCTGTTCCCCAACGTGGACGGCATCAAGTTCCTGAACCACGAGGGCGGCTGCGGCGGCACCCGGCAAGACTCCGACGCCCTCTGCGGCTTGCTGGCCGGCTACATTACCCACCCCAACGTGGCTGGGGCCACCGTGCTTAGCCTAGGTTGCCAGCACGCGCAAGTGGGTATTTTAATGGACGAGATCAAGAAGCGCGACCCCCAATTTAACAAACCGCTTTACGTACTGGGCCAGCAAGAAAGTAAGTCGGAACCCGACTTTGTGGCCGAGGCGGTGAAAAAGACTTTTGCTGGGCTGGTGCAGGCTAACCAGAACGTCCGCCGCCCGGCCCCGCTGAGCAAGCTGTGCGTGGGGCTGGAATGCGGCGGCTCCGATGGGTTTTCCGGCATTTCGGCTAACCCGGCCATTGGCCACGTGGCCGATATGCTGGCCGTTTTGGGCGGCACGGCCATTTTGTCGGAGTTCCCGGAATTGTGCGGGGTGGAGCAAGAGCTGAGCGATCGCTGCGTGAGCGAAGCGGTGGCCAACAAGTTTATCGGTCTCATGCGCGCCTACGAAGCGCGGGCCTTCGAGGCTGGTTCGGGGTTCGACATGAACCCTTCGCCGGGCAATATCAAAGACGGCCTCATCACCGATGCCATCAAGTCGGCCGGGGCGGCCAAGAAAGGCGGTACCTCGCCCATTACCCAGGTGCTCGATTACCCGGAGCGGTCCACCGAGCCGGGTTTGAACCTGCTTTGCACCCCCGGCAACGACGTGGAAAGCACCACCGCCCTGGCGGCGGCGGGCTGTAACCTCATTTTGTTCACCACCGGGCTGGGCACGCCTACGGGCAACCCGGTGGCCCCCACGCTCAAAATCGCCACGAATTCCACCCTGGCCCGGCGCATGGCGGATATTATTGACGTGGACGCGGGCACCATCATTACCGGGCAAGACAGCATCGCCAGTAAGGGCGAGGAAATCCTTGAACTGATGATCAAGGTAGCCAGCGGCGAAGTGGTGGCCAAAGCTGTGGCTCTGGGGCAAGACGATTTCATTCCCTGGAAACGCGGGGTTTCGTTGTGAGGGTTTTTTGGTGGGAGACTCAACCGAGTTCAAGTTGGCCAAAGGACCTGGTTTAGCTAAAATAGCCGCCCCTGGCCATCGCGGCTTTGTCGCGTTGATGAAACGAGAACAAGTAGGTTTTTTCCTTAATTTTATCTGCTAAAGTTAACCTGCAATTACCTATGGAATGAATGGTTGCAAGTTGGTTAAAATCTTAAAAATCACTTATTCAGGCACCCGATGTTGGCTGATTATTTATTACTTTTTTTCTATGAAACTTAGCTTTGTCTTTTTGTTAATTGCCTTACCTTCAATAGTTTGGGGACAAAAAACCGATTTGCAAACCCAGGAGTTTGCCGTTACTGGTTTAGTAAAAAAGGAAATGAAATTTACCCTGGCCCAAATAGATAGTTTGGAAGCCCAAACTCTGCCGGATGTAGCGATTTTAAACCATGCGGGCGAGTCTCGGGGCATGGCCAAACAACTCAAGGGTGTGCTGGTGAAAAACCTACTCCAGGGCCTTGCCTTGCAAGAAGATAGCCCAAAGCGGTTCAGCGAATTTTACTTGGTTTTCGTCGCGGCGGATGGTTATAAAGTCGTCTATTCTTGGAACGAAATTTTCAATTCGCCGATCGGGGATAACCTCTATTTCATCACGGCCAAAGAAGGCAAAACGCTGGCCCAGATGGACGAACGAATTCTGGTGCTTACGCCCATCGATTTCAAAACCGGACGTCGTCATATCAAGGCCCTTAGCAAAATCGTGGTCAGCCGGGCCGAGTGAAGCGATGCTGGTTATTGGGGATTGTTGATTCTTGATATCATAAATAATTGATAATCAAGAAGTGTGATCGTTTGATTAGGCAATCATTAAGCTGTTTTTAGTAAGACATTAATTCCCCAGACCAGGCCAATGCCGGGCCAAAGTTTGGGCAATGGTGCGGTGCACCTCCTGCCGGGCAGTTTCGGGGTCGGTTACCCATACCGGGGCATGAAAGATGACCTTGGCCCGTTGACGGTGCAGCCGCAGCGGCATTTGATCTGGTAAAATGAGCAGGTTGTAAGGCAGGCTCACCGGCACAATGGGTCGCCCGGTGGCGGCGGCTAGCTTGAAGGCCCCTTCTTTGAACGCCCCGAGTTGCCCTGGTTGGGGGCTGCCGAACCCACCTTCGGGAAACAGCACCAAACTTTTGCCTTGGGCCAGGGCGGCGGCGGCTTGCTGCATCACGGCGTAGCGGCTACGCAGGCTGTCGCGGTCCACGCCAATGTGGACTTTGCGGAACACATAGCCGAAAATGGGCACCCGGCCCAGCGAACTTTTGCCAATGAACACGAAAAAGCGGCTAATGGCTTGGGTAAGCACCGGCACATCGATGTACGACGAGTGGTTGGGGCAGAAAATCACTGGCCCCGTCGGGGGGCGCGGCCCTTCGTACTCGGTTTGTACCCGGATGCCCGCCACCCAGAAAAATGCTTTGCCCCACCAGTGGTAAAAACGGGCGGCCCAGCGGTGGCCCCAAGCCCAACGGGCGGCTAACAAGCAGGCCGGGGCTAGGGCCAGGTAAATGCCCACAAACCAAAACGCGCACCAAAAATTGTACAGCGTGCGGGCCATGGGGTTGGGTTATTTACGACGCTTGAACTTTCCGTGTTTGTTGTTGTTATTGTGCTTGCCGTGCTTGTTTTGGTGCCGTTGTTCGCCGCGCTCGGGTCGCTCGCGCGGGTCGCGGGCCGAAGGTTCGGCCAGGGAGCCTTCGTTGCGCACCTCGTCGGGCGTGAGCTGCAATTGATTGTTGGAAAGTTCGCGCAAGTGCTTTAAAATCAGCACATCTTCCACGTGTTCTTTGTTCCAGGTGGTGTAAAAAGTGCGCATCAGCCTAAATAAATAGAGGGCGGCTTGGTGGCGCTCGGTAGGGTCTTGGATGGCAATGGCCTGGGCCACCAGCAGTTCCACGTTGCGGCCGTAATGGCGGTAGGTGATCTCGTTGTTCACGTAGCTCATCCGCTTGGGCTTTTTGTAAAGCTCGGCGCGGTCGGGCTTGGGGTAGGGGCCGTCAATGTCCAGTTGAAAATCGGCCATTACTTGGAGGTGGTCCCAAATGCGCTGGGGGTTGTCCATGCTTTCGCGCACGCTGGGGTTGAGTTGTTTCATCAAATTGATGAGCACGTGGGCCAGGGCGGTGCGTTCCTCCTGGTTGGGGATGGTACACAGGTACTCGGCCAGTTTTTGTACGTTACGGCCGTACTCCTTGAGCAACAGGTACGAACGCTGGGTATTGTATTCGAATTGATCCATAAATGCGGGAAGGTAGGCCCAAACAGGGTAGGCCTGGCCCAGTTTTAAACCGTAAAGGTAGGTTACTTTGGTTACAAAGTTATTTCCGTTCCGCGCAGGCAATACGGCCCACTTGCTCCCAATAAAAACGGGCCGGATAATTTGCTTTTTGGGCAGAATTCATATTTTTGTAACATCTAAGCCGATTTAGGGTATTTTTCGTAACCAAACCCAGTAAAATCAGCTTTTTTAGTCTTAACCTGCCTATTTTTGTTTCATGCTGCACAAGGAATTTTCGCTTAATCGCAAAAATAATTTGCGGAAGATTATCCTCATCGTTGTCGTGGCCTTAGTGGTTTTGGTCAATTTGCTAAACGCCATTCCGCTCATTTTTTAGCCAAGGGGTTTCCCTTCCACCTTATTGTAGCCATTCGGCCAAGCCTATGCCCAGGTAAGTGCCTATGGCATAGCCAATTCCGCCCCCGAGCACTCCGGGCAGTAGCAGGTCGGGTCGGCGCAAGCCCTCGGCTACGGCCAGGGCGGTGGGCGGCCCGCCGATGTTGGCCATCGAGGCCACCGCGATTTTGGCCCAGTCTTGCCCCAGCCATCCGCCTACCCCAAAAATGAAGAGGGCATGGGTGCTGATGAGGATTCCCACAAAAGCCATCAGTTGCAGGGCCAATGTATGGTTTTGGATCAAAACGGCAAAATCGCAGTACGCCCCAATCACCGCCAGGAAAATATAGATCAAAAACGTACCCAACAGTTGCGCCCCCCGCAGGCGGGCCACCGCCGGGATTTGGGCCACGGCCAAACTGAGCGTGGTGAGCACCAAAATGGGCGGTACGGCGGGCAGCCAAGCGGCCGCCTGGTTGGCTACCCACCACACCGCCAGGCCCAAACCTAAAAGCAGCCCCAGGTCTAGCAATGAGCCGGGCGGGTGGGCAGTAGGGTGGGGGAGCGGGTCGTTACCTGTTAGGCCACTGTCGGGTGCGGCTTGGTGCCGGGGCCACCGCCGGGCCAGCCAGCGGGTAACGCCCAGGGTGGCCATGATGGCCAGGCTGCCCACCACGTTGTCCACGGCGGTGGCGGCCGCGAACACGTGGGGCAACTCTTCGCCCAGGCGGTAGTGCAGGGCGATGGCGTTGAAATTGAGGCTGCCCCCAATGTACGTGCCCGTGTACATGCCCGCCACTTTGGCCAACCAAGGGGCGGCTTGGCCCCCGCCCACGGCCCAAAAGGCCAGTACGGCCCCCACCAAACTGCCCAGGGTACCTAAAAAGAACAGTCCCAGCATGGGCAAACCAATCCGTTGCAAGGTGGGCAGGTTGATGTTGAGCATGAGCAGGAACACCGCCAGCGGGGCCAGGTAGGTAAAGGCCGCGTCGTAAACCGGGGTGGGCGTGGCCGAGGCCGGGATCAGCCCCCCGTTGGCCGCCAGCGCCCCTAGCCCGATCACCAAAATGGCTGGGCTTACCTGGCGGAACGCCCGGCGGCGGCCCAACCAGTCGGCCAGGGCCACTAGCAAGCACAAAATGGCCGCTAACGGCACAGGTTGGAAGGTGAAGGGCATGGCGGGTGCTTAAGCCGGGGGTGATAGGGTGAAAAGGTGGGGGGTATATCGTTCAAGAAAACTATTCCGATATTTAATAAATTGATAGTCAATAATTTACAAGGAGAGAGTGCAGCTCTTTTAATTTGGTTTTGGCTAGCACTTTGTGCCCGTAACTCACTGGCTAAAACATCGGTCGTTCCACGCCCAGCAGGGCCTGGTGCAGCAGTTGGGCCACGCTGGTTACCTGCACAAAGGGGCTTTGAGCGGCCAGCGCATTCGGGTGGCTATCGGTAACCACCACTTTTTCAATAAGTTGGCTTTTTTGCAGCCGCTCGGCGGCTTGGTTGTTGAACAGGCCGTGGGTGGCCAGTACCAGCAAACGGGCGGCCCCGGCCTCGTGGTAGGCTTGGGCCGCCTGCAACAGCGAGCCGCCCGTGCGGATCATGTCGTCGTACAGGACCACGGTTTTGCCGCGCACGTCGGCGTTTACACCCGTGAGCTGGGTTTGGCTGCCGCTGAGCCGCCGCTTGTACACGAAGGCAGCGGGCACCCCCAGGTCGTTGGCCAACGACTCGACCCATTTGGCCCGGCCCGCATCGGTGCTGGCCATCACAAAATCAGGCCCGGCCAGTTGCTGGGCCAGGTGGGTGATCAGCGGCTTGGCGTACACGTGCAACGGTCGAATGCCGCCCTCGAAATAATGCGGGATACCCTCGGAGTGGAGGTCCAGGCAGAGCACCCGGTTGCCAAAATAAGCCTGGGGCACGGCCGAGAGCAGCCTGGCCCGGGTTTTGGCGGTTACCACCTCGCCCGTTTTGCTGGCCCGTTCCATGGTGGCGTAGCCGTAAAAGGGGATCACCAGGTGCAGCTTGCGCGCCCCCAGTTCCACAATGCCGCAGGCCAGGTCGTAGAGTTCCAGGGTGTCGGCATCGGAGATGGTGCCGCCCAGGAGCACCACCTCGCGGTATTCCAAGCTAGACCCGATGCGGTAATAATGCTCCCCGTCGGGGAAGGTGCGGGCCTCGAGCAGGCCGGCTTCGTAGTGGCCGGTGGCTAGCAGTTGCTCGCGCAGGTAGGCGTACGAGCGGGTGGAGAACAGCACGGTGGTATCGGGCGGCGACATGGCAATAGGGTGGGCCAGGCGGCCCGTTAACGCAGCAAACTTAGAGGGTTTCGATTTTTTGGCAAGTGGCCAGTGGTAAAATGTTGGCGATGAAAACCTTCTACTAAAATGATTTTATGATTGCCAGAATAATGGTTGTTCTCCTTGGTTATCAATAGAGTTTTTGTGTGTTGATAATGAGCATCTTAGCTTAATTCGGAGGAAGCCCCTCCCCGACGGACGACCAAAAGCGAATGAGCTTTTGGGGCGAGCCTGTGTGATGGCTTGGGGTGGGGCCAAGACGGGCGGGTAAAACAGCTTTTTTGCAATGAAGCTCACTCAAAAATGTATTTATAGAAAAAAATATAAATTTCGCTCTTTTTGGCCCCACCCTGGCCAACCGCACTTTCTCGCCCAAAAACTCTCGTTTTTGTCGTCCGTTGGGCAGGGGCGATCCGTTCTGTTTTCCGTCCGGTTGGTCAAAGGGAAAGTCCCCTCTCCGAGAGGGGATTTAGGGGTGTGTCGGCGGCCAGAGCGACCAGCCAATCGGTTTGTTCTTTTTCGGGCAAATTCAAGGCTTTAGGAAGAACGGATCACCCCTGCCCGACGGGGAGGGGACGCAATTTTGAAGCGCGTAGGAGGTGGCAGACAAGAGGCCAGCTTAAGTCAACTGCCTGATTTTCAATATGCATAAACTCTAATTATTAGACCTCTTGCAGATTAGGTTTTTGGCCGGGTGAAAGCCCGGGATTTTCGCTCGAAATTCGCCCTTTTTTGGCCCCACCCTGGCCAGCCGCACTTACTCGCCCCAAAAGCTCACTCGCTTTTGGTCGTCCGTCGGGGAGGGGACGCAATTCCGGGCCTAGAAAGGGTAATTTGGAAGGATTTTAATCTAATACGCAAGAGGTCTATTTACAGCACCAGCAACCCGCAATTCTAATTTAATTTTGGTATTGGTACTTCCGTGCTAAAAACAAAAAAACCGCCCAGCGGCGGTTTTATAAATACTTGATAGCAAGTTAATTACTTGTGGTTGTGGTCTTTGCCGTCGTGGCCGCCCTTTTGGCAGCAGTCGGGCAGGCGGTCGTGGGCCTTTTTGTCGGCAGGCAGCACGTCGGCATCGTAGCCCACTTTGGTAACGGCACTGCGCAGGGCCTCCGGGTTGGTCTTTCCGTCGCGGTATTGTACGGTCAGCACCTTGCTTTTTACGTCAAGCACAGCGGTTTTCACGCCTTTTTCCAGGCCGATGGCTTTCTCGATGCGCTTTTTGCACATGTCGCATTGGGCGGAAGTTTTGATTTTTACTTCTTTCACGTCGGTTTGGGCCAGGCCGCGCAGGCTAAAGGCACCCACCAGGGCCAGGGCCATTAACCAAATGGAGATTTTCATTGAATTTCGGACGTTTAAATTAAATCGGGATTTTGCTTGGTACTTCAAATCTAAAGCCAATTTTAAGTCAAAATAAAGCTAATAAAGGCAACGTAATTGGGGCCAAAAAGTTTACCAAGGGCTTAGGCAAATTGGCTGGCGGTGGCGGTTTTCAATTGGGCAATAGTAGCCTCCGGGTCGGTGGCAGAAAACACAAAGTTGCCCGCCACCAGCACGTTAGCCCCCAGCCGGGCCAGTTCGGGCGCGTTTTGCTGGTTCACCCCCCCGTCAATCTCGATGAGCAGGCTGGGATTTTGATCGGCGGCTAGGGCGCGGAGCTTGCGCAGTTTTTCGTAGGTATGAGCAATGAACTTTTGCCCGCCAAACCCCGGGTTGACCGACATGAGGCAGACCAAATCCAAGTCGGGCAGCAGGTCCTCGAGCGCGCTCACGGGCGTGTGCGGGTTGAGGGCCACCCCGGCCCGGCAACCTAAGTCCTTGATTTGCTGCACGGTGCGGTGCAAGTGCGGGCAAGCCTCCACGTGTACGGTGAGCACGGCGGCCCCAGCTTCCTTAAAAGCAGCCAGGTAGCGTTCTGGCTGCACGATCATGAGGTGTACATCCAGCGGTTTTTGGGCGTGGCGGGCAATGGCCGCGCACACGGGCAACCCAAACGAGAGGTTGGGCACAAACACGCCGTCCATGATGTCGATATGCAGCCAGTCGGCCTGGGAGCGGTTGAGCATCGCTACGTCGCGCTGCAAATTGGCAAAATCAGCAGCCAGGATGGAGGGGGCAATAAGCATGATAAAGTATTGATTGTTAGGGAGATAAAATACTACGTGCGTTATTGCAGTTGGCGCAAGTAAAGTTGGATGGTGTTTTCCAACCCATAATACAGCGCGTCGCACACCAGGGCGTGGCCGATGGACACCTCGAGCAGGCCCGGCAGGTGTTGGTGCAAGTAACGCAGGTTGTGCAGGTCCAGGTCGTGCCCGGCGTTGATGCCCAGGCCCAGTTGGTTGGCCAATTCGGCGCACTGGCGGTACGCGGCCAGGGCGGCGGCCGGCCCGGCGGCAAATTGCTTGGCGTAGGCTTCGGTGTAGAACTCGATGCGGTCGGTGCCCACCTGGGCCGCGCCCTCGATCATCGCGGGCACGGGGTCCACAAAAATCGAGGTGCGGATGCCCAGGCCCCGCAGTTCGCCGATCACTTGGCGCAGGTAGTCAGCGTGGGCCAGGGTGTCCCAGCCCGCGTTGGAGGTAATGGCTCCGTCGGCATCGGGCACCAGGGTGGCTTGGGCCGGGCGCAGCTGTTTCACCAGTTCCAAGTAGCGGCCCTTTTGCGGGTTGCCCTCCATATTGAACTCCACCTGCCACTGGGCGGTGAGCGGGGCCAGGGCCAGCACGTCGGCGTAGCGGATATGCCGCTCGTCGGGCCGGGGGTGGACGGTAATACCCTGGGCCCCAAACCGCACGCAGTCGTGGGCCACGGCGAGCAGGTCGGGGTTGTTGCCCCCGCGCGCGTTACGTAGGGTGGCGATTTTATTGATATTGACGCTTAATTTTGTCATTAATTTGCTTTTTAGCCTGATTATCTTATATTTGCGCTACTTGACTTAAAGTTTTAATTTAAATCTAAACAAGTTCCCGGCACAAAGGTAAAGCCAAGGCTCCCCAACTGAAAACCCGATGAGTGGGCTTGCCGGATCGGCCGCGAACCAGGATGAAACAGCAGCTTGCCCATATTGCCCTCGTGGTGCGCGATTACGACGAAGCCCTGGCCTACTACACCGAGGTGCTGGGGTTCCGGTTGGTGGAAGATACGCCGCTCAGCCCCGAGAAACGCTGGGTGCTGGTAACCCCGGCGGGCGGCGGTTGCCAATTGTTACTGGCCAAAGCCGCCAGCCCGGAACAAGCCAGCCGGGTGGGCAATCAAACCGGCGGTCGGGTGTTCTTGTTCCTCCACACCGACGATTTTTGGCGCGATTACCACCGCTTGGTGGCCCAGCAGGTAAAATTTGCGCGCCCGCCCGCGCAGGAACCTTACGGCACGGTGGCGGTGTTTGAAGATTTGTATGGCAACTTGTGGGATTTGATTGAAAGGAACTAAAGAAAAACTCCAGATCGTTTAAGCACTCATTATTTCTCAACGGGTCAATTGATTGACCGGGTAAACGAATAAAATCCCATGAATTTAAAAGAACAAATCAACGAGGCAATCAAAGAGGCCATGAAGGCCAAAATGCAGACCGAATTACTGGCCCTCCGCTCGATCAAAGCGAAAATCCTGCTGGCCGAAACGGCCGAAGGTCGTTCGGGGGAGCTTGGCCAGGAAGACGAAATGAAACTGCTCATGAAAGAGGCCAAACAGCGCAAAGAGTCGGCGGAAGTGTTTGCCCAGCAGGGCCGCCCCGAGCTGGCCGAGAAAGAACTGGCCGAGTTGGCCGTGATTGAGCGTTTTTTGCCCAAAATGCTGAGCGAAGACGAAATCAAGGCGCGCCTGCAAACGATTATTGCCGAAACCGGGGCCACCTCGGCCAAGGACATGGGCAAAGTAATGGGCTTGGCTACTAAGCAGTTGGCCGGCCAAGCGGACGGTAAAGTCATTTCGGCCCTGGTGAAAACCCTGCTGGCCTAACCCTATTTGTTTACCAAAACGAACGCGCACAATGGGCCAGTACCAGAATGTTTCGCTGCCGATGCTCGACATCGTCGTGATTTTCTTGGTGGTTTGGGGCGGCTACAAGGGCTTCAAAAAGGGCCTCCTCACCGAGCTGCTCTCGATGTTTTTGTTCCTGCTTTTTCTGTTTTGGTTGTCGTGGGGGGTTACTAATCTGTTCACTTATTCTTACACCACTTACGGCACCGTGCCCCCCAAAGCCGGGGTTTTCATAATTTACCTGGCGGTATTTTTGGGGGTAGTGGCGGTGGTAAACCTGATTGGCCGCAAAATCAAACAGATTGAAATTTTTGAGGGCTTCGATAACGTGATGGGGGCCTTATTTGCCATCTTCAAATACGTATTTACCCTCGGTTTGGTCATTGAGTTGTTGGCCACCGCCGGGCTGCTCGATTACAATTCGCTCGAGCGCACTTACACCTATCCTATTGTAGAAAAGGTGTACGATTTCGGCATCGGGGTAGGCAAAACCCTCAGCCCTACCGTCAACGAGATCATCAACAATATGAAGAATTATTTGCGCTAGCCAAGCGCACGGCTCACGGGCAGCCGGGGCCTTCGAGCACCCATTGGCCGTCCACTTCGCGGGCGGTGGCGCCTAACGTCTCGGCCATGATTTGCAGCACCTCGGCCAGCGGGCGGTCATCGAACCGCACGGTCAATTGGCAATTGGCCAGGGCCGGGTTGGCCAGGTTTACTTTCACTCCGTAGGCGGCTTCTACGTCGGCCAGGGCCTGGCTCAGGGGCGTGCGGGCAAACTCCAACACTTTAAGGGCATAAGCTAGTTGGTTGGCCTCCCCGGCGGGGGCCTCGCTGGGTTGCAATTGGCCCGTTGTTGCGTCAAAAACCGCAGTTTGGTTAGCCCCCAACGTAACCGTTTGCGAACCAGCGGTAAATTCTACCCGGCCCTCCCGCACGCTCACGCGCACGGTGGGCGCGCCCGCGAGGGCTTTCACGTTAAAGGCCGTACCGGTTACGCGCACCTGCGTGCCGTTAGCTTGGATCACGAACGGGTTTTCCGCATCGGGGCGAACTTCGAAATAGGCTTCGCCGGTGAGTTCGACGGCCCGGCCCGGGCGGCGCGGTTGCCGGGTAAAACTAAGCTGGCTGCCCCGGTTGAGCACCACCCGCGAGCTGTCGGGCAGGCGGTGTTCGGCGGGGCGGGCGGTGGCCGCAAACTCGGCAACTTCGGGTGGGCCTGGGGTGTACCAGCGTTGCAACCCGTAGCTCACCACGGCTAGCAGGGCCAGCGTGGCCGCGACTTTCCACCACCCGGCCGGGAGCGGGCGGGCGGGCGGGCGCAAGGGGACCACCTTGCCGCCAAGCGTAGGCGGCGGCAACTCCTGGGCCGGGGGAGGTTGAGGACTAGGCGGGGCTTCTTCAGTAGCGGGGCCGGTTTGGGGCAAACGCTGCTTGAACTTGCCCCAAGCCTGGTCGGGGTCCACGAGCCGGGCCACGGGTTGCGGCGAAGTAAGCTGCCACACCAGGCGCAGGTCGTCGTAATGAGCGTAATGGTCGGGTTCAACCAACCATTCCGCTACCGCCGCTGCCTCAGCGGGCAGGGTTTGGCCCGTTAAGTGCTTTACCAGCAGGTCGTCGTCAACGATGTAGCCGTTTTGGTCAGCCAAGTGAAATAGGTGATTTAGGTAATTGTTGTTGGTAAAGGTAGTAGTTTAGGCAATGTTAACCAAAAGTTTAGGATAGACAAAATGGGTTGAAATAGGATTAAGGTTAGTCATCGTCATTTTGCCTCGCGGGCTATTTATTCTATTAGCAGATAATTTTAAAGCGACACTAGCTAGCTGCTATACTTACGATCGATTGTTTTAATGAAATGCGTATCAGGTTTGTGCTTTGTGGTTTTTCTTAAAATGAACAGATTGTAAGAAGAAGTGAATAGCGAATTAAATATAAAATATTGGTTATTAATTACTTAAGTGAAATTCTATTGTTATTCCCCAATTAATCAAATGCATTTTTTATCAGTTTATATCCATCTGGTTGGCCACTGGTTGAGATAAAAAAGTTCCATCAACATCAATAGCAAATAAACGGTTACGTAATCGGCCAAATGGGTACGCAGCACTTTCAGGGCCTTGGTCATTTGGTTCTCCACCGTTTTGACCGAAATGCCCATTTGGTCGGCAATTTCTTGGTATTTAAGTCCTTCGTAGCGGCTCAGGGTAAACACGGCCCGGCACTGCTCGGGCAGGCTGGCCACGGCCGTCTCTATCCGGCCTTGCAGCTCGTTTTGCATGGCCAGGTCGGTGGCTTGGGCCGGGTTTTGCCGCAATTGCTCGGCGTTGTAACCCTCGTACACCCGCTTCACTTTTTCGTGCTTGGCCCGGTTGAGGCAACGGTTGTG
>JALONO010000018.1 GCA_025454895.1 Bernardetiaceae bacterium
GGGCTTAAACCGGGAGGAAGATGGGGCTCGAACCCACGACCCTCAGAACCACAATCTGATGCTCTAACCTACTGAGCTACATCCTCCGTATTGGAGGGGCAAAATTAGCGGGCTGGTTTGGCAAATCCAAAAAAAGGCGGGCTTTTTGCACTAGGCGGGCCGGTCGAACAGGAGCCGCTGGCCCGGACCGGCCTCGATCAACTGCCCGTGGGCGTACACCACCCGCCCCGACACGACGGTGTGGGTAACGGCCGCGCCAAAGGTTTGCCCCTCCAGCGGCGACCAGCCGCATTTGTAAAACAGATTGTCGCGGCGCACGGTGGTGGTGGCCTGGGGGTCTACCAGCACCAGGTCGGCTTTGTAGCCCTCGCGCAGGTAGCCGCGCTCCGCCACCTGGAAACATTGGGCCGGGGCATGGCACATTTTCTCCACCACTTGGGGCAGGGTGAGTTCGCCTTGGCGGCTCAGTTCCAGCATCATCAGCAGGGCGTGCTGCACCAACGGCAGGCCGGAGGGGGCTTTCCAGTAGGGTTGATCCTTCTCGGCCCGGGTGTGGGGGGCGTGGTCGGTGGCCACAATATCGAGCCCGCCCTCGCGCAAGGCCCGGCGCAGGGCCGCCCGGTGGGGCGGGGCTTTGATGGCCGGGTTGCATTTGATGTCCATCCCGTGCCGGGCGTAGTCATCGGCCGAAAACCAGAGGTGGTGCACGCACACCTCGTTGGTGATCCGCTTTTGGCCCAGCGGTAACGGGCTGGCAAACAGCGGCAGTTCGTCGGCAGTGGTGATGTGCAGCACGTGCAGCCGGGTGCCGTGCTTTTTGGCCAGGGAAATAGCCAACTCCGACGACTTGTAGCAGGCTTCCACACTGCGGATTTCCGGGTGGAGGCGGGCGGCCACCTCCTCGCCGTACTGCGCGCGGTAGCGGGCGGCGTTGGCGCGCACGGTGGCCTCGTCTTCGCAATGGGTGGCGATTAGCAGGGGGCTACGGCTAAAAATGGTCTCGAGCGTGCTAGGCTCATCCACCAGCATATCGCCCGTGGACGAACCCATGAAAATCTTGATCCCGCACACCCGGCGCGGGTCGGTGCGGAGCACTTCTTCCACATTATGGTTGGCCGTACCCATAAAAAACGAGTAGTTGGCCAACGAGTTGCGGGCCGCGATCTGGTATTTGTCTTCCAGGAGTTGCTGGGTGAGCGCGCCGGGCACGGTGTTGGGCATCTCCATAAACGAGGTGGTGCCCCCGGCCACGGCCGCCCGCGACTCGGTGTAGATGTCGGCCTTGTGGGTAAGGCCCGGCTCGCGGAAGTGAACCTGGTCGTCGATGACCCCGGGCAGCAGATAGCTACCCTGCGCGTCGATGACTTGGCCCGCCCCGGGCAAGCTCAGCCCCGGGCCAATTTTCTCGATCCGATCCTGGCGCACCAATAAATCGGCTTCGAATAGTTGGCCCTCATTAATGAGTTTAGCATTGGTGATGAGCAACATAGCAAAAAACATGGTTTGGCTGGCCAAAGATAAGCCAAAGCGGGCTTTAGGAGCCGCCCTCGTTGGTGAACTAGGCAAAACCGGGGTTACCCAACCTTCGCGCCGCACATCTGGTTATTCCGTTGCACTTTTGCAGCCATAAAACCCAACCGGACATGAGTTTGACCCCCAAAGAGGTGTTGCGCGCGCTCACCCACGTACAGGAGCCTGACCTAAAAAAGGACTTGGTTACCTTGGGCATGGTGCGCGACGTGGAGATCAACGGCCCCCAAGTGGCGTTTACCGTGGTGCTCACCACGCCCGCCTGTCCGCTGAAAGAGAAAATCCGGGCCGATTGCGAAGAGGCTATCCACCAACACCTGGGCGCGGATTTGGAAGTGAAGATCAACATGGTGGCCGAAGTAACCTCGCTACGGCCCGCCGGGCCCATTTTGCCGGGGGTGAAAAACCTGATCGCGGTGGCCTCGGGCAAGGGCGGGGTGGGCAAGTCGACCGTGTCGGCCAACTTGGCCCTGGCCCTGGCGGGCAGCGGGGCGCGGGTGGGCCTCATCGATGCCGATATTTTTGGACCATCGTTGCCCACCATGTTCAACTGCGAGAGCGCCCGCCCCGGCGTGGTGGAACGCAACGGCCGCCAGCTCATCATCCCGGTGGAGCGTTACGGGGTCAAACTGCTGTCGATCGGGTTTTTGGCCCCGCCCGAGGAGGCCGTGGTGTGGCGCGGGCCCATGGCCAGTTCGGCCTTGCGCCAGTTTTTGGCCGACGCCGACTGGGGCGACCTCGACTACCTGATTTTGGATATGCCCCCCGGCACCAGCGATATCCACCTCACGCTGGTGCAAACCGTGCCGGTTACCGGGGCGGTAATTGTTACCACGCCCCAAAAAGTGGCCCTGGCCGATGCCCAAAAGGGCCTGGCCATGTTCCGCCAAAAGGCCATTAACGTGCCGGTGCTGGGTGTGATCGAGAACATGGCCTATTTTACGCCCGCCGAGTTGCCCCAAAACCGCTACTACATTTTTGGGCAAGACGGTGGCAAGGTGCTCGCCAGCCGCAACCAGGCCCCGTTCCTGGGCGAGATCCCGCTGGTGCAGAGCATCCGCGAGAGCGGCGACCAGGGCGAGCCGGCCGTGCTCCGGGGCGGCCCCGTAGCCGAGGCGTTTGTGGAAGTGGCCCAAAAACTGGCCCAGGCCGTGGCCTTGCGCAATGCCCAGCGCGAAGAACAAATGGCCGCTGCCGCCGCCCTGCCTAACCCAAGTGCCGGGCACCAAGCGTTCAAGTTTGTGAAGTAAAGGCAGTTGGGGTCATCCAATAGAGTTTTTGTATATTAAAAATCAGATAGTTAGCTCAAAACGCTACTTTGCACATAACCTCCTACTCGTTCCGAAATTGCGCCCCCTCCCCAAAAGGCAGGGCTGATTCCTTCTATTTTTGGCGGCTCAGAATAGGCCATTTATATTAACTCGACATGGGCAAAAGCCCAAAACTAACTTTGCGGCTTTGCGAGCAATATTTTTGAACGGATCAGCCTTGCCCAACCGGGAGGGGCTTCCTCGAGATTAAGCTAAGATACTCATTATCAACACGCAAAAACTCTAATGAAAATCAATGGTGAGTATGGCGATGATGGTAGTGGATGCAGGGAGAAGCAGCGAGCGAAGTTTTAGTAACTGCCCCAAATATAATTTTTTGAAATTAAACATAACTATCACTTAATCAATTTATTATGGCCGAAACCATCGCCCTCGCCCCTAACCTGACCAAAGCGGAAAAATACGAGGCCCTGCTGCCCCAATTGGAAGCCCTGGTGGCCCACGAACCCGATCTGGTGGCCAACCTGGCCAACCTGGTGGCCGGGCTTAAAGAGGCTTTTGACTTTTTTTGGGTCGGGTTTTATTTGGTCAAAGCTGGCCAATTGGTGCTCGGCCCCTTCCAAGGCCCGGTGGCCTGCACCCGCATCAGTTTCGACCGGGGCGTATGCGGGCACGCCTACCGCACGGCGGCCACCGTGATCGTGCCTGATGTGGAGGCGTTCCCCGGCCACATTGCGTGCAGTTCGCTGTCCCGCTCCGAAATTGTAGTGCCCGTGTTTGACCACCACGGCCAAGTAGCCGCCGTGCTGGACGTGGACAGCCCCTCGCTCAACGATTTTGACCTCACCGATGGCCGCTATCTGGAGCAGGTGGCCGCCCTGGTTACCCAACTTTTATAACGGCAACCCCAAATTATTTCGCCAAAACGGCCCGGCCTAGGCGTTTCCGGTTATTTTAGCAGCCGAAAATGGTTTGCTATGTAACCTCGTCGCGACTTTGCCAGCCATTCATCTTATACCAAAATCAGATAACAGTTGCGCATTTCAAATCAATTAAATGATTGATAACCAAATAGAACAATCATTTAATCCCGCCATCATCTCCCCACTTTAACCTGAGCCGAAAAACATGTCCGTAGCCACCCCCAGCAGTGACTATAAACGCATCACCACCCACCGCTTGCAAGAAATGAAGCGGAAAGGCGAAAAAATCGCCATGCTCACCGCCTACGATTTCTCGATGGCCCGCATCGTGGACGAGGGCGGCATGGACGTGATCCTGGTGGGCGACTCGGCCAGCAACGTCATGGCGGGCAACGAAACCACCCTGCCCCTCACCTTGGAGCAAATGATCTACCACGCCTCCTCGGTCATTCGGGCCGTGCGGCGCGCCTTGGTCATAGTGGACCTGCCGTTTGGCTATTACCAGGGCAATTCCAAGCTGGCCCTCGACTCGGCGGTGCGCATCATGAAGGAAGCCGGGGCCCACGGCGTAAAAATGGAAGGCGGCAGCGAGATCAAAGACTCCGTGGTGCGCGTGCTCAGCGCGGGCATCCCCGTCATGGGCCACCTGGGCCTCACGCCCCAATCCATTTACAAATTTGGCACCTACTCCGTGCGGGCCAAGGAAGAAGCCGAGGCCAACAAGCTCCTCGAAGACGCGCACCTGCTCCAAGAATGCGGCTGTTTTGGCCTGGTGGTCGAAAAAATCCCCGCCGCCCTGGGCCAGCAATTGGCCGGCCAGTTGCAAATCCCCGTCATCGGCATCGGGGCGGGCGGCGGCGTGGACGGCCAAGTGCTCGTCATCCACGACATGCTGGGCATCAACAACGAGTTCAAGCCCCGGTTCCTGCGCAAATACGCCGACCTGCACAGCGTCATCCTCCAAGCCGTGAGCCACTACATCGGCGATGTAAAAAGCCAGGACTTCCCCAATCAGTCAGAAAGTTATTAACCTGATAACCAATCACTTTTACCCTTTTTCTGTCTTTATTTTTTGCGCCAGGAGCCGTTGGTTTTCATAGGTTACCTCGGTGCGGCGCCCTCCACGGTGCGCTTCGCTCCCGTGGGCGTGGGCGGGCGGGCACGGGCAAGTCCGGCTGCGCCAGGCCTGCCGCGCCCGCCCGCCCACGCCCACCTGGGGCCCCAACCCCAGCGTTCCGGTCGCCGGGCGTGGCTGGCCGCCCGTCTCCGAACCGCGCGGCCCCGGCCCTACCACCGCCAACATTTTGCCCCCACCCTTGGTTAAAGCCCTAAACCCGATCAATTTTTCACCCAAAAACCAACCGCCCCATGTTCGGCCTGTTCTCTAAAAAATCGCCTACCGAAAAAGCCATCGAAAAGCTGCAAAAACAGCACGCTCAACTACTCGAGCAAGCCCGCGACCTGCAACGCAAAGGCGATATCAAAGGCTTCGCCGTTAAAACCGCCGAGGCCGACGACGTAATGGCCCAACTGGCCAAGCTCCAAGCCTAGCCGTGGCCGAGCCTGATCCCTGGCTTTGGCTGCGGCAATTCACGCCCGCCCGCCTGGCCTTGGGCCGCAGTGGGGCTGGCCTGCCTACGGCCCAATGGCTGGCCTTTCAACTGGCCCAGGCCGAGGCTCGCGACGCTGTGGGGGCCGCCCTGGATTTGCCCCATTTGCAACAGGGCCTGGCCAGCCTGGGCCTGCCCTGGCTCGCCCTTGGCAGCCTGGCCACCTCCCGCGAGCAATACCTGCTCCGCCCCGACTTGGGGCGGCAACTCTCGGCAGCTTCGCAGGCCAGCTTGGCCGCCGTGGCCCCGCCCCCGGTGCCGCCCCTGGCCCTCGTCCTCGCCGACGGGCTGAGTGCCGAGGCCGTGAACCGCCACGCCTTGCCCTTACTGGCCCAGTTGCGGCCCCACTTGCAAGCCGCAGGCTGGCCCCTGGCCCCCGTGGCCCTGGTGCAGCAAGGCCGCGTAGCCGTCGGCGACCCCATTGGGCACGGGTTGGGGGCCACGGCGGTGCTGGTGCTCATCGGCGAGCGGCCCGGCCTCAGCGCGCCGCACAGCCTGGGGGCCTACCTCACCTGGCAGCCCCGCCCTGGCCTCACCGACGAGGCCCGCAACTGCGTGTCCAATATCCGCCCGGAGGGGCTGCCCTACCCCGCCGCCGCTGACAAACTGCGGTATTTGCTGGGGGAGATGCGCCGCCTGCAACTCAGCGGGGTGCAGTTAAAGGACGAGCAACCGCCGGGCCACCTGGGAGGTGGCGAAGCGTGTAGCATTGGGTTGTCATAACCTCTGGAAGCCACTTTTTATCGGCTAGGGGCTACCCCGCCAACTCCTTCAACCCTGCCACTAACTTATCCAGATCAGCGAGCGAAGTGAACAAATGGGGCGTAACCCGGATGCCTTGCACGGGGCCGTGGTCGATGGCCACGGTGAACACCCGGTGCTTTTCCAGCAAATAATCGGCGATTTGGGTGGGGGTTTTGCCGCGGATGCCCACATTGCCCAGGCCGCTGGAACGGGCCGGGTCCAACGGCATGTTGAGGTAAACCCCGGGGATGCGGCTGGCCCGCTCGGCCCAGTAGGTGCGCAGGTAGCGCAGCCGGGCCTCCTTTACGGCCCCGCCCAGGTGCTGGTGGAACCGGATGGCCTCCGCAATGGCCAAGTGGTTGGCGCAGGGCTGGGTGCCCACCCGCTCCAATTTGCGGATGTCGGTAGCGGGCAGGGTGGCATCGCCGAACAAGGGAGGCACCTGGGCAATTTTGGCCTGCTTGATGTAGAGCATCCCGGCCCCCAAGGGCGCGCAAAGCCACTTGTGCAGGCTGGTGCCAAAATAGTCGCAGCCGAGTTGGGGCAGGGCAAAGTCGAGGTGGGCAAAGCTGTGCGCCCCGTCCACGATCACTTCAACACCCTTGGCCCGGCCCAGGTCGCACAGTTGCTTTACGGGCAGCACCTGGCCCGTGAGGTTGATTAGGTGGGTGGCCAGCATCACCTTGGTGCGGGGGGTAATGGCGGCGGCGTAGGCATCCACCACCTGCTGGTCGTTGGTGGGGTGCAGGGGCAGTTTTACCACGTTCACCTTAATGCCTTCGCGCCGTTCGCGCATCCGAAAGGCTTCCACCATGTTGGGATAATCTTGGTCGGAGATAACGGCCTCGTCGCCGGGCCGCATGGGCAGGCCCAGGATCAGGATTTCCAGGGCCTCGGTGGCGTTGCGGGTAATCACCACCTCGTCGGCCGAAACGCCCGCTAACTGGGCAAGCTGCTGCTTAAGTTGCTCGCGGTCAGCAAATTGGTGGCGGCGCATGTACCAAGCTGGCTCAGCGTTGATGCGGCGCACCTGCTGCAAGTGGGCTTCCAGCACGTCCTGGGGCACGGCACACAGGTAGCCGTTCTCGAGGTTGGTTACGTCCGGGTTGACCATGAAGGAGCGGGCCACTTGGGCCCAAAAAACCTCATCGATGGCCAGTTGGGCCGGGCTGAGCTGGCCGGGCACGGCAGGCCAAGGCTGGGCCGAAGCTAGGCGGGGCAAGGCGGCCGCCGCGGCCAACCCGGATATTTTTTGCAGGAAACCACGACGACCAGCCATAAGCAAAAGGTTTTAACGAAGATAGGCATTCAAGGCGAAATGATTGCATGATTGCATGATTGCATGATTGCATGATTGCATGATTGCATGATTGCATGATTGCATGATTGCATGATTGCATGATTGCATGATTGCATGTTTTTTGTTTTAGGGGACGAAAGGGCCAGGTCTTCAGCTTCGCGCACCCGGCCGATCCCTGCCATTTTTGACGACGTGGAATGGTGGGCCATTTGTACCCAACTTGGCCCGATAAAAAGCCAAAGATACCTTAGTGGCTTTGCGACTTTGCGGAAAACCAACTTAGCGTCTCCGTGCCTTTGCGAGAAACCACCTATGCGACTTTGCGGCTTTGCGAGAGATATTTTTGAACCGGGGTGAAATCCCACCCCCGCTACTCCGGTCGCCCTCCCGGTACAAAGGCCACCAAATACACCCGGTTGGTTACTTGCAGGCGGGTGGCCGGGTTCAAAAACTCGGGCGTAAGCTGGGTTACGTGCCACTTATCGAACCCCCGCAAAATGGTTACCTGGCCCCGCTGTTTCATCTCGGCCAGGCCCTGCTCGTCGAGGTAGAGCCAGGCGGGCCGTCCCCCCACGGCGGCCAGCAGACTGTCGGGGTGGGTGTACAGGGGCCGCTCGTCGCCGCTGTAAAAATCGACCGTGTTGGGGAAAATGTCCTTGCCGTCGCCGCTAATCCGGTGCAGCATAAAAAACCGGTTGAGCGGAAAGTCGGTTTGCCGGGCCAGGTACTTGCCCAGCACGCTGCCCGCTTGGTATTGCACCAGTTGCGGGTAAAAATGCGCGTTGAGCATCAAGTATAGTGTTAAAATGGAGGTTACTGACGGCAAAATGAGCCGCTGGAACCGGGTTTGGCCCTTAAAACCCAAGTATAAGGTGGCCAGTAGGCCCAGCATCATCACTGCCCAGAGGGCCGCGTTGGCCAGCGGGAACATCCACAGGGCCACCGCCAGCCCCACGGCCCAAATAATGACAACGTGTAGCCACTGCAAGCCAAAGGCCACCCGCAGCCACGCCCGGTGGCCGGGGCGCGCGAGCAACCCGTGTACGTAATGCGCGCAAAAAACCGAGCTGAGCGGGATCACGATGTTGATATAATGGGGCAACTTATACTGCGACATCGACAAAGCCACAAACGGCAATAGAAACCCGCCCAGCGTAAGGTATTCCGGCGGGTTGGTTAGGCGATTTTTCTCTTCTTTATTCTCCTTATTAACAATAGATGAGCCGAACCACTGCCGCCAAACTTGCCGCCCGGTATTGGTCAGTAAGTGGCCGAAAGCCAGCACCGTGAGCAGCCCCCAGGGCAGCACGCTCCACAGGTAGGTATGCACAAAAAAGAACGGGTCGCTGTCGTCTTTCCACACGTTTTCGCCGGTGAGGCGGCCAAAACTTTGTTTCCAAAAAAAGAAATACAGCCCCGAGGTATTGCGCTCGCCCTCGATCAGTTTCTGGGGCTGGGCATCAAACTGGGTGTAGAGGCCCACGCCCATGGGCAGCAGTACCACGGCCGCCACCCCCACGGCCACCAGCCATTGCCAGCGGAACAACTGCCGCCATTGCTGCCCCAGCCCCAAGTGCGTGCCCAGGGCCAAGGCGCAGATCATGAACCCAATGGGGCCTTTGGCCAGCATGGCCAGGCCCACGCCCAGCCCGCCCAGCAACAGGTGGCCCCAGTGTTGGGTTTGCAGGTAGGCGGCCAATTGCCACAGGGCAAACACGGCCCAGCCCATTAGCATGGTATCGGTGCGCACGTCGTGGTTGGCCAGCAGCACGCTGTACGAGGTGCCCGCCATCAGCGCGGCCAGGTAGGCGGTTTTTTGGGGGTAGAACAGCCGGGCCAGCCGATAAGTGGCGTACAGGCCCAACCCGCACACCAGCACGGGCACCAGCCGATAGGTGAAATTGCCGGGGCCAAACAGGTTGAACACCAGGGCCGACACCCAAAACAGCAGCGGGGGTTTGTCCAAATAATCTTGCCCCCGGTGGTAAACTTCCAAGTAGCTGCCGGTTTGAGCCATCTCCAGGCCAATGGAAGCGTACTGGGCTTCGTCGATGTCCATCACGTCGATGAACATCCCGGCCAGGCACACGATGGCCAGGGCCACAAACGGCCCGTATTCTTTTACATAAGGGGGTAGCAGCATGGCCTAGGCAAACAAATTGTACTTCAAAATACAGTAAATGGCCCTAAAACCGTCTTTCCAGCCAATTTTTTTGCCCTCGGCGTAGGTGCGGCCGTAGTACGAAATCCCTACTTCGTAAATGCGGATGTTGGGCACGCGGGCCACCCGGGCGGTTACCTCCGGCTCAAACCCAAAACGTTTCTCGCGCAAGGGCAGGGCCTGCACCACTTCCCGTTTAAACAATTTATAGCACGTTTCCATGTCGGTCAAGTTCAGGTTGGTGAACATGTTCGATAAAAAAGTGAGGAACTTGTTGCCGATGGTGTGCCAAAAAAACAAAATGCGGTGGGGGTTGCCGCCCATAAACCGCGAGCCGTACACCACGTCGGCCACGCCGTTGAGGGCCGGGGCCAGCAGCAGGCCATACTCCGCCGGATCGTACTCTAAATCAGCATCTTGGACGATCACCCAGTCGCCCTGGGCCTGGGCAATGCCCGTGTGCAGGGCCGCGCCCTTGCCTTGGTTTACCACGTGGCGGTGCAGTTGCAACGGAAAATCCGGGTGCTGGGCCTGGTAACGGGCCAGGGCGGCCTGGGTGTCATCTTTGGAGCAATCGTCCACCACAATCACCTCTTTGCCCACCCCGGCGGGTAGTTCTCCCGTTCTAATTTTATCCAAAATAAGATGGATGGTGCGCCCCTCGTTGTAAGCAGGGATGACGATGGATAACGTGGTCATAAATAGCATGGCGGGCACAATACCGGCTTACCCACCGCAAGGTTAAGCCAGTTTGCCCTGATAGCGCGGCCCGGGTGCCAAAAACTGCGGCCCGGTTCGTTGCGATTGCGCCGAATAAACCCCAATTTGGGCCACCTAAAACCTTCACCAATCATGCATACCGAACCCATGCTGCGCCCCGGCGCCTTAAAAGGAAAAACCATCATCGTTACCGGCGGGGGCACCGGCCTGGGCCGCTCCATGACCCAGTATTTTCTGGAACTGGGGGCCAACGTAACCATCGCCAGCCGCAAACTGGACGTGCTCCAAGCCACCGCCAACGAGTTAATGGCCCAAACCGGCGGCCAAGTGCTGGCCGTCGACTGCGACGTGCGCGACTACGCGCAGGTGGAAAAAACCCTGGCTGCCACTGTGGAGCGGTTCGGGGCCGTGCATGGCCTGCTCAACAACGCGGCGGGCAACTTTATTAGCCCCACCGAGCGGCTGAGCCACAAAGCGTTTGATGTGGTGGTGGGCATTGTGCTGCAAGGCAGCTACAACTGCACCCTGGCCCTGGGCAAACACTGGATCGCGCAGCAGCAGCCCGGCACCATCCTCAACATTGTTACCACCTACGCCTGGACCGGCTCGGGCTACGTGGTGCCCTCGGCCTGCGCCAAGGCCGGGGTGCTGGCCCTCACCCGCTCGCTGGCCGTGGAGTGGGCCAAGTACGGCATCCGGTCCAACGCCATCGCGCCGGGGCCATTCCCCACCAAAGGGGCCTGGGACCGCCTGTTCCCCGAAGCCCTGCACGGCCAGTTAGACGTGGCCCAGCGCGTGCCCCTCAAGCGGGTGGGCCACCATCAAGAACTGGCCAACCTGGCCGCCTACCTCATGAGCGACTACAGTGCCTACCTGAACGGCGAGGTGGTAACCATCGACGGCGGCGAGTGGCTGAGCGGGGCGGGCGAGTTCAGTTTCCTGGAAACCCTCACCCCCGACATGTGGGATCAGGTGGAGCGCGCCGTGCGCGGAGCTAGTAAAAAAAGCTGACCGGGAAAGTAACTTGTTTTCCCCCGTGGTGTCAGTTTCTCAAAACCGACACCACGGGGGCAGTGGCCAACCCGTCCCGTAATCAGTCGCCGCTCAACCAAGTGAGCAGGCCGACCCCTAAAAAGCCCAGGGTGAATAACCAGGTCAAAAAGTAAAGATTGAACCGAAGGTCTGCCCACTTTTCGCGGTAGGCCGCCATGGCGGTACGGAGAGAAAACCGGGCTGCTTGCCGGGCTTGGTTGACCTGGTTTTGGGCCTGCCACACCAGCTTGGCCCTAAAAGTCTCGGTGCCACAGTAGCCGCACAGGGTGGCCAACGCCTCCGGGGCGTACTCGATGCCCCCGCCGCATTGGGGGCAGTTGGTCGCTTCGGCGGGTAGCGGCTGGCTTGGTTGGTCGGTGGTGGGCAGGGCCTTGCGCAGTTGGGGCTGCCACAACCCAGCAGCCAGGGGCAGGGCGAACAGCCATACCAAAAAGGCGAGGCCACCACCCCAGGTCAACGCTTCGGTTACCACCGGGTGATCGCCTAGCCAGCGGGCGAAGGTAGCTTCTTGGGCTTGCTGCTCGGCGGTTTGCCAAGCATCGGCCGTGAGGGCCAGGCCCGCCCAAAGCCATAGCCAGGCCCAGGCCGCCCAAAGGCCCCACTGCACCGGGCGCAGCACCCAAAACTGGGCCTGGTGCCAAAACCGTTCGGCCGCTTGCAACTCGACCAGCAATTGGCGGCGGGTAGTAAATAATTGGCCATAGGCAGCCGGCACGGGCTGGTCGGTGCCGCAACTGGTGCAGCGCATGGCCGTTTGGGCCAGGGCCAGCCCGCCCCCGCACTGTGGGCAATTGAGCGGTTGGAGCCGGGGCGGCTCCTCGGCTGCCGGGGTAGTGCCCAGTTTAGCCGGGGGTGGTTGGGGCTTTTTAATGCCCGGCCCGGCTTGCCAAGCGCGCACCATTTGCCATAAACTTACGCCCAGCACGGCCCCGTAGGCCACTGTTAGCAAAATCAAAGTTCCGTAAACCAAGTACACCATCCTTAACGTGAGGTTGGGCCACCTTAGCTGGTAGCCCATTTAAATGATCAATCAACTTGCTAGCGTCAAGCCAATTTCTCAAAACTGGCTCCACCAATTTTTTAGCCGCCTTACCCGATAGCCCCATTCATTTAGACAATCAAACAAGTTATTGAGATAGCAGATGCCCAACCACCTACCATCCCATAGCTCCTGCTTTCCCCAGACCAAGCCATCTTGGTCGGCAGGCGGCCAAATTAGCAATTTTTCTCTCTATCTATTTGATTGTCAAATATTTATTTTGATTTTCGGCCGGATTTACCAGTATTTTTGGCCGAGCCGGGCCGCCGTTCGCTCCGGTCAAGGTGGGCCAGGCCTAATTCCCGGCTTAAAATTTTCAAAAATTGCCTCGGTTAGGGTTACTTCGCCTTTTGGAAACGTATTAAAAGAAGTCAGCCATTGATGAAGCCAGCCGCCATTGCCACCGAAGCCGATTTCGTGAATGCACTGCGTGAGGGCGACCGGGGGCTGATGAACCGCCTTTACCGGCTGCATTTTCCGATGGTGTTGCACCTCATCACGAGCAACAACGGCAGCGAGGCCGAAGCCAAGGATGTGTACCAAGAGGCGTACATTGTACTCTACGAAAACCTGCAAAAGCCTGATTTTGAGCTAAAATGCAAAATCAAAACCTACCTCTACTCCGTAAGTAGGCGGCTGTGGCTCAAGCGGCTCGATAAAAAAAAGAGCCATACCAGCCTGCATGATTTTGAAGAATACCTGCCCCTGGTGGACGACGATGGTTCCCTGGCCGAGGCCCGGTTCAACCTCATCAACCACGCCATGAACAAACTGGGCGAGCCTTGCCGCTCCATTTTGGAAGATTACTACCTCAACGACCTGAGTATGGCCCAAATTGCCGACAAAATGGGCTATACCAACGCCGACAATGCCAAAACGCAGAAGTACAAGTGTTTTAACCGATTAAAGAAGATACTGGAGGGTTTGCAAAATGAAGACCAATGACGACGCACTGATTGACGACTACCTACACCACCAACTTACCCCCGCCGAACGCCTTGCCTTTGAGGCCCGGCTGGCTCAGGAGCCCCAACTGGCCGCCCAGTTGGCCCAAACCCGACAAGTGGTGGCCGAGCTTCGGTTTTTGGGCCAACGCCAAAAAACCAGAGCCTTGCTGGATAGCTTCCATCAAGACCTGAACCCGGCCGAAGTGGACGCGGGCCTACGCCGCTATGCCCGCAGCTTTACCGTGCTGCGCCGCAAGTACCTGCCCACGGTGGCCGCCGCCGCCTCGGTGGCCGTGATCACGGTGTTCTCCATTTTGCTCATGCGCGACTACCTGCGCGGGGTCGAGAACAGCCTGCAAACCAGCTATCGCTCGCTGGCCCGCCAATTTGGCCAGATCAAAAAGAAACAAGAAGTACTACAAGACAGTATCGAAGCCGTGCGCAGCCGTGATGAGTATCTCAAACAAGGGGCTACCGGGTTTGCCATCTCGGCCGATGGCTATCTGCTCACCAACTACCACCCCGTGGAAAAATCGGACTCGATATTTATTGAGTCGGTTACGCCCACTAACGAACGTTACCGGGTAGAACTGGTGTACGGCAACCGCGAAAGCGACGTGGCCTTGCTCAAGGTGGTGGACGAGAAATTCAAAGGTTTCAGCAAAATCCCCTATACGTTCAAGTCTAGCGGGGCCGACCTGGGCGAGGAGATATTCACCCTGGCCTACCCCCGCGACGAACTCGTGTACGGCGAAGGCTCGCTGAGTGCCCGCACCGGCTTCGAGGGCGACCAAGGGGCCTACCAAGTGTCGATCCCGGTCAACCCCGGCAACAGCGGCAGCCCCGTATTTGATGCCCAGGGCAACCTCATTGGCCTCATCAAAGGCAAACAACTCGAGGCCGATGGCGTGGCCTTTGCCATCAAGTCGGCAGCGGTGCTGGAAATGATCGAGAAACTGCCCAGCGACACCCTGAAAAACCCGCTCAACCTGTCCCGGGCCAATAAACTGGCCGGGCTAAAGCGCAGCCAACAAATCAAACGCATCGAGGAATTCGTGTTCCAAGTAAAGGTTTATTAGTGGCATAGGGATACTTGTGTGGGATTATTTTCTCAAAACTGACATTAGGGAGTGGAATACCCCGCACTATCCCACCTCCGTTTACAGCAACTTAACCGCCCTGCTCAGGGCTTCTCACCTAACCTATCGAACCCGTCAAGACCCGGCCATGCCGGGTCTTGGTGTTTTGGAGGGTGATGTCGCCAGTTTTGTATTTCTGCGGTGGGGTCAGCTTTGAGAAACTGGCCCCACTTCTCAAAAGTGCCAGTTTTGAGAAACCGGCACCATGGGGCTTTGCCTCTGGGGATGCCACCGGGCACCAAAAAAATCCCTGGCGGTTGGGCCAGGGATTTTTATAACTACCCGCAGGAGGGGTTACTTTTTCACTTCTTCATATTCCACGTCAGTGAATTCGCTGCCGCCGGAGTTGCCGCTGCCGTCAGTGCCGGGGTTACCGCCGGGCTGCTCGCCACCGGAGTTAGCGTTGTTGCCCACGTTTTGGTAAATCTCCTGCGAGGCCGTGGCCCAGGCGGCGTTGATCGCCTCCATGGCCCGGTCAATGGCTTCCACGTCTTTAGCGGCGTGGGCGGTGCGCAGGTCTTTGAGGGCGGCCTCGATAGCGGTGCGGTTACCTTCGCTCAGTTTCTCGCCGTACTCCTTCAGTTGTTTTTCGGTTGTGAAAACCATGCTGTCGGCGGCGTTGATTTTCTCGGTGCGGTCGCGCTCGGCCTTGTCGGCACTTTCGTTGGCCTTGGCCTCGTTACGCATCCGTTGAATTTCGGCGTCGGTAAGGCCCGAAGAAGCCTCGATGCGGATGTGTTGCTTTTTCTGAGTGCCCAGGTCAACGGCCGTTACGTTCAAAATACCGTTGGCATCAATGTCGAACGTAACCTCGATTTGGGGCACACCGCGCGGGGCGGGGGGCAGTTGGTCGAGGTGGAACTTGCCAATGGTGCGGTTGTCTTTGGCCATCTGGCGCTCGCCTTGCAGCACGTGAATTTCTACCGAAGGCTGACTGTCGGCGGCCGTTGAAAACACCTGCGACTTTTTAGTAGGAATGGTCGTGTTGGACTCGATGAGGCGGGTAAACACGCCGCCCAAGGTCTCGATGCCCAACGAGAGCGGGGTAACGTCCAGCAGGAGCACGTCTTTCACCTCGCCGGTGAGCACACCGCCTTGGATCGCGGCCCCTACGGCCACCACTTCGTCAGGGTTAACCCCTTTTGAGGGTTTTTTGCCAAAGAACTTCTCCACTTCTTCCTGGATGCGCGGGATGCGGGTGGAACCGCCCACCAAAATCACCTCGTCGATTTCGTTAAGGTTGAGGCCGGAATTTTTCAAAGCCCGGCGGCAAGGCTCCAGCGTGCGCTGGATGAGGCTATCGGCCAATTGCTCAAACTTAGAGCGGCTCAGTTGGCGTACCAAGTGCTTAGGGATGCCGTTTACCGGCATAATATAAGGCAGGTTGATGTCGGTTACCGTGGAGCTTGAGAGTTCGATTTTGGCTTTTTCGGCGGCTTCTTTCAGGCGTTGCAGGGCCATAGGATCCTTGCGCAGGTCGATGTTTTCATCACGGATAAACTCTTCAGCCAGCCAGTTGATAATGGTTTGGTCAAAATCGTCGCCGCCCAGGTGGATGTCCCCGTCGGTTGATTTTACCTCGAACACCCCGTCGCCGAGTTCCAAAATCGAGACATCGAACGTGCCGCCCCCTAAATCGAACACGGCGATTTTCATGTCCTTGTGCTTTTTGTCCAAGCCGTAAGCCAAAGCTGCAGCGGTCGGCTCGTTGATGATGCGCTTCACATCTAGCCCGGCAATTTGACCAGCCTCTTTGGTGGCCTGCCGTTCGGCATCGTTAAAATAAGCGGGCACGGTAATCACGGCCTCGGTAACGGTGGTGCCCAGGTAGTCTTCGGCGGTGGCCTTCATCTTTTGCAAAATGATGGCCGAGATCTCCTGCGGGGTGTACAGCCGGTCGCCGATGCGCACGCGGGGGGTGTCGTTATTGCCGCGCTCCACTCCGTAAGAAATGGTGAGTAGCTCCTTGCCCACATCGGTGAATTTTTTGCCCATAAACCGCTTGATGGATTGCACCGTGTTTTTGGGGTTGGTAATGGCTTGACGCTTGGCTGGGTCGCCCACCTTGCGTTCGCCATTGTCCATAAATGCCACGATCGAGGGGGTGGTACGCTTGCCCTCGCTGTTGGCAATTACGGTAGGTTCGTTCCCCTCCATAACTGCCACGCACGAGTTGGTGGTACCCAGGTCAATGCCAATGATTTTTCCCATGATTCTTTATTTAATGCTTGTTATATGAAATAGTAGGTGGTAAAACGATGTTTTTGCCGTTTGGCTGGCCGGTATTTGGGCCACTTTGGCCGCCACGCCGATTTTAGCCTACTAGTGTTACACAAGCCAAATGCCAAGCGGCTGGTTTCATTTAAACCTGCCACATTGGCAGCCAGGTGTCAGTTTTTTAGGGGAGCCAAGTTTGCCCCGCTGACTTTTTGCCCCGGACGCAGCGACAAAAAATGAAAAAAACCGCCAAACCTTTCGCCGACCGCTGCCCCGGTGGGGCTGGGTAGAAAGGGGTTTGTATAGTTTTTGCGTTTTGCACAGGGGGCACGGCGGCCTAGGCAGTGTTTAACAAGGTGCTGCTGCTTGACGGTGCAACTGTTTGCCAACGTTCCCATTTATCCCTAAACCGCTATTCTGCTTATCCCGATTGGCCGGGGCGGCGCTTGTCAGCCCTGTAATCTTAGCTCAAACCCATGCGTAAGTCTGTTATCTTTTGCCGTGCCTTTTTTATTACTTGCGGGTTATTGGCCTCTTTGGGTAAGGATGCCCAAGCCCAGGCCCTGCTCGACTCGGCCGCGCTGGCCCGGCAGCCCGTTTTCACTACCCTGGAAGAGGCCCTGGCCGATCCCAGCAAGGTGTACCGCTTGGAGTTGAACAACTTCGGCATCAACTTTTGGGAAGAAACGCCCGATACCCTCAAAAACCTCCCGGCCAGCATTGGCAAACTGGTCAACTTGCAGGAGCTGGACCTGAGCGATAACTTTTTAGAGACCTTGCCGCCCGAAATTGGCAAACTGAAGCACTTGCAGGTGCTCAAAGTGGCCCACAATCAGTTAAAATCGCTGCCGGCCGAAATTGGCAAACTAATCCAACTGCGTCACCTCAACCTGGAGGGGAACAGCCTGCGCCAATTGCCCTCGCAAATTGGCGAGCTAAAGAACCTGATCAGCCTTAACGTGAACCACAACGTGCTGGAGGATTTCCCGGCGGTGGATCACCTGGTGGCCCTGCGCGAGCTATACCTGCACAGCAACGAGATCAAAAGCCTCCCCGCACTCGCTAGCCGCCTGCCCCAGTTGCAGGTACTGGAACTGTGGGACAACCAGTTGCGCGACCTGCCCGAAGAGGTGGGCCAGTTGCCCAGCTTGGTGAAGTTGGACCTTAACTCCAACCAGATCACCCGCTTGCCCGGTAGCCTGGGGCGGTTGCCTAAGCTCCGCCGATTGAACATTTCGCTCAATTTCCTTACACGGTTGCCCGCCGAGCTAGGCCAACTCGTAACGCTGGAGGAGTTGGATGCTTCGTACAACCATTTGGCCAGCTTGGCCCCCGAAATTGGCGGCCTGGAGGCCCTGGCCCGGCTAGACCTGAGCCATAACCTGTTGCGCAGCCTTCCGGCCGAGTTTGGCCGTTTGGGCAGCCTGCGCAGCGTGGACCTCAACATCAACAAGTTAACGGCCCTGCCCGCCGAAATTGGCCAGTTGGCCAGCTTGCGCGAACTGGTGCTCTGGCAAAACGAACTGGTAACCCTGCCCGCCAGCGTTGCCCAACTGCAAGGTTTGGAAACTTTGGACCTGAATTCCAACAAAATAGAGCAACTTCCGACCACCATTGGCGAACTTTCCAATCTTCGTATCTTAATTTTGTGGAACAATAAGCTCACCCAGTTGCCTAGCGAGGTGTGTAACCTCCAAGGTTTGCGGGCGCTGGACCTGAAAAACAACCAAATTAGCAAAATGCCCGCAGCCCTGGCCAAAATGGACAAACTACTGCTGCTGGAACTGAACGGCAACAAATTGGAAAAAGCCGAAAAGCAACGCATTACCAATGCCCTGGAAAACACCCAGGTGTCGTTTGATTAAAATTAACACCCCCTCATGAAAATCGCCATCGGTGCTGATCACGCTGGTTTTGCCTATAAGCAGCAATTGGTAACCGCCCTTCAAAGCCAGTTCGATGTGGAGGATTTTGGCACCCATAGCGAAAGTTCGGTCGACTACCCGGACTTTGCCCACCCCGTGGCCGATGCCGTGGAGAGCGGCCGGGCCGAGTTTGGGGTGCTGCTGTGCGGCAGTGCCAATGGCGTGGCCATCACGGCCAATAAGCACCAAGGCATTAGGGCGGCCCTTTGCTGGAACGAAGAAGTAGTGAAACTGGCCCGCCAGCACAATAACGCTAATGTACTTTGCTTACCCGCCCGCTTTGTCAGTTACGATCAGGCCTACCGATACATCCTTACTTTTGTTACTACGGCGTTTGAAGGCGGCCGTCACCAAAACCGGGTGGCCAAAATCGCTTGTTCCTAAATTTATTTCCATTCTATTATTACGCTTAACTCTATTTTAAGATGAACATTGCAGTTGTAGGCACCGGCTATGTAGGTTTGGTGTCAGGAACTTGCTTTGCCGAAACCGGCAATCACGTGATTTGCGTTGACAACAACGCCGAGAAAGTGGCCAAGCTGCAACGCGGCGGCCTCACCATTTACGAACCCGGCCTGGAAGTGCTGTTCGAGCGCAATACCAAGCAGGGCCGCCTGCATTTCACCACCGACCTGGCCGCAGCCATCAAAAACGCCAAGATCATCTTTTTGGCCCTGCCCACCCCGCCGGGCGAAGATGGTTCGGCCGACCTGAGCTACGTGCTGGGCGTGGCCGAACAGTTGGGCAAAATCATCACCGACTACAAGGTGATTGTGGACAAGAGCACCGTGCCCGTGGGTACGGCCGAAAAAGTCCACGCTGCCTTGGCCAAAAACCTCAGCCCGGACTTGTTCGATGTGGTGTCCAACCCCGAGTTCCTGCGCGAAGGCGTAGCCGTGGAGGACTTCCTCAAGCCGGACCGCGTGGTGATCGGCACCTCGTCGGAGCGGGCTAAAGAAATCATGCAACGCCTGTACGAGCCTTACGTGCGCCAGGGCAACCCCATCATTTTTATGGATGAGCGTTCGGCCGAACTGACCAAGTATGCCGGCAACTCGTACCTGGCCATGCGCATCAGCTTCATGAACGAGATCGCCAACCTTTGCGAACTGGTAGGGGCCGACGTGGACAACGTGCGCAAAGGTATCGGCTCGGACCGCCGCATTGGGCCGCGCTTCCTGTTCCCTGGGGTGGGCTACGGGGGGAGCTGTTTCCCTAAAGATGTACAGGCCCTGGGCAAAACCGCCCAAGAATACAACTACGATTTCCGGATCCTCAACTCGGTAATGAGCGTAAACTACAAGCAACGCTACGCTTTGGCCGATAAAATGAAGGATTTTTACGGGGCCGAACTAAAAGGCAAAAAAATCGCCCTTTGGGGCCTGGCCTTTAAGCCCAATACGGACGACATCCGCGAAGCTCCGGCCATTTACACGATAGACGAATTGCTGAAAGCTGGGGCCGAGGTAGTGGCCTACGACCCCGAGGCCATGGAAAACATTGCCCGGATGTACGGCAACCGCATCAAGTTGGTGGAAGACCAGTACGGAGCCCTGGAAGGGGCCGACGCGCTGGCCATCGTTACGGAGTGGAGCGTGTTCCGCACCCCGGATTTTGAGGCAATGGCCAACCAAATGCGCAGCAAAGTGATTTTCGACGGCCGCAACCTCTACCATTTAGAGACGATGGAAGAAACCGGTTGGTACTACGCCAGCATCGGCCGCCGCACCGTTTACAAAAAGTAAGCCTAGCTACTAAGTAAAAAGGGAAGCCGAACGGCTTTCCTTTTTGTTTTTCCGTGGCCGGGCGGCTATTGGCCTTCAATGTTGCCGTCTTTGGCATCTTCTTTCAACTTCTCATTGGCAATGATCGAGATTTCCACCCGGCGGTTTTTCTGCTTGCCACCGGCCGAGGTGTTATCGGCCACGGGCTGCTCCTCGCCCAGGCCCCGGGTTACCAGGCGCTCGCGGGCCACGCCCCGGCCCACCAGCTCGTTGGCCACGGCCTGGGCCCGTCGCTCCGATAGGGCGTGATTATGCTCCGAGGTGCCGTCGGCATCGGTGTGGCCGGTGATGAGGATGTAGGTCTCGTCGTATTTGTTCAGCGTTTGCGACATGCTGCCCAGCCCACTACGGATGCCCGGTTTGAGGTTGGATTTGTTCACGTCGAACAAAATGCCCGAGCCCATGGTGAGGTTGATGCCCTCGCCCACCCGTTCAACTTTGATTTGCTGGTCGGGCGGTAGCTTCTCGTTTTCTTTCTCCAGGTCTTTTTCCAGGTCTTTCTTCTGTTTGTCCATGTAAAAACCAATGACGGCCCCGGCCGCGCCGCCTACCGTGGCCCCCAAAATAACCCCCAGGGCGGTGTTTTTGCCGCCCCGGCCCAGCAGCCCGCCAATTACCGCCCCGGAGGTGGCTCCGATCACGGCCCCTTTGGTTTTGCGGTCGGCACTTTTCCATTTGGCGCACCCGGCCAGCACCGCGAGGGCCAGCACCAGGGCAGTTATCTTAAACTTCATCATGGCAATTTGTTGGTTTTAGGTTGGTTAATCGCGTAAGGAGATGGCCTGGTCGCCCCGGCCTCGCTTCCCTACATAACGCAACCGGGGCGGCGGATGTTTTGCCAAGCCGTTGAAGCAGGTTACTTGCCCGTCAAGTTCGGCCAGGGCGCGGAAAATCAACTAACTTTGGCCCGGTTTGGCCCCGTTGCCTAGCAGGCAGCCAGATTTGATAAATTTGCGAAGCCAAATCCCGGCTCTATCGCCAACAACTAACTATCATTGTCCACTCAGCCTTTAACCCCCTGCCCATGTACGGCTTTTACAAAGTGCCCACCCCGGTAAACGAACCTGTCAAAAGTTATGCCCCCGGCTCGCCCGAGCGGGCCGAGCTAAAAGCCATGTTGGCCAAAATGCGGGCCGAGGTGCGGGAAATCCCCATGTACATTGGGGGCGACGAAGTGTTTACCAACGACCGGCACCGCCTGGCCCCGCCGCACGATCATGCGCACACGCTGGGCTATTTCCACCGGGGCGACGCGGGCCACGTGGAGCAGGCCGTAAACGCCGCCCTGGGGGCCAAAGCCCTGTGGGCCGAGTTGCCTTGGCAGCACCGGGCGGGCATTTTCCTCAAGGCCGCCGACCTAATGGCTGGCCCGTACCGCGCCCAACTGAACGCGGCCACCATGCTGGGGCAGTCGAAAACGGCCTATCAGGCCGAGATCGATTCTGCCTGCGAAATCATTGATTTTCTGCGGTTTAACGTGGCTTACATGGCTGAGTTGTACGGTCAGCAAGTTAACAGTGGCCCCAGCATTTGGAACCGCCTGGAGCAACGCCCGCTTGAGGGTTTTGTGTTTGCCATTACCCCTTTCAACTTTACGGCCATTGCGGGCAACTTGCCCACGGCCCCGGCCATGCTGGGCAACACCGTGGTTTGGAAACCCGCCGAAACCCAAATTTACGCCGCCGAGGTGCTTATGCGGGTGTTCCGGGAAGCAGGCCTGCCCGATGGCGTGATCAACCTGATCTACACCAAAGGCCCCGTGGCGGGCGAAGTGGTGTTCAACCACCCTGACTTTGCCGGGCTGCACTTTACGGGCAGCACCGAGGTGTTTCAACAAATGTGGCGCATTATCGGTAACAACATCCCCAAATACCGCAGCTACCCGCGCATTGTAGGCGAAACCGGCGGCAAAGACTTTGTGCTGGCCCACCACAGTGCCGATGCGCGCGCGCTCGTTACCGCGCTCGTGCGCGGGGCGTTCGAGTTCCAGGGCCAAAAGTGCTCGGCGGCCTCGCGGGCTTATGTCCCCCACACACTTTGGGAGCAGGTGAAGGGTTTGTTGGTGGCCGACTTGCGGACCGTGCGCCAGGGCGGGGTAGAGGATTTTCGCAACTTCATGAGTGCGGTGATCGACGAACCCGCCTTCCGCAAAATCACGGGTTATATCGAAGCAGCCAAAAAAGCCCCTGGTGTGGAACTAGTTTGGGGCGGCGGCCACGATAGCAGCAAGGGTTATTTTATCGAGCCAACGGTGCTGCGGGTGGACGACAGCCAGTACACCACCATGGTGGAGGAGATTTTTGGGCCGGTGCTCACTATTTACGTGTACCAAGCCGAGCGATTCGAGGAAGTACTGGAACTGGTAGATACTACCTCGCCCTACGCCCTTACCGGAGCCGTGTTTGCCCAGGACCGCTACGCCATTGAATTGGCCGAGCGCAAACTGGTACACGCGGCGGGTAACTTTTACATCAACGACAAGCCTACCGGGGCCGTGGTGGGCCAGCAACCGTTTGGCGGCGGCCGCGCCTCCGGCACTAACGACAAGGCCGGGGCCATGCAAAACTTAATGCGCTGGGTGAGCACCCGCACCATCAAAGAAACCTTTGCCCCACCCACCGACTACCGCTACCCGTTTATGGCCGAAGAATAATGGGAAAGCGAGTTGCCGATTGCCTGATTAAATGATTTTTCCTGTCTGACTATCAATCATTAATGGCTTCAAGGATGGGCAATCGCCAATTGATTTTGGTATAAGTAATTGATAAGCAAGGTTTTGATTGAGCGGCACTTGCTTTGGCGAGCCGCTACTGATCGACCGGGGCTAATTTCCTGGCGATCTTTTCGCGCTTTTTGGGCTTCATTTTGGGGCCGCCCCGGTGCAGGGCTTCGTTTAGTTTGATAATGGCCGGGAAGTTGGCCTCGTTCATCTCCATGGTTTTTTGCACGGCGGCGGGCTGTTTGGGCACCATGTCGGGGGCCAGGTCGATCCCGTTGGCATAAAAAATCAGCTTGGCCTCGGGCGGCAGCGTAAACCGGAAGGTGGGGTCGAGCACGTAGAACAATTGGTCGTCCACCCGGAGCGTGGGCCAATCGGTTTTGGTTAGGGTGAAGGCACTGTCCAGCCCGTCAAAGTAGAGCTGCCCGCCGGTTTGCCGGGCCACTTGCCAATACTGAGCGTTGAGCAGCCGGAACCACCGCCCAAAGAGTTGAAAGCGGGTGTTGCACAGGATCACGTTTACCGGGCGGGGCAGCCGGGGCAGCAAGCTGCTGTCGCGCATGGCCGACCGGTTGTCGGCCACCAGGTGGATGCTGCGCACCTCCGGGTGTTGGTTGGCCACGGCCAGTACGGCTTCCAGGTCGTTTTCGGGGTTGTCGCCACCGCCGCCTTTTTTGCGGGCCAGGCGCATAGCGGCCAGTACTTGCTCCGGGTTAGCGGCCGCAGCTTGGTAGATGCCGCCGGTTTGGCCCACCACTTTCTCGGCATTGCGCTTGCCGTCGCCGTCGTTAAAAAAGGCGAGCCAACGGGCCTGCTGGCCGGGCTGCCTGAGCAAGCTGGCCAAAATAGCGTCGCAGCCGTAGGCGTACATGCTGGCCGTCCAGTCCATCACAATGGCACTGCCGGGCAGCCGGGTGGTGTCTTCGGTGAAGTAACGGCTCACCAGCGGCTCGTGGTACTCGGGCCGGGTAGTAAACGTATCGAGGGCGGGGCGGTATTTAGCCACCACCGCTTGGTGGTTAGGCGGGGGCAATTGGTTGGGTTTGGCCGGGGCCGGCTGCACGTGCAGCACCACCCCGTGGAACAACTGCTTGGCTTGGGCCAGGCTAGTGGCCCCTACTTGGCGCACCACCCGCCAGCGCGCGCGCGGGTGGTTCAAATGCGGAAATTTAGCCAGCACGGCGACCACACGCTGGGCCAGCAACTGGTGGTAATCAATGCCCCAGTCGGTTAGCCGGGCCGGGTACAGGGTAAAAACCAGGTCCACCCCGACCACGCGGTGAGGCTGGGCGGGCATTTGCAAGGTGCGCCAGTCCACGGTGTGGCCCTCGTAGCCAAACCGGGCGTAGGGCGATCCGGTAGGGGGTTGGTAATGCGCAGTGTCTAGCCTGGGCAGGGCTTGGTCCCACCAAGGGCGGTGCTGGGTGGGTTGTTGCAGCACCGAGTCGGGGAAACGGAGGGGAACCGGGCGCGGCTGGCCCACCGCCCCGGCCAGGGTAATCGCCGCCAACCCCCAGGCTCCGGCCAAACGGATGAAAAAACGTAATTTCAAGTGGATAGGACGAGCAGGGAAAAGGAAATGGATCGAGGTTAGTTTGTTCTTAAGAAAAATATTTTTATAAAATTATACATTAATTATAAAGTAAATCAATAAAACAAGCGATCAAACTAAAATGAAACGGTAAATGTTGATCGCTTCGTAAAATATTGATAATCAATGGCTAAAATAATTTAATCAGGCGATTATTAAGTCATTTTAGGATAAATCAACATCAAACCCACCAAATATTTGCCAAATAAAAGAAAGAAAAAGGCATTGGAGGAAGCTAGGGCCTAGCTCAACATCCAACTCTCGAAATTTTCGCGCTCGGCTTCGGTAAAGTCAGCCGCAAAACTTACCTCATAATCAGGCAGATACTCCCCGCCGTCGGCTTTGAGCAGCACTACGCGCTCTTGCTCATGGCGCATTATTTTAACAATCACGTCGGTTTTACCAGTGAGTAGTTGGTTGAGGTTGCCTTCGGCCAGCTCTTCGCCGTCCACGCTCAGGAGCCGATCTTTATAAGCCAGCACTTGGTAGGCCGGGCTGTTTGGGGCCAGGCGGGTAACGGTGGTTCTGCCGGCTTTGGTTTCGGCTTTGAACCCAAAGCGCGCGCCCTCTTGCTCGCTAGGGCTGATGATCAGCTCGCAGGCCACGTAGGCCAGGGCGCGTTGCAGGTGGGGCACCAGGTCAGTAGGGTGGTGCAACAGGGCAAAGTAGTGGGGCAGAGGCTGGCCCGCCACGGTTTCTACGACCTGCTGGTAGTCGGCCTCGGTGTAGCCGTGGCCGGTTTGGCCAAAGTGTTGCCACAGGTGGCGCATGAGGTGGTCTAGGCTGCGCTGGTTGTTGGTAAGGCGGCGCAGCTCCAGGTCCAGCAGCAGGGCCAGCACGGCCCCCTCGGTGTAAATGGACACCTTGCGGCCGGGTACGCCGGGTACATAGCCGTCCAACCAAAGGTCCCACGAGGCCTCGCGCACGCTCATGTGCAGGCGGGCCGGGTTCTCGATGTGCTGAGTAACCAGCTTGCTCAATTCCTGAAAATACCGGGGCATATCCCACACCCCGGCGCGGGCCAGCAGGTAATCGCCGTAGTAAGTGGTGAGGCCCTCGGCTACGTAGCCGGTGTGGAAATAGGCCGGGCGGCTCAGGTCGTAGGGCTGCAGCTCGGCCGGGCGGATGCGGCAAACGTTCCAATAATGGAACAGTTCGTGGCTGGCCAGGCCCAACCAGTCGTCGTATTGTTTGGGGGTATTGAACTCGGCCGCCGGGCCTAGCACCAGCACGGTGCTGTCCCGGTGTTCCACCCCGTGGTAGTAGGTCCAGGCCGGGCAAATACCGATGAAGTGAAAAGCCGGGCTGGGAAAATCGGCCGGTTGGCCGCCCATTACCTCGATGTGCTTATGGGTAAACGTTTCAAAATCAAGCAATAAACGCTGCCAATCTGGCTCGGGCGCGCCCAACAGCCAGAGGTGGAACGTGGCCGTTGCGTTGGGCACCTGGTAGGTGCGATGTTGCAGGTGAGGGGCGGCCAGCAGCGGGCTGTCGGCCAGTTGGCGGTAGCTGCTGGCCCGTAGAGTAGCCCCTTCCGGCGGCAGCGCGCAGGCTATTTGGTAGGTGGCGGGCACGTGCAGGTGGCAAGTGCATGGCTCGTGCTCGCGCCCAGGCACGTAAAGTAGGCAATTAACCGGGTTGAGGTACAAAAAGTCGTCGCCTAGCCAACTGCCGCCCGCATCTAGTTGCTGGGCAAAATACTGATAACGCACCACCACGCCCGTTGGCTGGGCCAGGGTTACCAGCCACGTATGCGGACCCGTTTTGCGCACGGGTAGTGGTTGCCCATCCGGCGTGGCCACGGTTAACCGCCTCAGGTTTTTGGCATAAGCCTGGGTTTCGTAGCGGCCGGGCCGCCAAGTAGGTAGTTGTAAAGTCAGCTGCGGCTCGGCCACGGTTTCAATTTGCCACTCGATGTTGATAAACTGGTGATGGGGCAATTGGTAGCTAACGGTGTAGATCATGCGGGGAAGAGTTTTTTTAGCCCGGGGTGCAAAGTAAGGCCAAAATCAAATGCAAATTGTGCATTTTTCGTTTTGTAAGTAATTGAAAATCAAGCAGAAAAATCGCTTACTGATTTTCATAAACCAGCCTGCCGAAAAGGACTAGGTGGTTGGAAGAAGAAACCCTGGTTGGCGATGGTTGAAACCCGTTACCAGCCCCAAGCCAAAAAGCCCAAAGCAAGTGCCGCTAGGCGATGCTCTGGGCTTCAAACAAAAAAGTAAGGCGAACTGCGGCGGGCTAAGCCCCAGCGTTGGGCCTTATTCGTCCATGAAATCGTCTTTAGGGATTTCCCGCACCTCGTGGAAGCGCTGGAAGATCAGCTTATTATCGATAAACTCGTCGATGGCCAAGGTGGTAGGTTTGGGCATCCGTTCGTAGTGCTTCGATATCTCGATCTGCTCCCGGTTCTCGAACACCTCTTCCAGGTTGTCCATGGTGGTGGCAAAGTCGGCCAGCTTGTGGCTCAGCTCTTCTTTGATCTTCTGCGAAATTTGCCTAGCCCGCTTCGAGATAATCACCACGGCCTCGTACATGTTGCCGTCGGTTTTACTGGACAGGGCCGCCACATCGCGGGTAACGATGGAGGGGTTGGAGGTGTTTTTTTGCTTTGACATGAATAACAAATGGATGTAAATGCTTCTATCTAAACTTAATGTTAACGCCTGGTGGTCAGTTATTTACCGCCCGACTGTGCCCCGGCGGCGGTTCCGGCCCCGGTGGCTTTGCGTTCGGCCTCGCTAATGGCTTTCAACTGCTTCTGGCCGTCGTCGAACATCGATCCGGCCCGGCGGGTAAAGTTGCTTTCGGGGTACTTGTCCACAAAGTCTTGGTAATAACCCAGCAACTGGACAAAACGTTCTTTTTTGCGAAAATCGTAGCTGTTGCGGGCCAGGGCGTACTGCGACTCGAGCCGCCGGAAGGCGATTTCTTCTTGATAACGCGAGTCGGGAAAATCTTTTTGGAAGTTCTCAAAAGCGATTACGGCCGATTTGTACCGCTCCAGTTTGTGGTAATACATCGCCAGGCGGAAGGCTTTTTCTTCCAACTTGGCCCGCATTTCTAAAATGATAGCCGCAGCCTGTTTGGCGTATGAACTTTCGGGGTAACGGTTAATAAAATCCTGGAACGCATCAATCGCGGTGTTGGTGTTGGCTTGGTCCAAATTGAGGGGCGGCGAGTCCAAGTACAGCGAGTAGCAGTGCATGAACAGGGCTTCCTCGGCAAACTGGCTGCGGTTAAAGGTATCGTGGAATTTTTTGAACTCGTTGGAACTGGTGAGGTATTGCCGCTGCTTGAAATAGCAATAAGCCCAATAAAACTGGGCTTTTTCGGCTTCGGGCGTGCCGCGTAAAATGGGCACCAGGTCTTCCAGCAAAACCCCGGCCCGGTAATAGTCTTGCTTTACCTCATAATACTCGATGGCCGCTTGATAACGGACTTTCCAATCCTCGTTCTTCACGATTCTTTGGAACTTGCCGCAGCCGACCAACCCAGCCAGCAACAGCAGCGCAACAACCCCGGTGATGTTTTTAATCATATCTGCAAAATTAGCTAACTTAGGCTTTTATCACCAAAATTTATTGAGTAGATGCGACAAATGCCCCTAAGGTTGCCCGGCGGAGGTAATTTTTGGGGCCAGGGTAAGCCTAGGGCGCAAGTGGTATGATATTTTCTTGACAATTAACGGACTTTTGCCCTGAAATTCTACCCTTGCGGGCATTTTAAAACCGTTGCTTTGGTTATGCTGGGCGTAGCTCACTTGTTTGTTCTGTTGTTGGCGGGGTTGGTATTGCTTAGCTACGGGCTGTTGCAAACCCCTGACCATTGGCTGGACGAGTTTTTGCTGGGCTTGCTGGCCGGGCTGTTGGCCCTGCTTTATTTTACGGCCCGCCGGGGCTTGCTGCTGCCCTTGCAAAAGCTGGCCAGCCTGGCCCAACGGCCCGCTGCCTCCCCGGCCAACTATGCCGCCAAGTTCAGCGGAGAGTTGAAGCGGATTTACCTAGCCCTGACCCAAGCTTGGGCAGGCACGGCCCACGCCACGCAGTTTGTGAGGCAATTGGCCCAAGGCGATTTACAGGCCCGATACCCTGGCCCAGAGGCCGAACAAGACGAAAAACCGGAGTTGGTGGCGGCCCTGTTGGACTTACAACAACGGCTGGCCCAACTGGCCCAGCGCGACCGGGAGATCAACTGGGCTAACCAGGGGCTGGCCCGGTTTGCCGAGGTGTTACGGGTAGATGGGCGGTCGGCTGCCGAAATTGGCCGACAGATCATCGAGCAGGTGGTGAAATACCTGGACGCTTGTTACGGAGCGTTGTACGCCCTAGCCAACGAAGACGGCGAGGTGTTCCTGCGCCTGAACGCCGCCTACGCCTACCCCCGCGAGCCGCAGGCCACCATTGAGCCAGGCGAGGGGCTGGTGGGGCAGGTGTTCTTGGACAAAACGGTTTTGCACCTCACCGAGTTTACGCCCGATTTTTTGCCGGTTAGCTCGGGGCTAGGGCAGGCCCCGCCCCGCCAGCTCATTTTAGTGCCCGCCATGTTTAACAATGAAGTGCTGGGCGTGGCCGAGATTGCCACCTTCCATGAGTTAAAACAGTACCAGGTCGATTTTTTGCTCAAGTTGGGGCAAAACATTGCGGCCAGCCTGGCCAGTGCCCACCACCATCAAAAAAGCTCCGACATGGGCGAGGACGCGGAGTTCCTCGCCAGCATGATGCGTACCCAGGAGGCCGCCCTGCGCGAAAACATGGAACGGGCCGAAGCGCTTACCAAGGATTTAATGCGCCAAAACCGGGAAATTGACCAACTACGGCAAGACTTACAGCGCAAAACCGAGCAGCACGCCAAGGCCCAAGAGGCGGCCAAGGAACAAATCGGGGAATTTCAGCGGCAATTAGCCGCCAAAGAAGCCGAGTTACTGGCCTTGAAGGGGTAAAATTGCCCGTTTCATAAAGCCTACATTGGCCGCTGCGTAAATCCAAATTTGATTTTAGCGAAGAGGCTATTTTTCCAAACTCCGTAGCCGCACCGATACGGCCTCTTTGTGGGCTTGCAATTGCTCGGCCTCGGCCATTATTTCCACGGTTTGGCCCAGGGCCTGCAACCCGGCCGGGGTCAATTGTTGATAGGTTACTTTGCGCATAAAACTATCGAGCGATACGCCCGCCCAGGCCTTGGCAAAGCCGTTGGTGGGCAGGGTGTGGTTGGTGCCCGAGGCATAGTCGCCCACGGCCTCAGGGGTGTAGTGGCCCAGAAATACCGAGCCGGCGTTCACGATTTGCTCCGCCACTTTTTCCGGCTCGGCCACGGCCAAAATCAAGTGCTCGGCCGCGTATTCGTTCAGCAGTTCCACCGCCTCGGTGGGCTGGCGCACCAAAATGGCCCGACTGTGCTCCAGGGCCACCTTGGCAATCACCCGGCGGGGCAGGGCCTCCACCTGCCGCTCAATTTCGCGCTGCACGGCCTGCAACAGGGCCTGGCTGGTGCTCACCAGCAGCACCTGGCTGTCGATGCCGTGCTCGGCTTGCGACAGCAGGTCGGCCGCCACAAACTCCGGGCGGGCGGTGTCGTCGGCCAGTACGGCCACCTCGCTAGGCCCGGCGGGCATATCAATGGCCACCCCAAACCGGGCCACAAACTGCTTGGCCGCCGTAACAAATTGATTGCCAGGGCCAAATATCTTATACACCTGCGGTACGCTTTCGGTACCGAAGGCCATGGCGGCCACGGCCTGGGCACCGCCCGCTTTGATCACCTTGGTGATGCCCACCAACTGGGCGGCGTACAAAATGGCCGGGTGAATTTTACCCTCCGCGTTAGGCGGCGAGCACAGCACCACTTCTTGGCAACCGGCCAGCCGGGCGGGCACCCCCAGCATTAGCACCGACGAAAACAACGGGGCCGTGCCACCCGGCGCGTACAACCCCACCCGCTGGATGGGTAAACTGCGCCGCCAGCAGGTTACGCCCGGCATGGTTTCTACCGGGGCAAACTGCTCCCGCTGGGCCGCGTGAAATTTCTCTAAATTGGCCACGGCGGTTTGCATGGCGGTTTTGAGGGCCGGGCTAACGGCTTGCTCGGCTTCGGCAAACTCGGGGGCGGTTACCACCAGGTTGTCCAATTTCGCGTTATCAAATTTGTGGGCCAGTTTGTACAACGCCTTGTCGCCCTGCTTTTTCACCTTTTTGATGATCGGCTTTACTTTCTTTTCCATCGCCCGCACATCACTTACGGGGCGGGCCAGCAAGGCGGGCCAGTCTTGGCGGTTGGGGTAACTGATAAACTGCATAGAAGTGCAAAAGGTAAAATCGGGGCTTCGTTAGCCCAAAAACCGCGCGAAATTAGGCTACAAACGCCCGCCAAACTGCTACATCAAATCAGAAATCCGTCAAACCAAAATAAATCAGTTATTCGGATGAAAAAAACCTTCCTAAGTGGTCGGGATTTTTTACTTTCCTGCCTTTTTCATCGAGACGATGCACCAACAACCGGGCTTGCCTTCGGTACTTTGTTCCCGGCCGCCGGGCGGCTGGGGTAGGCTCCGCTGGCTGGCAGCCTGGGCGGCCCTGTTGCTGGGCGGGTGCTTGGCCCATAGCACGTTGGCCCAGCCGGGGCGGGTGCGCCGCCCGGCCACCGAGGCCGACCTGGACCAGTTCATCCAAAACCTGTTTGCCGTGCCCGACGGCAACCTCAACTACGACGATGCCTACGAGAGCCTGTTCCTGTTGTACACCAACCCGCTGAACCTCAATGCGGCGACCCGGCAGGAGTTGGAAGGACTTTACGTGCTTACTACCGCACAGATTGAGCAGTTTTTGGCCTACCGGCAGCGGCACGGACCGCTGTTGGTCATTTTTGAGCTGGCCGCCGTGCCGGGCTTCGACCAGGCCACTATCGACAAAATCCTCCCCTTCGTGGAAGTGCCCGGCACCGACCTGAACGCGGATAACCAGTCGCTTTGGCAACGGCTGGCCCAGGAACGCAACAACATGCTGCTACTGCGCTACGAGCGCACGCTTGAGCCTCGGCGCGGCTACCGCCCCGCCACCGATGCCAACGGCCAGCCCCAGAACCACTACCTGGGCAGCCCGGATAAACTCTACGCCCGGTTTAGGGTGAGCCACGCCCGTGATTTTAGCCTGGGGTTCACGCTGGAAAAAGACGCGGGTGAACGATTGGCTTGGGCACCGGCGCAGCGGCAATTTGGCCCCGATTTCATCTCGGCCCATGCGGCGGTGTACAACCGGGGGCGGCTCAAAGCCCTGCAACTGGGTGATTACCAGATGCAAGTGGGCCAGGGGCTGCTGCTCTCGGCGGGGTTTGTGGTGGGTAAGGGGGCCGAAACCGTGGCCACCGTGCGCCGCCCGAACACGGGCCTGCGCCCGTACACCTCCGTGTTGGAAGGCAACTTTTTGCGCGGGGCCGCCGCCACTTTTGCCCTGGGCCGGGTGGAAATTACCGGCCTGGCCTCGCTGGCCCGCCGCAGTGCCAGCCTCCTCCAACTGGATGGCGACACCCTGGCCGACGAAGACGCGGTGGCCGGGGCCATCATCCCGTCCGGGTTGCACCGCACCCCCCGCGAACTGGCCGCCAAGGGCAACCTGCGCGAGCTGACCTTGGGGGCCACGGCCACCTACCGCAGCCCCGACCGGCGGCTGGAACTGGGCGGCACCGCCCTGCTCACCCAGTTTGACAACGCCATTGTGCCCACCGATCGGCTCTATAACCGGTTTGAGTTCCAGGGCCGCCAAAACCACCTAGCGGGGGCGCACGCGAGCTACCATTGGCGCAACTTTAACTTTTTTGGCGAGGCGGCCCGCAGTGCCAGCGGGGGCCTGGGCTTGGTAGGCGGGCTGCTGGCGGGGCTGTCGGCCCGGGTGGAAACCGCGCTGCTCTTCCGCCGTTACGACCGCCACTTCTACAGCTTTTATGGCAATGCCTTTAGCGAAGGCAGCCGGGCCATTAACGAGCAGGGCCTCTATTGGGGCCTCAAGATCAAACCCAACCCGCGCTGGCAATGGGCCGGGTATGTGGATACGTTCCGGTTCCCGTGGCTGCGGTTCCAGGTGGATGCGCCCAGCCAGGGGCACGAGTTTTTGACCCGGCTCACCTACACGCCCAGCAAAAAGGTGCTGCTGTACGCCCAGTACCGGCTGGAAACCAAGGGCCGCAACCTGCGCGACAACGCCCTGCGCCTGGACCCGGTGGTGCCCAGCACGCGGCAAAACTACCAGCTCAACGCCGACTTCCGGGCCGAGCGGGTGCTCAGTTTCCGCTCGCGGGTGCAGTGGAGTAGCTACCAACAGGCCGGGGGGCCGCTCACGGGGGGGCTGGCCCTGGTGCAGGACGTTACCGCCGACCTGGGCCTGGTGCGCCTGAGCACCCGGTTTGCCCTGTTCGACACCGACGACTTTGAGAACCGCCAGTACGTGTTTGAAAAGGACGTGCTCTACGCCTTCAACATGCCCGCTTACTTTGGCCGGGGCTTCCGCAATTACTGGCTGTTGCAGTTGAACCTGGGCCGCCGGGCCGACCTGTGGGTGCGCTACGCCTACACCCAGTACCGCGACCAAACCACCATCAGCAGCGGGCTGGAACAGATTGACGGCAACCGCCGTAGCGATGTGAAAGTGCAACTGCGGCTACAGGTATGGTGAAAGTGG
>JALONO010000192.1 GCA_025454895.1 Bernardetiaceae bacterium
GAAACGCCCAAAAAACCGGAGCCTAAAAAAGAGGCCACCAAACCCGATACGGTGAAAACCGTGGCCCCGGCCCCGGTAAAACCCAAAAAGGCCCCCAAAAAAGAGAGCACCGAAAACGGGACCAAGCTTACCCTGCACAACTTGGCCACTGGCCAGCGGCAGGGGTTCGGTTTTGTTACCGATTACGCTTTTGCCAAATTTGGCCGCTCGTTGGTGTTTGCCACCACGGGCAACGACAGCACGCTCCTCGCAGGCGTGTACTTGTACGACCTGGAGCGCGGCCAACTGCGCCCACTGCTGCGCGGCAAGGGCAAATACAAAAACCTGGCCCTGGCCGAAAACGGCGACCAGGTGGCCTTTTTGGCCGACCGTGACACCACCAAGGCCCTAGTGCGCAACTTTGGCCTGTGGCACTGGCAAGCCGGGGCCGACAGTGCCCGGCGGCTGGCCCAAACTGGGGCTGCGTTTATGCCCAGCGGCTGGCTGGTCAATGAGCACACGGCACCTTTTTTCGCCAAAAACGGGCAAAAACTGTTTTTCGGCACGGCCCCGGCCCCCATTTTGGCCGATACCAATAAGCTGCCCGAGGAAATTGTAAACGTGGAGGTATGGACTTGGCAAGATGGCTACATCCACCCCCAACAAAACAAACAACTGGACGAGGATAAAAAACGCGGTTACTGGGCCGTGGCCCACTTACCCACCAGCCAAACGGTGCAACTGGCTACCTTGCAAATGCCACAAATTCAGCCCGGTAACGAGGGCGATGCCGACGTGGCCCTAGGCATTAGCAACCTGGCCTACCGCCGCCAACAAAGCTGGGGCGAAAACGGGCAAGATGTGTATTTGGTGGACCTGAAAACGGGCCAGGCCCGGTCGGTGGCCCAAGCGCTGCCGGGGTTTGCCCGCCTCTCGCCGGGGGCCAAGTACGTGTACTGGTTCAGCGCGACCGACACGGCCTGGCACGCCTACTCGGTGGCCAGCGGCCGCACCACCAAGCTCACCGACAACCGCACCGTTAAGTTTTACGACGAACTGAACGACATGCCCGACGACCCCAGCGACTACGGCCTGGCCGCCTGGGCCGCCAACGATGCCGAACTCTACCTCTACGACCGGTTTGACCTGTGGCGGGTGGACCCCGAAGGCCGCCGCGCACCCGAGCGCGTTACCCGAGGGCGCGAGGCCCAAACCCGCTACCGCTACCTGCGCCTAGACCCGGACGAGCGGTTTATCGACCCGGCCAAGCCACTGCTGCTCAGCGTGTTCAACGAAACCAGCCGCCACGCGGGCTTTGCCCAGTTGAGCCTGCCCGCCGCCCAAACCACCCTGCTCACGTTACAGCCCGCCCTGTTTGGCTACCCTCGCAAGGCCCGCAACGCCAGCACTGTGCTGGTAACCCGCGAAACCTTCCAGGATTTCCCGGACTTACACCTTGCCGACCTCACTTTTAAGCAGTTACAGAAGATTTCTGCCGCCAATCCCCAACAGGCCAACTACCTGTGGGGCAGCGTGGAACTGGTGCGCTGGACCTCGCTCACCGGCGAGACCCTGGAGGGCCTCCTCTACAAACCCGAAAACTACGACCCCAATAAAAAGTACCCCCTCATCGCTTACTTCTATGAGCGGCTCAGCGAAACGCTTTACCGCCACGTTACGCCCGCGCCCACCCCGTCCACGGTGCGGCCGTCGGAGTACACCAGCCGGGGCTACCTCATCTTCATCCCGGACATTCCGTACCGGGTGGGCTACCCCGGCCCCAGTGCCTACGATGCCATCGTGAGCGGGGTGCAGCACCTGGTGAGCCGGGGCATTGCCGACCCGGCCCGGCTGGGCTTGCAAGGCCAAAGCTGGGGCGGCTACCAAACGCTTTACCTCATTACCCAAACCCATTTGTTCAAAGCCGCGATGGCCGGAGCTCCGGTGGCCAACATGTTCAGTGCTTACGGAGGCATCCGCTGGGGCACGGGGCTGAGCCGCCAGTTCCAGTACGAGCGCACGCAGAGCCGCATTGGCGGCACCATTTGGGACCGCCCGCTGCTGTACCTGCAAAATTCGCCGTTGTTCCAACTGGACCGGGTAACCACCCCGCTGTTGCTAATGCACAACGATCAAGATGGGGCCGTGCCCTGGTACCAAGGCATTGAGACGTTTATGGCCCTGCGCCGCCTGAACAAGCCCACTTGGTTGCTCAACTACAACGGCGAGGACCATAACCTGATGCAGCGCAAAAACCGCAAGGACCTGTCGCAGCGGATGCAGCAGTTTTTTGACCACTACCTGCTGGATGCCCCGGCCCCGCAATGGATGACCCAGGGCGTGCCCGCCGTGGAAAAAGGCATCAACCAAAAATTTGAGTTAGAACCTGCCCCGGCCCAGGCCAAACCTGCGGGCGGCGGCCAATAGTTATTTGTAAAAACCGAGATCGAAGCGCGCTTGCCCCGGCAGCGCGCTTTTTTTGCGGCTGGGCTGAAGTGATGATGAATTAGACCTCTTTCACATTAGACTTTTAACTCTGCTGAGGCCTGAAATTTGGCTAAAGTCCGGCCCTTTTTAGCCCCACCCTAACCCTCCCCGTCGGGGAGGGGACGCAATTGCGACCCGAGTGAGGGTACTTAGCAAAATGTCTATTTTTTTTAATAGATTGCGTATTATGAAATTAAATAGCAATTGCGCATTTTTTATAACATAAATGATTGAAAACCAAGAAGAACAATCATCAAATCATGCAATCATTTGGTCATACAACCACTCTGGTACCAACCCATTTTGACTAGGCCGGTTTGCTGGCCGTTACGCGCCAGCCTTCCAGCAGTTCGCGCACGGCGCTAAACGATACCACGTGGTGTTTAAAATGCTCCACGGCCCGTTCGGTTTCGGCTGGGGTGGCCTCGAAGTGGTTGAGGATGTTGAGCAGGTGCATTTTCATGTGGCCTTTTTGGATGCCGGAAGTGATGAGCGAGCGCACCGCCCCAAAGTTTTGGGCCAAGCCCAGGCTGGCCGCGATCATCATCAGTTGCTGGGCGTTCGGGTGGCCTAAAATCTCGAACGAACGTTTTACCAACGGGTGCAACTGCGTAAGCCCGCCCACCGTGCCCAGGGCCATGGGCAGGTCGATCCAAAACTTGAAAATGCCGTCTTCCAAGCTAACCTGGGTGAGCGACCGGTACTGGCCGTCGCGGCTGGCGTAGGCGTGTCCGCAGGCTTCCACGGCCCTAAAGTCGTTACCAGTGGCTAGGATCACGGCATCTATCCCGTTGAAAATGCCTTTGTTGTGGGTGGTGGCCCGGTACACATCGTGGCGGGCGATGGTAATGGCCTTCTGGAATTTCCAGGCAAAGGTCTCGGGCGGCATGTCGTCAAAATGGCCCAGGTCGGCCACGGGGCACTCTACCCAGGCGCGCACCAGGCACTGCGGGGTATAGTTGCTCAAAATCGACATGATCACCATCGGTTGGCGTTCGGCCTCGGAAAAATCGGGCTGGCGGGCGGCCCATTCTTTGAGGGTACGGGCAAATTCCTCGAGGCAGGTGTTGATAAAGTTGGCCCCCATCGAGTCCACGGTTTCGAACGTGCCGCGGATCTGGTAGTAGCCCGGCTCGATGTGGGTCATGTCCACCAGGTCCAGGCTGGTAATGCCACCGCCCCTGGCCCGCATGTTTTTGGTAACCAGGGCCGTGTTGTCGAGCATGCGCTCGCGCAGGTCGTCGAAATGGACGTACAGCTTGGCGTACTCGCCCGGCCAGATAAAGTGGACCTGGCCAATTTTGCTAGTGCTTAGCACCTTGGCCTTAAACCCGCCCCGCTCGCTCCAAAACTTGGCCGCTTGCGAGGCCGCCGCCACCACCGAGCTTTCTTCAATCACCATCGGCACGGCATATAACTCGCCGTTAATGAGCACGTTAGGAGCCACGCCGTAGGGCATGTAAAAGTTGGTGAGCGTATTTTCGCTAAACTCGTCGAAACGTTTTTGTACGGCCTGGTCGCGGTGCCAGTAGCTGGTAAGCTCGTCCACAAAGGCGGTAGGTTGCTCGCTCGCCTGTTGGGCCAACCACTCGAGTTTCTGGATTTTACTAAGTTTGGAATAACCGGATATGAGTTGCATGGTAAGGGCAAAAAGTGAACGAATAAGCGGTGAGAGCATTGGTAAATTCCATCTCCGCTCACGTTATCTAAACGGGGCAACCCAGGTTTTGTTTAAAAGTTTGCCCAAAGTTAAGGGTTATTAGCCCGGCTGGGTTCAACAAAATCCGGTTAATCCACTTCTTCGGTTTGGTTTTGGTTGCCCAGGCGGCGCAGCAACATCACCTTAAACTGTTCTTCGGCCCGGTAGAGTTCGGCCACTTGGCGGGGGCTAATCACTTTCAAAAACTCGCGGTGGTAACGCCGCTGGAGCGCGAGTTGTTTTTCCTGCAAGTCAAAGCGTTTTTCTAGTTCGCGCTTGAGTTCATCGTCGCTAAGGTTGAGGCCACGCTTGGCCAAGGCCCTTAGTTCTTGTTTAATCACCTTGCTTTCAGCGGCAAAGGCGTTGTAAACCGGCCAAAACGTTTGCGATTGCGCGGGGCTTAACTCCAGCCGCTCGGTGATAAAGGCTACCCGCACGGCCTCCACCCGTTCGCTGTCGGGCGCGGGCTTGCCTTGCTTGTTCATTTTTTTTTGGGCTTGGGCACCCAGGCCCAGCAATAGGCAGATGAGTAATAAATAGGCGGGCTTCATTTTTCGTTAGTCGGTAGCTTGGTCTAGGGGGCCTGGCTGGCCGGGTAGTAAGGTAAAATAAAAGAGCAAGTAAACGCGGAACGATTGGCTTACAATACAATGAAGTAATGTCTGATGGTTCCGCTTGGCTATCAATTATCTATGTCATCAAGAATGCACAATCGCTAGTTGATTTTGCTGTTATCTAAACCAAGGTCAAAAAAGGGTAGAGAGGGCTAGATCAGTTATTTACAACAGTTTAATTAATTGATTATCAAAGGCAAAAGGCTAATCGTTTGGCTATTGCAAGGCTTCCTCGATGTCCTCCAAGTCGAGATCGTCCACCAGATCGGGGTTTAGCGGTAGCTCAATGCCCGCTTCTTGGAGGCTCAGGGTTTGGCCCGTAACGGCCAACTGCTCCATGATGGTTTCTTCGTCCAGGTTTTGGTCTAGGAGGTACTCGTGTACCTGCCCGGCCGTGAGGTCATCCAGCGAGGCGGGGGCGGGATCCGGGGCAGGCCAAGCCCAAAACAATAATAAGCCCAAGGCCAGGGCGGGCACGGTGTAAACCGGTTTGAGGCTCAGCCAAAAGACCTGCCAAAAACCGTCACTGGCTGGTTTGGCCTGCACCCGGCTTTGGATGCGGCCGGGCAATTGGTCAAAGTAACCATCAGGCGGTCGGAAAAGCTCGTCCGGCTTCTTTATATCATCATGTTTCATGGCCAGGGTTATTTTGAATGGATACTGTTTTGCAAAAAGGCCTCAATTTTTTTTACGGCGTGGTGGTACGACGCTTTCAGGGCACCCACCGAAGTGTCGGTAATTTCGGAGATTTCTTCGTAGCTGAGTTCGTCAAAGTACTTGAGGTTGAACACTAATTTCTGCTTATCGGGCAAAACTAGCAAGGCTTTTTGGAGTTTTAGTTGAATTTCGTCGCCGGTGAAATCGCCCCCTTGGTCCAGCTTGGTGGCCAGTTCTTTGCGCACATCGTGGATGGGCACAAAAAACCGCCGCCGTTTTTTATTCAAAAAGTTGAGGCACTCGTTGCTGGCAATGCGGTACAGCCAGGTGTAGAGTTGGGCTTCGCCCCTAAAATTGCCCAAGTGGTGCCAAGCTTTCACGAAGGTTTCCTGCGTGAGGTCGTCGGCATCGTCGTGGTCGATCACCATTTTGCGCACGTGGGCATACACGCGCCGCTGGTACTTATGCACGAGCTGGTTAAAGGCCCAATGGCGCCGGGTAGGGTCGGCAAACTGGGCCAGCAGCTCCCGGTCGGCGGGGTGCTGCTCCTCGTTGGCCGCTGGGTTGGGCTTACCAGGCGACTTGCTCACGTACATAAAAGCTTGGCGGGTGGGCTTGCTTGCATCGGGTTGTACCATCCTTAAATCAAATTTACAACCATTTGACGTGCCTGCCCGGCTCAGGTTTAACCACTGGGCAAAAAAAACGGGTTTTTTTCCAGTGCCGCGCCAAACTCCTAATTTTGGTTCGGCAAAGCAGAACGGGTAGCCACCACAAGCGGGGGAATTCGAGCGCAAAGCCGTTCAGGTCAGCCCTTTTTTCTTCCCTCTACCAAATTATTTGTGGGGCCAAGCCAGCCGGTTCTTATCCCAGCGCGCCATGAGCAAACGTGAGCTTTTCTTTTTGCGGGATGTTTTGTGGGTTACCCTAAGCGCCTTTGGGGGGCCCCAGGCGCACTTGGCCCTTTACCTGGACGTGCTGGTGCGCAAGCGGGGCTACCTCACCGAGGCCGAGCTGATGGAGATTAACTCGCTGTGCCAGTTGCTGCCCGGCCCGTCGTCCACCCAAACGCTGGCGGCCATTGCCTACCGCAAGGGAGGGCTGCGGTTGGCCGCCTTTGCCATGGCCATCTGGACGCTGCCCGCCCTGGCCATTGTTACGCTGTTTGCCCTGGTGGTAACCTTTTGGCAACCCACCACCGACCTGGAGGGCACTTTGGCCTTTGCCCGGTTTATTAAACCCATGGCCGTGGGCTTTGTGGCGGTGGCGGCCTGGCGCATTAGCGGCAAATTGGTAAACAATTGGCTAGATGGGGCCTTGATGGCCGCGGCCGCCCTGGCCGCGTATTGGGTGCGCAGCCCTTGGGTGTTCCCTATTGTGCTGGTGGTGGCAGGTACCATTACGGCGTTCAAGTATCGGGAACAAAAAAAGGAACAAAAGGCCCCGTTCCAAATCCGTTGGCGGTACTTGGTCATCTACGCCGCGTTTTTTGTGGCCATCGCGGGCCTGGGTGCCCTCACGCGCACGCGACCCGTGCTGCTGCTCGAGAACTTTTACCGCAACGGTAGCCTGGTGTTTGGGGGCGGCCAGGTGCTCACGCCCATGTTGTACACCGAATTTGTAGAATTTAAGAAGAAACGCTACCTCACCAAGGAGGAGTTTTTGGCTGGTTACGCCGTGGTCCAAGCCGTGCCGGGGCCGGTGTTCTCCTTTGCGGGCTACGTGGGCGGGCTTTCGCTGCGGCAGGGCGGGCCTTGGGGCGTGGTGCTGGGCAGCGTGGTGGCCACGGTGGGCATTAACCTGCCCGGCCTTTTGTTGGTGCTGTTCCTCATCCAGTTTTGGGATCAGCTCAAACGCTACCGGGCGGTGCGGGCCTCGTTAGAAGGCATCAACGCGGCCAGCGCGGGGCTGGTGGTGGCCGTGGCCCTCATGCTGTTACAACAGCTGGAACTGATTTGGCTCAATGGGCTGGCCGTGGTGGGCACGGCGGCCGTGCTGCTGTTTACCCGCCTGCCGCCGCCCGTGATTGTGGTGGTGGGTTTGGCGGCGGGCCTGCTGTGGCCCCGTTAGCCCCGGGCTGTAATTATTAACGCCCCAGGGGCTAGTTTTGCGTCCGTTTTGGCCGTGCTGCCTTTTTTAGCTAACCGCATCCTCCGTTTTATGTCGATCGAAACCTCGGGCATTTTCCCCAAAATCATCGCCCATGCCAAAGAGTATGGCTTCGTGTTCCCCTCCAGCGAGATCTACGACGGGCTGGCCGCCGTGTACGACTACGGCCAAAAC
>JALONO010000193.1 GCA_025454895.1 Bernardetiaceae bacterium
GGCGACAAAGAGTTTACCGCCCAAACCATCGACCTGCTCCCCGGCGACCGGGTGTACCTCTACACCGACGGCCTCACCGACCAGTTTGACGCCGAAAACCGCAAGCGGCTCGGCTCGGGCCAGGTAAAAAAGCTGCTGACCGAGCTAAGCGCCCAGCCGCTGGCCCAGCAAGAAGCCGGGCTGGCCCAGGCCCTAGACCACTGGCGCGGCGAAACCCGCCAAACCGACGACATGCTGCTCATCGGGTTTGGGGTGTAATCGGGCATGGGTAGGTTAGGAGGTGGCCGAGTCGGCTAAAATTTAGGAGGTGGCCGAGTCGGCTAAAATTTGATCTAACAGTGCTAGTAGCTCGGTTTTGCTAATGGGCTTGCGACAATAAATATCGAACCCTTGGGCCAGTAAATCTTCTTGGAGGTCCTCTAGCTGGGCGGTAATGGCCACCGTTTTAGCTCCTTTTAGCAGGGAGCGATCTTTGATCTGCGCCAGGAGTTGCAGGCCGTCTTTATCGCCCTCGCCCAGCCGGATGTCGATCAACAAGGCTGCGTAAACGTGTTGGGCCAGATAAGCGAGTGCCTGATCGGCACAATTGGCCGCGTGAGGCTCAAATTGGGCCTGAAGGTACTTTTGGAGCACCACCGTGTTCAATGGGTCGTCGTCCACAATGAGTACCCGGCGTTTAGGTTCAACTGGCATGGCTAGATAATCAAGGCTAAACTTTACACACTTGCCTACAAAAGAGAGTTAAATAGTTAGAAAAACCCAGGTCGGCTTGCTTGCAGACTATTGGTAAGCCTTTTAATTCTGATCAACGTAAAATACTCTTTGCAAAATACATTTTATTCCGTTTTTCACTCCATTTGGTTGTTCTGAAAATGGTTGGGGGCCAATAAAAAAGCGCGGCTGTTATCAGCCGCGCTTTTTTATAGTGCTTATTAACGCCGGAAGGGGGGCTTGCCGCCACCACCGCCCCGGCTACCGCCGCCGCCGTTGCGGCCATTATAGCCGCCGCCGCCGCCACTACCACCGTCGCGGCGTTCGCGCCGTTCTTCGCGGTCGGGCATGCCCTCGGGCTTGGGTAGCAACACCCGCCGGGAAAGGCGGAATTTACCCGTTTTCTTATCCACCTCGATCAACTTCACTTTTACTTCTTCGCCTACTTCCAGTACGCCTTCCATGTCTTCGAGGCGTTCCCATTTGATTTCTGAAATGTGTAATAGGCCTTCTTTCCCCTTCATAAACTCTACAAAGGCCCCAAATGGCATCACCGATTTCACGATCCCGTCGTACACTTCGCCAACTTCGGGTTCTTGCACAATGGCGCGCACTTGAGCCACGGCACTGTCCATCGAGGTTTGGTTGGTAGCAAAAATGGTAACGATGCCCGCGTTGGCTACTTCCTCGATGATCACGGTTGCGCCCGAGGTTTTTTGGATTTCCTGCACCACTTTGCCGCCTGGGCCGATCACCGCCCCGATCAGGTCGGTGGGGATGCGGATGGCGATGGTACGCGGGGCATTGGGTTTCAAGTCCGGCCGAGGCTCACTGATGGCTTTGTTCATTTCGCCCAAAATGTGGAGACGGCCTTTGCGGGCTTGCTCCAGGGCTTGTTCCAGCACTTCGTAGCTTAGGCCGTCCACCTTCATGTCCATTTGACAAGCGGTGATGCCCTTAGCAGTGCCGGTAACTTTAAAGTCCATGTCGCCCAGGTGATCTTCGTCGCCCAAAATGTCCGACAGAATAGCGTAGCGACCCGTGGCACTGTCGGAGATCATGCCCATGGCAATGCCTGACACGGCGGCTTTGATGCTCATGCCCGCATCCATGAGGGCCATGGAGCCAGCGCACACCGTGGCCATTGACGACGAGCCGTTTGACTCCAAAATGTCGGATACGATGCGGATCGTGTAGGGGTTATCTTCGTCTGGGGGCATTACTTTTTTCAAGGCCCGGTTGGCTAGGTTACCGTGGCCAACCTCGCGGCGGCCGGGTGCCCGGTTAGGTTTCACTTCACCGGTAGAGAACGCCGGGAAATTGTAATGAAGCATAAACTTGTTATCGCCGCTAAAAATGGCTCCGTCGATCAGTTGGGCATCCAGCTTGGTGCCCAGAGTTACGGTGGTGATCGACTGGGTTTCGCCCCGAGTAAACAGGGCCGAACCGTGAGGGGTGGGCAAATAGCCCGCCTCGCACCAAATGGGCCGTACTTCGTCGGTGCGGCGGCCGTCTAGGCGGATTTTCTCGTCCAGCACCAGGTTGCGGGCCGCGTACCATTTAAACTCGCCCATGTAGCGTTTCACCAGGGCTTTATCGATGGTACTATCCTCAGGTAGTGAGGCAAAATAAGCTTCCTCAATGGCCTTGAAACCCGCGCTGCGCTCTTGCTTTGCGGCGGGTTTGCGGGCCACTTGGTAATACTGAGGGTATAACAGGTCGTGGAGTTGCTTTTTCAATTCCTCGTCTTCCACGGGTTTGATAAAATCGCGCTTTTGGGTTTTGCCCACCAGCTCGGTCAGTTCCAATTGGGCTTTTACCTGGATTTTGATGGCATCGTGGGCGGTTTTGAGAGCTTGGAGCAAATCAGCTTCTGATACTTCGTTGGCTTCGCCTTCTACCATCACAATGTCTTTGGCCGAGGCTGCCACAATCAAGTCCAGTTCGGCTTTCTCGACAATTTGCCGGTCGGGGTTCACCAAAAACTGACCCTCGTATTTTACCACCCGCACTTCGGAAATGGGGCCACCCGTGAACGGGATATCCGATACGGCCAGGGCTGCCGAAGCGGCCAGGGCGGCGTAGGCATCGGGCAGGGTGGTTTCATCGCCCGAAAGAAGGAGGATGTTGATCTGGGTCTCGTGGCGGTAGTCTTCCGGGAAGAGCGGCCGGATGGCGCGGTCCACCAGGCGGCTGATGAGCACTTCGTAATCCGACAAACGGCCCTCGCGGCGGATAAAGCTACCGGGGATTTTGCCAGTCGAGGCGAATTTTTCCTGGTAATCTACCGAGAGGGGGAAAAAATCGATCCCTTCGCGTAGGTCGGGTAACGAGACCACAGTGGCCAACAGGCGGGTATCCCCGATCTTGAGCAACACGGCCCCATCGGCCTGCCGGGCTAGCTTGCCCGTTTCGATAATGATTTCCTTGCCATCCGGCATGAGGATTGTCTTACTGACGGCTTGTAACATTTTGAATAACAGCGTTAAAATTTTTCCGATAAAGGCATTGCCTTAACTTGGTGTGGCAAGCCTAGGTTACAGTACAACAGTGCCGTGAGGTTGCAAGGGAAGGAAAGGGGGGGAACGCAAAGATCCAGCACGATTTTCCGATGATTGCCGCTACAGCCCTGTTCGCGTGGTGTTGTCAATCAGCTACTGGTTGACACGAATCCCAGGATTTCCGCTTGTTTTCACCGGGAGGCCGCCGCGTACCACACCAACGGGCTAGGCAATTGGCCAGGTCGACCAGCCAATCACTTGTGGCAAAAGTAGCCATAATTAGTCAAGAAACGCTTTGGGGGAAAAAGAAATGACGGCCCGGAGGGCCGCCATTTCAATAATTACGAAAATTTAACCTAATTTAATTACTTACAAGCGGCATCGTCGGAGTCTTTCTGCACTACCTTGAACTCTACGCGACGGTTAAGAGCCATATTGGCAGCGTTTTGACGGCCGTTCACCTCGTTGGGCACTAGCGGGCTAGCCTCGCCAAAGCCTTTGGCTACCAGGCGGCTCTCCGCAATGCCTTTCTGCATCAGGTAATACTTAGCAGCTTCGGTACGGCGTTGCGACAAGGCTTGGTTGAACTCGTCGCCGCCCCGGAAGTCGGTGTGGCCTTCAATGCTCACGTTAACCGTGGGGTAGTCTTGCAAGAATTTCAACACCTTGTCAAGTTCGGCCCGGGCCTTAGGCTGCAACGAAGCTTCCAGTTCGCGCGGGGTAGTGTTGCGCGGGCGGGCCGTGATGAAGTTGATGTTGTCAAACACGATCTTGCTCAAGTCATAGAGCATGATTTCGCGGTTGATGGTATCACCAGCTTTCTTGTTGCTCAGGTCGATCGAGATGATGGCAGGCTTATACTGGTCAGCGGTACCTTGGGCGCAGTAGTTGGCATTGATACGGAGTTTAGCTTCGTACTTGCCGGGACCGATTTTCTTTTGGTCGGTTACTTTGCCTTTCGGGTCTTTGGACGAGATGTTTACCATCCCGTTCTCGATGGCATCACGGGTGAGACCGTCAATTACGGCAATGGTAGCTTTTACGTTACCAGCATCCACTACAATGGTTTTTTCGCAGTCGCCAGGATCAAAGCCGTTGGTGAGGTCAGAGTAAACAATTACTGGCTCGGCATCTTGCACTTCTACGGTAAATTTGTATTTGTTACCTTCAGTAATAACCGTGCTAAAACGCTTGTTAGCGTCAGCCTTTTTGGCGTAGCTGAGGGAAGGGCGGGTCTCATTATCAATTTTGATCACTACGTCGCCTTCTACAGGCTTGCCTTCGCCATCCACGATAGCGGCTTGGAAATGGCAAGTGCGCTTGGGCTTCATGCCGTCGGGCAAAGGCACGGTGAACAGTTCGTAAGAAGCACCTTGGTAAGCTGTGAAATAAGCCAGTACGTGAGGCTCGTCATCCATCGCGATGGAAACCAGGGCCTCGGGCTGGTAAGAATATAAGTTGGTGCGTACCAAAGGCTCAATGTCGGCCGGTTTGGGTTCTTCCCAGGCACCGCCCGCGTTCATGTGCGAGTAGTACAAATCCATGTCGTTCATGCGCTTGGGGCTGCCACCACGGCGGGTCGAGGAGAAGATCACGGTTTCGTTATCGGGCAGGATGCGCACGTGGCTTTCGCAGCCAGCATTTACGGGCGAAGGCAGTTCTTCGGCGGCTCCGAAGTTGCCGTCCATATCGGCCTTGGAAACCATGAGCTTGAAGCACTGGATGCCGCGTTTAGCATCGCCTTTGCGCACAAAATACAGGCGCTGGCCGTCAGACGAGAGCGAGGGGAAACCTTCGAAATCGCCGGTATTAACGGCACCGCCCACTTTGGCAGGGGCACCCCAAGAGCCGTTGGCTTCTTTCTTGGCCATGTAGATGTCAGCCGTTTCGCCTTCCACGCTGTGGAAAAGCAACATCGAGCCGTCATAGGCGATGAAAGGACCACCGGCTTCCATGTTAATGCTTTCAATTTTGGCAGGCTCCATCCAGAAACCAGTTACGGTGTCTTTCTTGGACTCCCACAGGCCAAAGTTGCTCCAAGCCTTGCCGCCCCGGTTAGTTTGGTAAACCAGGGTTTTGCCATCATGGCTGATGGCGGGCGAGTACTCGTCGTGCAACAAGGTGTTGATAATGTTGGGAAGACGCTGGCGGCGTTCCTGCACATCGCGCTTGTATATCCGGTCGGTAACCTTGTTGGATATTTGTCTTTGTGCCTGCGCGCCGAAGCTAAGCCCGAGGGCCAGTAGGGCTGCCGCACCAAGATAGTTCACTTTTTGTTTCATAGGTTTAAGTATTAGATTAGGTTAATTCTTAGGTTACGATAGGGTACGCAATTTTTGCAGCTTAGGTTTTACACCGCCGGTCGGCAACAATGCCTAGGCGGATTACGCCTATTTGACCGGGGGTTTTAACTATCCTAAATGCACAAATGCCGAACCAAAGGTAGGTTTTATTATCGAGACAATGCAAAATCGCCGCGACTTTTTCGAGTAAACGCTCCTTTGGTTGGACTCTTGTCGATACCAACGCCTGCAAATTTAAGGCTATTTGACACATTATTAACAACTGGCAAACGATTTTTCGGCTTTTCGGTTTATGTTTAACCCGATGAGCCTGCCTTTGCCGGGTTTTGGGCCAACGGCCCGCGTCAACTTATTTTTGAACAACCCAGTATTATATGGAACTGAAACGAGTTTTCGACTTACTAGCCTATCAATGCCAAAAGTATCCCCGGCCCGATGCCATCAATAGCAAGGTGAAAGGCCAATGGGTGAGTTACGGCAGCCAGCAAGTGGCGCAAATAGTGGACCGCCTGAGCCTGGGCTTGCTCAAACTAGGGATCCGCAAAGGCGACGCGGTGGCCATCGTGTCGCCTAACCGGCCGGAGTGGAACTTTGCCGACTTGGCCATCCAGCAAATTGGGGCGGTGAGCGTGCCCATGTACCCCACCATCTCGGTGGACGACTACCGTTATATTTTCCACCATGCCGAGGTTAAAGCGGTTTTTGTGGCCGATGAGCCTCTTTACGAAAAAGTGGCCGCCGCTACCCGCGACTTGGAACTGTACGCACTTTACTCTTTTGACCGGGTAGAGGGCCTGACCCACTGGACGGACCTGGAAAAACTGGGCGAGAGTGGCGAATTGGCGCAACTGGAGGCCGCCCGGGCCACGGTGGATGAAAACGACTTGCTCACCATTATTTATACCTCGGGCACCACGGGGCGGCCCAAGGGCGTGATGCTCAGCCACCACAATGTGCTCAGTAACACGATCTCCTCGGCCCGGGGCCTGGCCTCTAGCCCCAACGGAACCGGCAAAGCCCTGAGCTTTCTGCCGCTATGCCATATTTACGAACGCACCGGGTTCTTTGTTTTTATCTACAAAGGGCTGGGCATTTATTACGCCGAGAGCATGGAGACCATCGGCGATAACTTGCGCGAGGTGAAGCCCGACACGTTTAATACCGTGCCCCGCCTGCTGGAGAAGGTGTACGACAAAATCGTGGCGAAGGGCATGGAGCTTACTGGGGCTAAAAAGAAACTCTTTTTCTGGGCATTGAACCTGGGCTTAATCCACGAGCCTAACCAAAACCAGGGCGGCTGGTACAATTGGCAGTTAAAAATGGCCAATAAGCTCATTTTCAGCAAGTGGCGCGAGGCGTTAGGGGGCAATATCAAAACCATCCAGTCGGGGGCGGCCGCGTTGCAGCCCCGGTTGTCGCGGGTGTTTTGGGCGGCGGGCATCCCCATCAGCGAGGGCTACGGCATGACGGAGGCCTCGCCCGTGATCACCTCGGCCCCCACCCGCCCGGCCGATGTGCGCGTAGGCACGGTGGGCACGGCCATTGAAGGGGTGGAGATCAAAATTGCCGACGACGGCGAAATTTTGTGCAAAGGCCCCAATGTGATGCTAGGCTATTATAAAGAACCCGAGCTGACCGCCGAAACCCTCAAAGACGGCTGGCTACATACGGGCGACGTGGGCGAGATTGTGGAAGGCAAATATTTGCGCATTACCGACCGCAAGAAGGAGATGTTCAAAACCTCGGGCGGCAAGTACATTGCCCCCCAGCCGATGGAGAACAAGTTCAAAGAGTCGTTGCTGATTGAGCAAATCATGGTGATTGGGGAGAACCGTAAGTTCCCCGCCGCGTTGATCATCCCGGCGTTTGACACCCTGCGGGAATGGTGCCGCCAGCACGATATTGCCTGCGCCAACGACGAGGAGATGGTACACCACCCGCGCGTGGTGGCCAAATTCGGCTCGGAGATCGACCAACTGAACGGCAGTTTCGGCGACTGGGAGAAGGTGAAGAAGTTCAAGGTGCTGGCCCAGCCCTGGGGCATCGACAGCGGGGAACTGACCCCCACCCTCAAACTCAAGCGGCGGGTGATCATTAACAAGTACCAAACCTTGATCGAGGAGATTTATACCGGGTAGGTGATGCTCGCCTGCCGCTTTGCTCCCGAGGTGGGGCCAGTTCTGAGAAACTGACCCCACCAGCGGGACACAACAGTTATTTCTCCTCCACCTTGATCAAGTTATCGTCCGGGATGCGGTCGATGAGCTTGTTGTACGGGTCGATGCCGCTGCGCACGGGCTTGGCGTTCACCACCACCTCGATGGTGTGCTGTCCGGGCGCGAGCTTGTGCTTGCGCAGGTACAGGGGCACCTTGCGGGTCATGCCGCGCTGGTTGGTGCTGTCGGCGGCAAACACCCCGATGTCGATGTAGCCTTGTACTTGCCGCCGCCCAGGGGCTCGGCCTTGGCCTCGGTGGCCTTGTTTTCGTACAGGGTGATTTTTTTGAGGCAGTCCTCCACAAAGTACTTGAGCGTGTCGGGCGTTTGGCGGTACAGGCTGTCGTACCACTCGTCGGTGGTGGTAAAGGGCGCGTTTTGCCGGAACCGGGTGGCCTCGGCGTAGTTCTTGACCCAGCGGTTCAGGTTGTCCTCGCCCACCATGTCTTGCAGGGCGTAGAAGGTGAGCGTGCCCTTGCCGTACCAGATGTAGCTGCCGTTTTCGTTGTCCACCAGGGGGTACTCGCCCTTGTTTTCGGTGCTGCGCCCGCGCAGGTACTGGTCCAGGGCATACTTGAGCCGCTCTTGCATGGCATCGGGGCCGTAGGCGTGGTGCAGCACCATGTGCGAGCTGTACTCGGCCAGGGCCTCGACAATGTTGTTGGCCCCGCGCGTGAAGCTGGGCATCACCTGGTGGCCCCACCACTGGTGCGCCACCTCGTGGGCCGTGATGTAGTAGGCGTAGTCGGTCTTGTTCGGGTCCGAAAAATCGGCCAAAAAGCCCATGTTTTCCGAATACATGATCGTGTTGGGGAACGACTGGGCAAAACCCGCGTAGCGCGGAAACTCCAAAATCCGCATCTGCTTAAACTGGTAGGGCGTGTAGCTGCGGGCGCAGTAGGCGAGCGCGTCCTTCAGCCCATCCATAAAGTGCTTGAGGTTGCGGTCGTGGCCGGGGTGGTGGAAAATCTCCAGCTTAATGTCCTGGCCATCCGCGTTTTTGATCGTCTCCCGGCTCACGGCGTAGCGGGCCGAGGCTACGTTGAAAAACAGGTCCATCACCTCGGTTTGCTGGTATTGGTAGTATTTGCGGGGCTGCCCGGCGGCGTTGTTGGCCTCCCATTCTTTTTGCAAGTAGCCGGGCATAATGGCCACCTGGTCGGGGTCGGTGCTCACCGTGCCCTCAAAGGTGATCCAGTCGGCTTCTTGGCTAAATAGTAAGCTGCTGAGGCCTGCCGAGTCGGTACGGGACGGCATCTCGAACTCGCGCACGGGCAGGCTGTAGCGCTTGCGGTAGCGCTCCGACTGCAGCTCGAGCTGGGCCGAGTAGCCGATGTTGGGGAACAGGTCGTTGTGGTTGAGGAACGTGCCGTTGGCAGTGGTGGTAAACTGGCTCTCGCTGCCCATGCGGAAGCCCCGGAACTCGCCCCGGCTGGCCATTTCCATCACCGCGCTGTCGCCTGGCTGCAACGTTTGGGGCAGGCGGTAGATATAAAAGCGGTGGATACTGTCAGCCAGGAGGATTTTAGGTTCTACCCCGTTGATTTTGAGGTTAAAACGTAAGTGCGGGAAACTGCTTTGGGTGAGCAGGATGAGCGAGTCGAGCGGGCGCGCGTGCTTGTTCGTGATCACAAACCGGCCCGTGGCCTCGGTGCGCCGCTCGGCCGGGAACAGGTCCACCGCCACCTTTACGCTCGTTACCTTGGGCTGGGGGGCCAGGTAGTACTGGCGGTATT
>JALONO010000194.1 GCA_025454895.1 Bernardetiaceae bacterium
AGGCCCTGGAGCGTGTTCTTTTTGGTGATGATGTTGATGATCCCGGCCGAGCCTTCGGCGTCGTAGCGGGCCGAGGGCGAGGTGATCACCTCCACCGACTTGATCTGGTCGGCGGGGATCTGCCGGAGCGCGTCGGCCACGCTGGTGGCTAGGATGGTCGAGGGCTTGTTGTTGATCAGCACCCGGATGTTCTGGTTGCCGCGCAGGCTCACGTTGCCGTCCAGGTCCACCGTGAGGGCCGGTACGCGGCGCAGCACGTCGGCCGCATCGCCGCCCCGGGTGGTGGCATCCTGCTCGGCGTTATAGATGGTGCGGTCCACCCGCTCCTCGATCAGTTCTTTTTGGCCCTCCACGGTCACCTCGTCCAGTTCTTTCACCATTTGGTTCAGAAAAACTGTGCCCAGGGCCAGTTCGCCTTTGCCCTCGCTCGTGAGGGAGCGGTTGCTGGTGCGGTAGCCAATAAAACTGACCGACAGGGTGAATTTGCCCGCCGGGACTTTGGTGATGCTAAATTGGCCCTTTTCGTCGGCCACGGCCCCGCTCACGGGCTTGTTGGTTTGCGGGTCCAGGAGCGACACGGTGGCAAAAGCCACGGGCTGCCGGTCGGCCGAGTCGAGCACGATGCCGGTGATCTTGGCCCGGCCCGTGGGAGCCTGGGCAAACAGGGCCGTAGTAGCTAGGCAGAACAATAGCGCGAGTAATACTTGCTTTTTCATGGGTTGGGTTTACGGGCACAAAATTAGGGGCCATCCCGGCCCCCATAGGTTAATATGGCTTGCGTTTACCTTAAACAAAGTTAATGAGCACGCAGCCGAAACCTTCTTTAAAAGTAAATTGTTTGAACTTACTACGGCGATTTTGAAATTACACAAGTCAAAATAAAAATTTTAATAAGTATATTAATTTATTTTTCAAGTTGAAGCTCAACCAGGGTCGTCAGGGACTTTTTTGTGCAACTTAGGCTGTAAACAAACCACGGGGCGGTTAAAAGCCCAACCTACTGGCTTTCTGGGCGGTAGGCGGTTCTTTACTGGTCTGCTAACAATAAAAATGTACTTTTTGATTAATTATTGAATAACTTTGCCCAGGCCCAACTCAAAGCCTTATGCGCAAAGATTACCTCACCGGCGAAGCCGCCACCCCTGGCCCCGACCAAGAAGTGGAGCGGGCATTACGGCCCCTTAGTTTTGTTGACTTTACCGGTCAGTTCAAAATTGTGGAAAACCTCCGGGTGTTTGTGGGGGCGGCCAAACTGCGCGACGAGGCCCTGGACCACGTACTGCTGCACGGCCCGCCCGGCCTGGGCAAAACCACCCTGTCGCACATTATTGCCAACGAGCTAAAGGCCAACCTCAAAATGACCTCCGGCCCCGTGCTGGACAAACCCAGCGACCTGGCCGGGCTGCTCACCAACCTGGAAAAAGGCGACGTGCTGTTTATCGACGAAATCCACCGCCTCAACCCCATCGTAGAAGAGTACCTCTACTCGGCCATGGAAGATTACCGGATCGACATCATGCTCGACTCCGGGCCTAACGCCCGCTCAGTGCAAATTGGGTTGAACCCGTTCACCCTCATTGGGGCCACCACCCGGGCCGGGCTGCTCACTTCGCCTTTGCGGGCCCGCTTTGGCATCAACGCCCGGCTGGAGTACTACAACGCCGAGTTGCTGAGCAGCATCGTGCGGCGGTCGGCGGGCATCCTGGGCGCGCCCACCGACGACGCGGCCGCCTACGAGATCGCGCGCCGCAGCCGGGGCACGCCCCGCATTGCCAACAACCTGCTGCGCCGCACCCGCGATTTTGCCCAGGTAAAGGGCGACGGCCGCATTACCCTGGCCATTGCTGAAATGGCCCTCACCGCGCTGGACGTGGACCAAAACGGCCTTGACGACATGGACAACCGGATCCTGCTCACCATTATCGATAAGTTCAAGGGCGGCCCGGTGGGCATTACCACCATTGCCACCGCCGTGGGCGAAGAAGCCGAAACCATTGAGGAAGTGTACGAACCGTTCTTGATCCAAGAAGGCTACCTCAAGCGCACCTCGCGCGGGCGCGAAGCCACCCCCTTGGCCTACAAACACCTCAAAATCCCCCCGCCGCAACTGGGGGGCACCTTGTTTGAGGGGTAACGATGATGACCTTGTAAGCCCTTTGCCGTACCTTAGCCCCATGTTTTTGCACCGCACCCCGGCCCTGGCGCGTTGGCTGTGGCCGCACTTCTGGTGGCGGCGGCCCGCCCAGGGTTTGCAAGCCTACCTCACCTTCGACGACGGCCCCGTGCCCGAAATCACCGAGTGGGTGCTGGACACCCTGCGCGCGCACCAGGCCAAAGCCACCTTTTTTTGCGTGGGCGACAACGTGGTGAAACACCCGGCCATTTTTGCCCGCCTCCAAGCCGAGGGGCACGCAGTGGGCAACCACACGTTTCATCACCGCAACGGCCGCCAAACCCCGCTGGCCGAGTACTTGGCCAACGTGGCCGATTGCCAAGCCGTGCTGGGCCCCTCGGCCGCCCCGGCCCGGGCGTTGTTCCGCCCGCCGTATGGGCGGCTCACCCAGGCCCAGGCCCAGGCCCTGCGGCCACACTACCAAGTAACGATGTGGGACGTGCTCACCGGCGACTTTAGCCAGCAGGTTAGCCCTGAGCGTTGCCTAGCCAAAGCGTTGCAATACACCCGGCCCGGCTCCATCGTGCTCTGGCACGACAGCCGCAAGGCGTTCCCCAAAGTACAATTTGCCCTGCCGCGCTACCTGGCCGCCCTGCGCGAAAAGGGCTACGAGTTTTTGCCGTTGGCCTTATGAGTTGGCATCCATGAGTTTATTTTGCTAGCAATCAGTTGCTTAGCTGGTCATTTCCCCAATCGTCGAATTACGTCAAACTCAAATCGGAATTACATGTCGTCAATAACTTAAATGACTAATCGCCAGGCAGAAACCAAACTGATCGCTCATGCACTTTCTCACCCATCTACCCCCCTACCCTTCACCCCTCACTTTCTCACTCATTCACTTCCTCGCCCTTCACTCCCTCACCTTCTCACCCATTCACTAAATGCCGATGCAACGAATATGGATCTACTTATGCCTGGGCCTGTGGCTACAAGCCTGTGCGGGCAGTAAAGCGGCCCGGCAGCGCCTGGTGGGCAACTGGCGCGAAACCTGGGCGGTAGGCCAAAAAACCGACGTGGACTACCACGACGTGTACCACCTGCGGCTGAACCGCCGCCAGCAAATCGAGTTAAGTTGCCCGGCCCGCTCCCACTATGCTTACGAGAGCGTAACGGCCAGCGGCGAGCGGCTGCGCTTTACCTTGGTGGTGCAGGACCTCAAATACGGCCAAGCCCCCGCCCGCATCCGCTATGCGCTGCGCCTGGATGCCAACGGGCAGCGGCTCACCGGCACTGCCACCGATGCCGACGGCAAAAAGTTCAAAATCGAGTGGGATAAGCTGAACACGCCCTAACCCAGGGCCGCTACTCCGCAAAAACCGCCGCGTGGGCCACCTCCAAATCGGGGAAGATGTAGCTGGCAAAACTGCCCTGGGTGTGCACCTGGTGCAGCCGAAACTGGCCGTTGTCGTCCAGCACAAACTGTTGCAGCACTTCCTCGTAGGGGAAAACCACCCAATACTCCCGCACCCCGTTTTCTTCGTAAAGGGCGTATTTGTTTTTCAGTTCTAGGCTCGAGTTGCCCCGGCTCAAGATTTCCACCACTAGGTCGGGCGCGCCCAGGCACCCGCGCTCGTCCAGCTTAGCCCGGTCGCACACAATGAACAGGTCGGGCTGCACCACCGTATGGATGTCCTGGTCGGATTTCACCGCCTTTTTTTGCACCAGCCGCACATCGAACGGGGCGGTATAAACACCGCAGCCGCTACCAGATTGGCGGATATGTTGAACGAAAATCACGCTCAAACTAAGCGAAACTTCCTGATGCCGCTTGCTCGGCCCAGGCGACATTTTAAACAACCGGCCTTTGATCAGTTCCACCCGCTCGGTAAACTGCCAGCGCAGGTAGTCGGCGTAGGTGTAAACGCCGTTCAGGTCCAGTTCGGCTAGGTTGGTGATCATTTGCATCTTTGGGCGGCTGGCCGGAGGTTACCGCGGCCACGTAGGGGCAAGTTACGCATTGCGGCCCAATAATGATGGGGCTGGGGGTATCTAATAGCACTTTAACACTTAATAATGGCTTAAAAATGAGTATGTTACATTTTTTAACATCTTCAAATGGCACTAAAACATTTTATCTGCGTTAGAAAGAAGTGATTGTTTATCGGGCCAGGGGGTGGTTAACCAGCCCTGGCCCCCACCCGCCGCAAAAGCTCGGTTTTGGTTTTTTGAAAATCTTAAACTAGTTTATGCCCCACAAAACCTCGCCCAACCCGGCGAGCCAATGCGTAACTAACATTTTCCCTTTTTTGTGCCTATGCCAAAATTTGACTCGAGGTAACCTGTTTGGTAAGCAAGTTGGTTTTTTTGACAAACCGTTCGCCCGTTTCGGGCACCGGTTCGTAACTATTACCCACCAATTTGTAACGCACTGCATCTATCACCTAACTAAAAAAACAGACCATGGGAAAAGGAATGTTAGATTTCTGCAAGATGATTGTAGAACGAGTTAGTTTCAATGATGTATTGTTTGAAAAAGAGGTCAAAAAAGCGTTTAAGCAACTCACCCGCGACGAGATCAGGGAATTTAAAGCCTGGCTCCGCGACAAATTCCGGGAAAAAACCCGGTACGAATACCTTTTTCAGGAAGACCCGATCATGCCCCGCCGCTATGCCATGTAGCGGATTTTGAGCTGGTTACGGCCCTATCTTCGCCGTTGTTTCGGCTACCCCATTACGTTTTTCTGACCACTCATTTTCGGCCCGCCTTGCCAAAGGCGGGCTTTTTTTGCAACTTTGCCAATTGACGTTTTTGGCCTATGGAATTCAACCTCGTATCGGAATATGCCCCCACCGGCGACCAGCCCAAGGCCATCGAGCAACTGGTGCGGGGCCTCAACGAAGGCGAAAAGGCCCAAACCTTGCTGGGCGTTACCGGCTCGGGCAAAACGTTCACGGTGGCCAACGTGATCGCCCAAACCCAACGGCCCACCCTGGTGCTGAGCCACAACAAAACCCTGGCCGCCCAACTTTATGGCGAACTGAAGCAGTTCTTCCCCGAAAACGCGGTGGAATACTACATTTCTTATTACGATTATTACCAGCCGGAAGCCTTCATCCCCAGTTCCAACACGTACATCGAGAAGGACCTGGCCATCAACGAAGAGATTGAGAAACTGCGGCTCAGTGCCACCTCGGCCCTCATGAGCGGCCGCCGCGACGTGGTGGTAGTGGCCTCCGTATCTTGCATTTACGGCATCGGCAACCCCGAAGAATTTAGTAAAAACGTGCTCACCGTGGCCCGGGGCGACGTGGTACCCCGCAACCAGTTCTTGTTCCGGCTGGTCGAGATTTTGTACAGCCGCACCGAGGCCGTGTTCAAGCGCGGCAACTTCCGGGTCAAAGGCGACACGGTCGATATTTTTCCGGCTTACGCCGACTTCGCCTACCGCATCGTATTCTGGGGCGACGAAGTGGAAAGCATCCAGCGCGTGGAGCCGACCACCGGCCGCCGCCTGTCCGACGAGTTTCGGGTCAGCATTTTCCCGGCCAACCTGTTTGTTACCGGCCGCGACGGCCTGCAACTGGCCATTACCGAAATCCAAGATGACCTGGTAAAGCAGATCAAGTTTTTTGAAAGCGAAGGCAAATACCTGGAAGCCAAACGGTTGCAAGAGCGCACCGAGTTTGACATGGAAATGATGCGCGAGTTGGGCTATTGCTCTGGCATCGAGAATTACTCCCGCTACTTTGACCGGCGGACGCCCGGTGCCCGGCCGTTTTGCCTGCTCGATTATTTCCCGGAAGACTACCTCATCGTGGTGGACGAAAGCCACGTTACCCTGCCCCAAATTAGGGCCATGTGGGGCGGCGACCGCTCCCGCAAAATCGTGCTGGTCGACTTCGGGTTCCGGCTGCCCTCGGCCATGGACAACCGGCCCCTCACTTTCAACGAGTTTGAGAGCTTGGTGAACCAGATCATGTACGTGAGCGCCACCCCCGGCGACTATGAGTTACTGCAAACCGAAGGCGTGGTGGTGGAGCAGATCATCCGCCCCACGGGCCTGCTGGACCCGCCCATTAGCGTGCGCCCCAGCCTCAACCAAATCGACGACTTGCTCGAGGAAGTGGAGCGGGCCATCGACACGGGCGGCCGGGTGCTGGTTACCACCCTCACCAAACGCATGGCCGAAGAACTGACCAAGTACCTCAGCCGCCTCAACATCAAAACCCGCTACATCCACTCGGAGGTGAAAGCCCTGGACCGGGTGGAAATTTTGCGCGAACTGCGCCTAGGCGTGTTCGACGTGCTGGTGGGCGTGAACCTGCTGCGCGAGGGCCTGGACCTGCCCGAGGTAAGCCTGGTGGCCATCATGGATGCCGACAAAGAGGGCTTTTTGCGCAACCAACGCTCGCTCATCCAAACCATTGGCCGGGCCGCCCGCAACGTGGACGGCCGGGTGATCATGTACGCCGACACCATTACCGACTCGATGCAGGCCGCCATTGACGAGACCAACCGCCGCCGCCGGGTGCAGCAAGACTACAACGAGGCCAACGGCATTGTGCCCCGCACGGTTACTAAATCGCGGGAGTCGATTTTGCAACAAACCAAGGTGGCCGACAGCAAAAAAACCGAACGCGAAGGCACCAAACAGTACTACCTGGAACCCGAAAACCCGGTGCAAAACCTGGCTGCCGAACCGGTGATCGCCTACATGGATGCTAAAGGGATTGAGAAACTGATCGCCCAAACCCAAAAACAGATGGAACGCGCAGCCAAAGAGCTCGACTTTATCGAGGCCGCCCGCCTGCGCGACGAACTGGCCGTGCTCAAAAAACGGAAGGAAGAACTGGAAGCCTAGACTTAAGCCATCGGGCATAAAAACCTAATTGCCGTTAAATTAGGGAAAAAAATCATCTTCAAGAACAAAAAACTTTAGCTCGGATTAAACCTTGGGGCGGCTGGCTCGTCTTACCCACACTTTTCACTAAAACTAAAAACGATGAAAAAGCAAATCTCAAGTGCCGTAGTGGGCAGTGCGCTAGCCGTTGCCCTCTGCTTGGCCAGCGGAACCACGCTGGCGCAGTCCACCCCGGAAAAAGAAACCCAAGAGGAGGTACAAGACTCCGAAGAAGAGGGCCAAGACCGCAAACAGCACAAACGCGCCCGGGCGGGGAACAAACGGAACCGCAAGGAAAACGTGAAGACCCTTGGAGAATGGGGGATTTGGATTGGTAAGAAAAAACCCGCCGATAAGCCCCGTCGCAAAAACCCCAGGAGAAGGGATGAGTCCTAAAATGACTCAATGATTGCATGGTTAAATGATTTTCCCGCTTTACTATCAATTACTTATGAGATTAGAAGCAAGTGATCTCTATTTGATTTGGAATAAGCAGAAAATCTTGCCTTAACATCTTCATTAACAAAACCTTAGCCCTCTTTTCCGTTGCCGGAATAAGAGGGCTAAGGTTTCGAGAGCCATTGCTAGGGTTTCACGGCTTGCTTCATGAGGGCCTGGTAGCGCAGCAGGGCCTCGAGGTAGTAGTAGTCGGCATAGACCAGCGGCGTGTCCACCTCCGACTTGAGCGGCTTGGCCCGGAAGTGCCCGTTTTCGCCGGGGGCGGCAAAGTAGGCCGGCGACGACAGGCTGACCAATATCTGCTCGGCCAGGCCCAGGTAGGGGGCGCGCTGGGCGGGCTTGAGGTAGCCCTGCAACTCCAACAGGGCCGAGGCGGTAATGGCCGCCGCCGAAGCGTCGCGCTCCTCGTTGGGGATGTTGGGGGCGTTAAAATCCCAATACGGCACTTTATCGGCGGGCAGGTTGGGGTGGTTGCGGATAAAATCGGCGATGATGAGGGCCTGCTTCAGGTACTTTTTCTTCTTGGTTTCGCGGTACATGGTTACGTAGCCGTACAGGACACGCTGCCGCCAGGTTCGTAGCAAACGACGTGGACACTGCTGCCGTCGGGCCTAAAGTGGTTTTTGAGGGTGTTGTCGGCGTGGATGACGGACAGCTTGGCAAACCGCTGGTCGCCGGACTGGCGGCTGGCCCAAAACAGGAACTCGAGGTTCATCATATTGTCCACGATCACGGGGTAGTCGCAGCCCTTCCAGCCGTTCCATGACTGGATCACG
>JALONO010000195.1 GCA_025454895.1 Bernardetiaceae bacterium
AGCGGTTGCCGAAGCTGGTTTCGCTGCCCCTGGCCCAAAACAGGTTGCCGATCACGAAGAAAATGGCCGCCAGGCTGCCCCAGCACACCAGGTGCCAAACGGTGTTAGCCAAATAGCCGAAACCGTTGAGGTCGGAATAGGTGTTAGCAGGCACGACGTTGAAAAACAGCAGGCTGTAATTGTATTCCGAAAAAGCCTTCGTACCATAGAGGGCTGCCCAAAAAGCGATGTTGATCACGTGGCCGCTCATTTTGTTGTTCACCAGGGTGTGGATCAAAAAGGTGATCATGGTCAAAAAAGTCCATTGCAGCACCGCTACCACGTAGCCTTGTAGATAAAGGTCAAATTGATAGTTAAAATAGCCGTTGAACGTTTGCCATAACACCCCGCACAGAATGCCTACCACGGGTACTAGCAGCATTACGCCCAGCATGGCCATAAACTTGGCCCCGTAAGGCAGCCAGTTGGGCACGGGCAGGGCATCGGTAATGAGGTGGAAGTTGACCGAACGGTCGCGGTGGACCACCTCGCCCGTAATGAAAATAATCAGGATGATGACAAAGAAGTAAAAAAATCCATCTTTTGTTTCCAGCATCAAGTAGGTGGCGGGCAGCGAGGGGGTGCCTAACTGCATCCCGCCGTAGGGTGCATCGACAAAGAAGAACAAGGCCGCCGCCAGCAAAATCACGATGAAAAACGGATCGCGGAGCACATTGACAAGCTCAACGCGGGCCATGCCCAGCATCTGCGCCCCGTAGCGGCCAAACGAAAAACTCGGCTGCACCTTGGGCAGGGCCACCTTGGTCAGTCGGGCCTCGTCGGCCTGGCCCTTGCGCTTTTTGAGCCGCTCGGTCAGGAACCGTTGGAAATCGAACCGCCACAGCAAGTACAAAAACGGCAGCAGGCCCACACTTGTCCAGAGGAGGCGATTGTAGAGCAGATTGCCCGCGAGTGGGAACAGGCGGGTGTTTTGCTCATCCACCGTCCAATAGCGGGTCAGGTCGCCGATGGCTGTCAGGGCAAAGGGGTCCACGATGGCCGCGAGGGTTTTGTTGTCCAAGTCGGAGAGCAGCGTTTCCGATGCCAAGTAGAGCACAAACAAGATCACCCCGCCCGAATAAGTGACAAAAACGCGCTTGGTGAGGGCCACCAAGCTAAAGAACAGGCTGCCCGCAAAAAACAAGTTGGGGATACCCACTAACAGATAAGGCCACAGGTAATTGATGAGGTTGAATGGCCCTACGCGCTCATAGTTCTGGCCCACTTCAAAGGTCTTACTAATCCAACCGCCCAGCACGTGGCCAAAAATCATGCCCGTGCCGATGAGCACCAAGGTAGCAAACGAGCCAAGGAAACGGCCCAACAAATAGCCTTTTTCGCTAATGGGGTAGCTGAAAAAATAGTTCTGGGTTTTGTGCTCAATGTCGCGGTACACGGGCACCCCCATTACCGCGGTGGCCATAAAAATGCCGAACACGCCCATTACCGCCATGAATACGCCCGCTAGGGCCGGGCCATTGATGAACACTTTTTCGGATGAGCCGCCGCTGATGCTCACCGAGCCGTTTATGCCCAGAATGAGCGCAAATATGGTTAGCGTGAGCCAATACGCCCACGTGGCCGGGCGCTTGAGGCGGTATTTGAGTTCAAAGAGGCAAATTTCTAAAAACATATATTTTAATGATTGAATGACTAAATGATTGAATGACTAAATGATTGAATGATTGTTGTCTTATTTGGTAAGACGTTCTCTCGTAAACTTGATGAGGGAGTTGATGACTTTGGGAAGTTTTTACAATTCCGAAAAAACTTCTTGATGGTCAGCCTCGGTCAGTAACTGGCGCACCTTGGCTTTTTGGTTCCAATCCATGCCCTCCTTTACTGAGCCAAGGGCGTAGCGATAAAACCGGATGCGGTTAGCTTTCCCGAAACCCTCGGCAAATTGGCTGATATCGAGTCGACCGCGCGGACAAACTGCTTACCCACGGTGTCCCTGGCAAAATTGTCCCATTTAAACACCAACTGCCATACCCGATTGCTCAAATGAAAAGCAATGCGGTAAGCCTCGATGTCTTTCAGTTTCAGGTAGCCCGTTGGTTCCATTTCCAGAAATTTTAGGTGAATAAAGATTGCAATCATGCAATCATGCAATCATGCAATCATTTAAACTGTAACCACATCCACTTTCTCCGAAATGGTGCTAAAATAAACATCTTCCAGGTCGGCCTCCACGGGCTCGAAGCTGAGGTCGGGGCGGTCTTCGCTATATACGTGGACCTCGGTTTGGCCGGCCTTCAGGTGGGTCGAGATAATCTTGACCTGGTTGCGCAGGTTCTGCACCTCTTGCTTGGCCACCAGCTTTTTCCAGATTTTGCCCTGGAGGCGGTCCACGATCGCCAGCGGGTTGCCCTGGGCCATCACCTCGCCCAGGCAGATAATGGCCATGTCGGAGCACAGGTTGCTCACGTCTTCCACGATGTGGGTGCTCAGGATCACGATGGTGTTTTCGCCGATCTCGGCCAGCAGGTTGTGGAACCGGTTGCGCTCGGCGGGGTCCAGCCCGGCGGTAGGCTCGTCCACGATGATGAGCCGGGGGTTGCCGATCAGGGCCTGGGCAATGCCAAACCGCTGCTTCATGCCGCCCGAGTAAGTGCCCAGGTTCTTTTTGCGGGAGGGCCACAGGTTCACCTTTTGGAGCAGGGCCTCCACGGTTTGCTTGCGCTCGCGCGCGTTGGCCACGCCCTTGAGGCTGGCGATGTGGTCCAGCATGGTCTCGGCACTGATGCGCGGGTACACCCCAAACTCCTGGGGCAGGTAGCCCAAGATGCGGCGCACGCCGTCCTTGTCGCGCAGCACTAATGGTCAGATTGACGTTTTTCAACGCCTGCACGCCGTTGGCGTAGGTTTTGGAGAGGTTGGAGATTTTCAGTTCCATGAATGGGGGTCAGGTAAATGCGCTTAAATTAGTTCATTTTAATGCCAATTTTACTTATTTATTGAAAATCAACAACTTAAATGACTTAATTTTAGTTAAACGCAACTTGACCGTCCGTTTTTGGGAACGCCTACTGTGCGAAAATGAACGGAGGAATTTCCCCGTCCCCGTCTCCGTGGGGTCATCCAAACTGCTTTAAATCCCCGTCCCCCAAGTCTATTTCCTCTTCGGGCAACCGTTTTTATCGGAAAATCCGTTATTTTAGAGGTAGTTTGTTCTTCCAAACCTTTTTTATGCGCACGTTTTGGCTTTGTTTTTTACTATTCGTCAGTGGCCCGGTGGTGGCTCAGCAGTTATTGCCCAAGCCCCGGTTTGCGGTGCAACTGGGGGTGTTCAAAGCCCCGGACGAGGCCAAGTTTAACCCCCTGGCCGACCTGGGCCGCCTCCTGCGCGACACCGTGCCCGGTGGCCGCCTGCGCCTGCGCCTGGGCGACTACCCCACCCGCGCCCAGGCCGATAGCGTGCTGGCCGTGGCCAAAGAACGCGGGTTCGCCGGGCTGTTCGTGATCCCCGCGCCCAAAGTGGCCGCTGCGCCCGGCTTTTTGGCGGCCTCGGGGCGGGGCGCCCGCTACACCGTGCAGTTGGGGGCTTACCAGGACCGCAGCTCGGTGCCCAACCCCAAACAGGTGCAGCGCCTGGGCAGCCTTTACGAACTTGAGCAAGGCAACACCCTCAAACTGCGCCTGGGCGACTACGACTCGCGGGCCGCCGCCGCTAAAGACCTGCAAGCCGTGAAAAAGCTGGGCTACCGCGATGCCTACATCAGTGAGGCCGATCCCAGCACCTTGGCCCGCGAAAACCTGGCCCTGGCCGCCTCGGGCCGGGAATTCCAAACCAGCAATACCTACAAACGCATGGAGGGCACCCTCAACGGCAAATGGCGCATTGTGGCCCACGTGTATTTCAGCGGGGCCTCGCTCAGCGGGTATTATGCCGATCCCCAAACCCGCGAACGCCGCCAGTTTACTTACTACGGCTACCGGCCCAACGAACCGCAAATCCCCATCACCACCACCAAAATCAAGGCGAATTTACCGGGCGCGCCCAGCCAAAATCCGGGCAACGGTAACCTGCAATTTGCGGCGAAAGACCCCGCCACTGGCCAGGAACTCCGCTTTAGCCTGCGCGAAAACTACCCGCCCACCAGTGCCCAGGTAAATGTGGTGAGCGTGTACCGCAAAAAAACCCAGCCCGTGGCCCAGGGCGAAATCGGGGCCGACGTGTACCTCGAGTACCCCGCCATCACCCGCCTAACCGATGCCGCCGTGGCCCAGCGGCTCAACCCCCAACTGGTGCAAATCAAGGGCATCAGCGACCCGAAAAGCCTGCTTTCCCAGTTGGACCAACAATTGGCGAGCGGCCTCAAAGAGGTCAACCGGCACTACCCCAATTACCGCTGGCTGTCAGAAACCTTTGAGACCAAAATCCTAGAAAACGACCGCAACTTGCTTAGTGTGAGGCTATTGCAAGAGCATGTGATCGATGAGCCGAAAAACCAGGTAACGCACCGGTCGTGGGACTTGACCACCGGCAGCGAGCTTAAAATCAACGAGCAGCTCGCCAACGGCTACGAGCGGCAACTCAAACTCCTCTTGCGGCGCAAGTTGGGCAAAAAGTACGCCGATCTCCGCCCCAGTTTGTCCGATGTAAACCGCAGCGTGGCCGATATGCTGGGCAACTACTACTTTACCAGCACCGGGCTGGTGTTTTTCCGCCCCTACCAAACCGATAGCAAAATCCAAGAGCCGGTGGAGCTGACCCTCAACTACGACGAGCTTCGCCCCTTTATCCGGCCCGGCAGTTTTATCAGTCGCTTGTAGCCAGGCCCTTGTGGCTCAGCAGATTTTAGTGTCCCGCCTTGCCAGCGGTTCTGTTCCGTTATTTCGGCCTTTGAGCCTTCACTCGGCCCCTTCCGCCTTACCCTTACTTGGTGTAGGATTGATCTGATCCTAAAGTCAAATGGAGATTGCGTATTCCTGGTCGCGTAAGTAATTGATAATCATGGATAACAATCATTTGATTAGGCATTTGACCTCTTGCAGATTACCCGTAATCGGGCCAAAGTTGCATTCCCTGCCCGTCGGACGACAAAAACGAGAGTTTTTGGGCGAGTACGTGCGGGTGGCCAGGGTGGGGCTAAAAAGGGCGGGACTTTAGCCAAATTTCAGGCCTCCGCAGAGTTAAAAGTCTAATGTGAAAGAGGTCTATTTAACCGGGTAATCTTTTCAACCTCACTGGTCTTTCCCTAAAAATTGGCCCCAAAATGGCGCATGGCTTGTTCGATAACCCCGGCAAACATTTGCACTACTTGCGTTTACTTATCTGGGCGGGGTGGCTGCTGGCCCCCTGGGCGGCCCTGGCCCAGCCCGACACGGCGGCCGTGAACCGGCTCAACCGCCAGGCCCGCGAACTGCGCCACCGCGATGCGGCCGCCTCGTTGGCCCGCGCGCGCGAAGCCCGGCAAGCCGCCCGGCAAATCGGTTATCAGCCGGGCCTGGCCGAGGCGTTGGCCCACCTGGGCGTAGCCTTCCGCAACCAAAACCAATACGATAGCGCGCTGGCCTGCTTGTTCCAAGCCCTCCGGCTCAACGAGCAACTGCAAAACCCCCAGGGCCAAACCGCCAACCTCAACAGCCTGGGCAGTGTGCTGTATTATCAGCAAAATTTGCCCCAGGCCCGCGAGTTTTACGAACGCGCCCTGCAATTGGCTACCCAAACCAACGACCGGGCCGGACAGGCAGCCAGCCTCATGGGCCTAGGCGTGGCCCACAGTGCCGAACCCGAGGTGGCCCTGGCCCATTACCTGCGGGCCGCCGACCTCTACCAACAGGCGGGCCACCCCGCCGAGCGTGCCCAAAACCTCAACAACCTAGGCAACGTGTACCGGGCCAAGGGCGAAACCGCCAAGGCCCTCGATTATTTGCAACAAGCCCTGGCCCTCAACCGCCAACTGGGCAATTACGCCTCGGAGATTACCAACCTCAACAACCTGGGCGAAGTGTACCTCCAACAAGGCAACCTGGCCCAGGCCGAGGTCCATTTTCGGCAGGCGGTGCAAACGGCCATCTCGGCCAATTTGAAACTGGCCACCGCCCAGAGCTACCGCCGCTTGGTGGAGCTTTTCCGCGCCAAAAAACAGTTTGAACCCGCCCTGGAATACCTCGACAAAGCCGTGGAGCTGGAAAAAAGCATCTACAACGACGAAAAAAGCCGCCAAGTCCAGGAACTGCAAACCATTTATGCCACCGAGCGGCAAGCCCAGGAAAACGCGGCCCTCCAAGCGGCCCACCAACGCCAGCAATGGTTTACCGCCACCGGGGTAGCCTTGGCTTTGTTGCTGGCCGGGCTGCTGTTTGTGGCGGTGCGCAACCAACGCAAGCTCCGGCTGGCCCAGCAGCGCACCGACCAACTGCTGCACAATATTTTGCCCGAAGAAGTGGCCGAAGAACTGAAAACCGAAGGCCGGGCCACCCCGCGCCTGTACGAGCGGGTAACCGTGCTCTTCACCGACCTCCGGGGTTTTACCCAACTGGCCGAAACCCTCACCCCTGGCCAATTGGTGGAGGTACTGGAGGCTTGCTTTTCTGCCTTTGACCAAATTATTGCCGAGCATAATTTAGAGAAAATCAAGACATTGGGCGATGGCTACCTCTGCGCTGGGGGAATCCCCGTGCCCAACATGACCAACCCGCTGGACGCGGTGCGGGCTGGCCTGGCCATGCAAACTTTTATGCGCCAATGGAACGCCGAGCGGCTAGCTGCTGGCCAGCCTACCTTGGAACTGAGGGTGGGTATCCACACCGGGCGGGTGGTGGCGGGCGTGGTGGGCCGCAACAAATTCGCCTACGATATTTGGGGCGACACCGTCAACATTGCCAGCCGCATGGAAAGCAGCGGCGAACCCGGCCGCGTCAACCTGTCCGGCGAAACGTACCAGTTGGTGAAAGGCTACTTTGTATGTACCCATCGTGGGCGCGTGCAGGCCAAAAACAAGGGCGAAATCGACATGTATTTTGTGGAAGACGGCCTGCTGGGCTAGCTAGTGCGCCGTTGGAGACCCATCTGCCCATGCTCACGGGGAAAATTGGCTTTGCAAATCCGGTTACATGGCCTATCTTGGTTGCCATATTCACTAACCTGTAACCAATCATGGGCTTGTTCGACTTTTTCCGAGGCGAGTTTATCGAAGTCATCGAGTGGCTGGACGAGAGCCGCGACCTGATCGTGTGGCGGTTTGACCACCACGACAACGAAATTAAAAACGGAGCCAAACTGGTGGTGCGCGAGTCGCAGGCGGCCGTGCTGGTGAGCGAGGGCCAGATGGCCGACGTGTACCCGCCGGGCACCCATACCTTGGCCACCCAGAACATGCCCGTGCTGTCCAAGCTCAAAGGCTGGGCCTACGGCTTTGAAAGCCCGTTTAAAAGCGAAGTCTATTTTGTGAACACCCGCGTGTTTGCTGACCGCAAGTGGGGCACCAAAAACCCCATCACCCTGCGCGACCCGGAAATTGGCCCGGTGCGCATCCGGGCCTTTGGCAACTACGCCCTGCGCGTGAGCGACCCCGCCAAATTTTTGCGCCAACTGGTGGGCACCAGTTCCTTTTTTTCTACGGAAGACATCAACAACAACCTGCGCGACATGATCGTGCCGCGCTTTGCCGACATCATTGGCGAGGCCAAAGTACCCGTGCTGGACTTGGCCGCCAACTACAACGAGTTTGGCAACTACATCAAAGAAAAAATCAGCCACGACTTTGACGAGTACGGGGTGGAAATTACCAAGGTGTTGGTCGAGAACATCTCACTCCCACCCGACGTGGAAGCCATGCTCGACAAACGCAGCAGCATGGGCATAGTGGGCAATTTGGATCAGTTTACCAAGTACCAAGTGGCCTCCAACCTGGAAGGCTTGGGCCAAAGCGGAGGCATCCCCGGCGTGGGGCTGGGCGTGGGCATGGCCGTGGGCAATCAAGTAGCCAACGCCCTCAATAATACCGCCCCACCACCGGTGCCTCCGGCCGTTACCTACTTTGTGGCGGTCAACGGCCAGCAAACCGGGCCTTACGACGTGGCCATCCTCACGAATATGGCCAACCAGGGCCTCCTGAGCCGCGACAGCCTGGTGTGGGCACAGGGCATGGCCGGGTGGACGGCCGCCGGGCAAGTAAGTGCCCTGGGCAGTGTGTTTGCCACCGTACCACCGCCCCTGCCCCCCGCCTAAATTTTTCGCCGTTGCTTGCCTCTTACCCAATTCCTTAATGCCATCGGGCTGGGGGATTGGGGTTTTTTATGTGCTCGTCCTCGCCAATGGTTATCAGCCCTGGTAGCGGTTTACTTTCACCCCCAACCTTTGCCCGGCCTTGGCCCGTATAATACTAAAGTGATGGAATGATTGCCTGATTAAATGATTATGATGCTTGATTATCAACTATTTATAGTATTAGGAATAGCCAATCCGTAAAAAACTTTATGCCCCAACCACTGCCGCAATTGCAAGTGCTAGAAAACCGGCTGCAACAACCCAACCGCCGCTTTACCGTGGGCGACGTGGCTACCCTCACCGGCCTACCCGTGGACGATGCCCAGCGGCTGCTGGAACAAGCCATGCAACTTTACGACTGCCGCCTACAGGTAACCGAAGCGGGCGGGCTAGTGTACAACTTTGGCGAGGCCCTGCACCGCCGGGGCGAGCCTACCTCCGCCGAGCGTTGGGCCGCCGTGAAGCAGTGGCTGTGGCAAGCCTTTAAAGTTGGGTTCCGGGTGTGCATTTCCGTAATGTTGCTGGTGTATTTTGTGGTGTTTTTTGTGATTTTGTTGGTGTTACTGCTGGCCTTGCTGGCCCAGGCCATGAGCGATAGCGACAGTGATGCAGACATTGACTTCGGCACTCCGTTCGCGATCCTGGGCGAAATTATCCGGGGCATTTTTTGGTGGAACGTTTATAGCCCCGCCACTTACTACGACCAAGATGATCGCGGTTATGCCTACCGCCGTTACCAGGCCAAAGACACCGCCGAGAACAAATTGGGCCGCCGAAAAAAACGCAAGAAAGGCCAGGACGACGGCCCCCCGGATAAAACCTTCGTGGCTTCGGTGTACGACTTTGTGTTTGGCCCGCCCCGGGTGGAACCGCCCCCTTTGGCTAACCAAAAAGAGGTGGCGGCATTTCTGCGGCGCAACCAAGCCGTGATTGGCCCGCCCGAAGTGCGGGCCTTGGCAGGTTGGGAGGGCGAGGCCGCCGATGACTTTTTTACCGACTGCGTGGTGCGTTTCAACGGCCAGGCCCAGTTAAGTGAGAACGGGGTGCTTTACGCCGAGTTCCCCGATTTGGAATTAAGTGCCAACGCCGAAAAGGACGCGCCCGTGGTGTGGTACTGGGACGAGTACGAGCCGCCCTATCCGCTTACCGGCAACGGAGCCGGGCGCAACGCGGCCATCGTGGGCCTCAATGCGTTCAATTTGGTCGCCTCGGGGGCGGTGCTCGTTGGGGCTCTGGGCAACCTGGGCGCAGTAGGATCGGCTTTGCTGGGTTGGGTACCGTTTTTGTATTCGCTCACGTTTTTTGCCGTGCCGGGGCTGCGTTACTTTAACCTGTTGCCCCGGCGCGCGCAACGCCAGCGCAACAATGTGCGCAAACGGCTGATGCGGGTGCTTTACCGGCAGCCGCAAGCTGCCCTTAGCTTGCCAGATTTGGTGGCCCAGGCCAACCAGCTAGCCAAGGGTGAGGCCCCGCTTACGGTGGCCGAGGCCGAGCCAGTGTTTAGCCAACTGGTCCACGAACTGCAAGGCGAGGCCGAGGCCGGCGACCAGGGCCAAGTGGTGTACCGGTTCCCGCGATTGGCTTACGAACTGGCCGAGTTTCAACGGCTACGTAGCACCCGGGGACCAGCGCAGATGGGCCGGGTGGTGTTCGATACCCGCGACTAACGGAACTTGGCAATTTGGGCACTCAGTTGGTCGGGCGGTAGGTAACCCCGGTGCTCCCACACCATTTTCCCGTTTTTGTACAGTTGCAGCACGGGCAGGGCCTCCACTTTTTTGGCCTGGGCCAGGGCTTGGTGCTCGTCCACGTCGATGGGCAGCACTACTAGGTGCTTCGCTTGGGCCTTGGCCAGGCTGTCGAGCTCGGGGACCATTTTTTTGCACGGAGGGCACCATTTGGCCCCAAAATCTACCAGGACGAGTTTTTTTTCTTGGGTGATGGATCGCTGGAAGTCCACTTCGGACATACCGGGGGATTTTTTGGCCCCGCTTTGCACGTAAGGCTGTTTGGCGTTGCGCCAGGCGTTCATGCCCCCGGCCAGGTCGTACACCTGGGTAAAACCCTGGGCGGCGAGCATTTCGGCGGCTTTGGCACTGCGCCCCCCGGCCAGGCAATAAACGAACACGGGCTTGGTTTTATCCAAAAATTTGGTGCGCTCGGCAAACTCGGCGGGCTGGTTGTAGTCGGCTTGGAGGGCGTTGCTGAGGTGGTTGGCGGCAAACTCGCCCTTGGTGCGCACGTCCAGTACCTGGGCTTGCGGGGTAGCGGCTAGCTTTTGGGCAAAGGCCCCGGCCTCTAATTTTTGGGCCGATTGGCCCAGGACGGCCGAGCTAACCAGCAAGGCGGCCAAGAGGAATAGCGGTTTCATGGCGGAGGTTTTTGGCAAAATTATATTAAAATGACATAATGACTACATGATTTGATATTGTGGGGCTAGTTCCTTTTTTCCCGTTGTGGGGTCAGTTTTGAGAAACCGACCTCACGGGGGCGAATGCCAGTTTTGAGAAACTGGATCACGGGGAAACGTCGGTTTCGCGAAACCGACCTCACGGGCAATCATGCCGGTTTTGAGAAACTGGCTTCACTCATTACGCCCGGGTGGCGCGGTCCCAGTCCAGGCGGCGCGACAGGTACA
>JALONO010000196.1 GCA_025454895.1 Bernardetiaceae bacterium
ACGGGCAGGCCTAGGGCCGGGCACCCAATCGGCCACTTGGGCGGTATCAGGACCGACGGCCCGGTATAGCCGCCAGGGGCGCACTTCTGCCCCGGCCCCCGGTTGGCGGGCCAAGGCCAGGGCCAGCCGGGCCAACAACGCTTGGCCTTGCCCCCGGTAGTGGTAATTGCGGAGTAACTGCCGATGAGTAGGCTCTGGTAACCCGATCTGTTCCGGGGCGAACCGGGTGGCACCGGCCATGACCCAAAAATCTTCCTGCTGGGCGGCGGTGCGCACGGGTTCGGCAAACATCCCGTACCGGCCAAGGCCCACTGGGGCCACCGGGGGTTAGGCATGGTCATGCCCAAAGTTATGCAAAATCGATTTAGCGATTTTTTTCCTGGTTGCCAATTACTTATAGTATCACGGGTGCCCAATGGCTATTGGGTTTTGAGGTTAATGCGTTTATTTGAGCGGGTAATCAATGGGCATTTGCAAGAAAAAGATTTTTAAAACCCTTATTCGCAGGTCATCATCAGCGGATTGACCGGCTTTGTACCGAAACTCCCCCAACCACTCCCCCACTTTTTCCATGAACTTTCTCAAAAAACTGTTCGGGGCCGCGCCCGATGCCGCGCCGCAAGCCCCGCCCATCACTAGCTATGCCGACTTTTGGCGTTGGTTCCGCCAACACGCCGACCAACTGGCCCAGGTGGTAAAAACCAAGGATCAAACCACCATTGTGAAAGGTTTTGTGGAAGTGGTAGGCCCCCAGTTGGACCAGTTGGGGCCGGGCTACTATTTCCTCACGGGCATGGCCGACGAGCAAACCGCCGACCTGGTGCTCACCGCCGATGGCTCGCTGAAGCATATTGCCGCCGTGGAGGCCCTGGCTGCCGCCGCGCCGCCGATCCCGGGTTGGCAAGTTACCAGCCTTAAACCCCCGTTGGGCCACGCCGATTTTTCGTTAGCCATGCACGGTTTTGCTTTTGAACAGGAGAAAATTTGGTTTTACGGCGAAGAACACCCCGATTACCCCGATGAGATCGACATCACGCTGGTACACGAAAACTACACTGACGAGCACCGGGACGCGATCGCCCAAGGCACCTGCTTATTCGTCGAGAACCTGATTGGGGAGTTGAAGTTTGCCACCCTGCTGGACCGCATCGATTTTACGGCCCCGGCCCAAGCCACCCAGCCGCTAGTGCCCATTGCCAAATTGGATGCTTACCTCACCTGGCGGCAAAAAGAGTTTGTGGAAAAGTACGAAGGCACCCGCTACAACACCGCCAACGACCAATACGCGGCCATGCAGGGCGAAGTAGCGGAGGGCAAGCCGCTGATTGCCGTGATCAACACCACTTTGCTGGAATGGGATGCCCAGGCTTCGCACCCTTGGGTGTTGGTGGCCATCCTGGGCTACCCGCCCGCCAACGAGGCGGGCATGGCCGACCAGGCCAGCCTGGTCCTGCTCGAGGCGGTGGAAGACGAGTTGTTGGATCAACTGACCGACTTTGACGGCTACCTGAACCTAGGCCGCCAAACGGCCAACGGCGAACGGGAAATCTATTTTGCCTGCAAGGATTTTCGGAAACCGGGCTTGGTACTGCCCCCCATCGTCCAAAAATACCAAGGTAAATTGGCCATCGATTTCGAGATTTACAAAGACAAATACTGGTCGTCGTTTGCGCGGTTCAGGAACGCGCCCGTGGCCGATGACGATGAAGAGGACGGCGACGAGGACGAATAGCCGCTAGCTGCGCCACAAAAACGGGAACAGCAGGTAGGTAACGGCCAGCACAATGACGTTGATGGCCCCCAGGGTCAGCAGTTCGTCGTAGCTGACGCTGCGGGCCAGGCCGTCGATGGCGTTGCGCGACACCCGCAGCAGCAGCAGCAGCATGGGCAGCACCACCGGAAACCCCAACACGGCCATGAGCGTGCCCCCGTTGCCCGCCTTGGCCGCAATGCCCGAGATCATGGTGAGGGCCGAGGCGAAGCCCAAGCCACCCAAGGCCAGGTTGGCCAAAAAAAGCGGCTGGTCCTGCACCGGGTTGCCTAGCACTACGGCATAGGCGGCGTAGCCCAGCAGGGCCATGAGCCACATAAACAGGGTGTTATAGATGATTTTGGCCAAAATAATGGCTTCGGCCCGGGCCAGCGTGTAGTAATAATAGAAACGCCCGGCGGGTTCTTGCAAAAAACTTTTGGCCACGGCATTGGTGGCGGTAAACAGCAAAATGATCCAGAAAAGGGCGTTCCAGGTGAGGGGGCTAAACGCGGCCCGCTGCAGGTTGAAACTCAAATAGCAGCTAAAAATCGTGGCGGCTAGGTACAGCACCACGCCGTTGAAGGCATATTTGTTGCGCCATTCCAACAAAATTTCCTTGCGCAGCAGGGCGGCAATTTCGGTGAGCAAGTGGCAGGTGGTTTAAGGCCGGGCGGGCAAAGTTACGCCCGCGCGGGTCATTTGCGCACGGTGCGTTGTTCAATGCGCTTTTCGTAGTGGGAGCCTTGGAAAATGCGCTGCACGTAAATGCCCGGCGTGTGTACCTGGTTGGGGTCTAAGGCCCCGGCGGGCACTAGTTCCTCCACCTCGGCCACGGTAATACGGCCGGCGGTGGCCATCATGGGGTTGAAATTGCGGGCCGTGCCCCGGTACATCAAGTTGCCCAGGGTGTCGCCGCGCCAGGCTTTTACAAACGCGAAATCGGCCCGGAGCCAGGCCTCGAGCAGGTACATTTGGCCGTCAAATTCCCTCACTTCTTTGCCCTGGGCCACCTCGGTGCCCACGCCGGCCGGGGTGTAAAACGCGGGGATGCCCGCGCCCCCGGCCCGGATGCGTTCGGCCAGGGTGCCTTGGGGCAGCAGTTCCACCTCGAGCTCCCCGGCCAGCAGTTGGCGCTCAAACTCGGCGTTCTCGCCCACGTAAGACGACACCATTTTCTTGATCTGCCGCGACTGCAGCAGCAGGCCCAGCCCAAAATCGTCGACCCCGGCGTTGTTGGAGATGCAGGTGAGCTGGCTGGCCCCGGAGGCCAAAATGGCCGCGATACAGTTTTCCGGGATGCCGCACAGGCCAAAACCGCCCAGCATGAGCGTCATGCCGCTTTGCAGCCCGGCAATGGCTTCGGTGGCGTTAGCGACTACTTTGTTCATACATCCGGGTGTGGTTTGGTGAAGGATTGGCCGGGTAAAAGTAGTAGGGTTTTACTAAAAAGTGTTGGAAACTTGGTTCCTGGGCCCTAAGTTCAACCACGCCCGGCAACCGAGCCGTCGAACCGTTGGAAGGCGGCGAGGTACGAGCTGGTAAGGGCGGGCAGGGATGATCCCTTCTACTTTTGTCGGTTAGGAATAGGCCATTTATATCAAGTTTGGCGCGGTCAAAAGCCCAAAATTAGCTTTGCGTCTTAGCGACTTTGCGGATCAGCCCTGCAGGCGGGGGGAAAATGCCCAAATATGGGTTGGCGGCTATTTGCCCAGGATTTTGCGCAGGGCCGCCGAGTCGACCTGGCCGGGCGGAACGGCGGGCACCGTCCGGGCCGAGTCGGGGGGCAGGGTGGCCATGAGCCGGGCGCGCCGGGCGGTGAGCGTGTCGTTGATGGCCTGCACCAGTTGCTCCATGTCGTCGGCATTGCGGCTATAATAATAATAGCTTTGCCGAAACGCCAGGGTATCGGTTTGGTGGCGGCGCACGATGTCGCGCTCGTAGCGGTCGTAACGGGCCAGGGCATCGGCAAAGGCCAACCCCGACACCGACACCACCGCCTCGGCCACCATCGCCTCGGCCATGATGCTGGCCACCTGGGCCTTGGGTAGCAGTTTAGCTGGTGGTTGCCGTTCGGGCTCGGTTTGCTCGCAGGCCAGCAAGCAACTGAGCAGCAACGCCCATACGCGGTTTTTCATGCCGCAAAGGTAAGCCCCCCGTGCGCGCCTGCGGGTGGGCGTTAGCATTTTTTAGCAGGCTTACCATCGTGGCTTTCTGGGTAAAAAATGCCAAATTGCTGCTGGAAAACCTGCCTTGACCTATGGCCGCCCGCATTGCTTTTGCCGTTAAAACCGCTACGTCGGCGGCGGAGCCCCTGGCCCCCGAGCCGGAGGCCCACCTCCCCGCCGATGCCACCCGGGTGTACGAGTGCCTGGTGAAAATCAAGGGCAACCTCGACATCTTGTTCGCCGACCGGCCCGATGTGCTGGTAGCGGGCGATTTGCCCTGGTTTGCCAGCGAGGGCCAGCCCCAGATTGTGCAAACGCCTAACGTGCTGGTGGCGTTGGGGCGGCCCAAAGGCCACCGGAGTTCGTACCGCCAGTGGGACGAGGGCCAGCCGCCCCAGGTAGTGTTCGAACTGCTCACGCCCGCCTTGCGCAAAAACTACCAGGAACTGTTCCGCAAACACAATTTTTACCAGCAGCATGGCGTGCAAGAATATTACTTGTACGATGCCGACGAAGTGAAACTCAGCGTGTTCCTGCGGCACGGCCCCCAGCTTATTTTGCAAGATTACCCTACCTCGTTTTGGCAAAGCCCGGCCCTGGGCATCACGCTCGAGATTTTGCCCGGGGGCAACGATTTGTTGCTGTTTTTCCCCAACGGCCAGCCGTTTTTGAGCTTTGTGGAGCTCGATGCGCGGGTGCGGGCCGAGCGGGAAGCCCGCCTGGAGGCCGAACGCCGGGCCGAGGCCGAGCGGCAAGCCCGGGCCGAGCAAATGGCCCGCTTCGAGGCCGAACGGGAGGCCAAAGAGGCCGCCGAGCACCTGGCCCAGCAGGCCCTGGCCGCCCGCCACCAAGCTGAGCAACAGGCCGAAGTAGAGCGCCTGGCCAAAGAAGCGGCCTTGGCCGAATTGGCCCAACTCAGGTTAGAACACCCGCCTGCCGAAGACCTGCAACAGCAAATGCTGCACGAGCAACTGGCCCGCCTCGAAGCCGAGCGGCTGGTAGAACTGGAACGCCTGGCCAAAGAAGCCGCCCTGGCCGAGTTGGCCCAACTCAAAAACCCGCCGCCTGGCACATAACGCACCCGCAGAGACAGTTTACGCGCGGTCTCTGCGGGTGATGAACCTCGGGAAAAACGGGGAAGATCCCAAAACCTCCCCTGGGCGGATGCACGGCCGCTGGCCTATTCAAAATCGAGTAGAAATCACCTACTCTTGATGTTATGGATGATTAGAGTTTTTTCGTGTTGATAATGAGCATTTTAGCTTAATTAAGAGAAAGCCCCTCCCCGACGGACGGCAAAAACGGGAGTTTTTGAGCGGGTAAGTGCGGCTGCTTGGGGTGGGGCCAAGACGTGCGGGTCAAACAACGTTTTTGCAATAAAGCTCACTCGCAAATGTATTGATGGAAGTTATATCTAAATCCCACTCTTTTTGGCCCCACCCTGGCCAACCGCACTGGCTCGCCCCAAAAGCTCATTCGCTTTTGGTCGTCCATCGGGGAGGGAAGGCAATTCTGAAGCGCGTAGGAGGCGGCAGACAAGAGGTCTGTTTAAGTCAACTATCTGATTTTCAATATGCAAAAACTCTATTGATAATCAAGAAGAAAAATCATGCAATCGTGTAATCGTGTAAGCATTAATTTGCCGCCGCCTCGCACGATTTGATGTACCGGGCCAGTAGAAACTGCCCCCAGTCGGGGTGGAGGGGCGAGGGGGCGGTGAACTTGGCAAATTTCTCCTGACTGGTTTTAAACAGCGGCAAGGCCACTTGCTTGCCCCCGCCAAAGGTGGTGGGCGTGTAGTAGGCGTTCTGGCCTTCCACCAGGTAGGCCCGGGGGTTTTCGGGGTTCAATTGCTTCGCCTTCTCGATGTTTTTGGTGATTTTGCCGCCAAAGCGCATCCAACCCGTGGCGGGCGAGGCCGAGAGCCGGGCCTGATAATACCAGGCGGTCAAAACGGCCACTTCGTCGTTTTCCGGTTGGAGGTCGGCCAGTTTATCGATCCAGGTCTCGGTTTTGTCTAGGGCCATTTCTTGCAATTTCTCGTCTTTGGTCAGGTAGAACCCGTTGAGGAAACAGTAGGCCGACCAGTAGGCGGGCAACCACTGGTCAGGCTCGGCGGTGGCAATGCGCTCAAACTGGTTGGCCGACTCCAAAAACGTTTCGGCGGTGCGGGCTTGGCGGCAGGTGGCCAAGGCTTGGGTCATGGCGGCGGTAAATTTATCGGCCGGGGCTTGGGCCAAAACCGGCCGGGCAAACCCCACCAACACGAACAAACAAAGAGCAATGGTTTTCATGACAGTAAAATGGTTTTAAAGGTGGTGTGGATAAAGTGAAGGATAGAAGGGCGAAGCGGTTTGGTTTAGTTAATATCTTACTGATTATAAATTACTTAAGGGTGATAAACATGCCTAGGAACACGAACCTCGGGGCAGCCTGGCCAATAGCCGTGCGCTGCGTGCCATCGGGCGAGTAGCGATAGCCGAACACGTTATCACGGCCCAGCACGTTAGTTACCGATAACACCACCACCGTAAAGTGGCCGCCCAGGCGGGTGAGGTAGTTGGCGGCCAAACTGAGGTTGCTGAAGGCGGGCGTGCGCTCGCCCAGGAACTCGGGATGGTGGGGGTTGTAGTAAGGTCGCCCGGTGGCCCAAGCCCAACTGGCGTTGAAACTGGTGCTAAGGCTGGTTACATACTTGCGGGCCACCACGTTCACGGTGTGCTCGGCAATAAAGGTGGGCGTGGCCTGGGCCAGGAAATTTTGGTACAGCCGCCGGGTGTCCACCCAGGCATACGACACCCAGTAGTCCAACCCTTTGATACTCTGCTGGTCGCGCCAGAACAAGTCCAACCCACGGGCATAGCCGGAGCCGCTGTTGTCGGTGGGGCCGCTGGGCTGGCGGTAGCGGTTAGGGTCAAACTGGGCCACGTTGAGTTCGCGCACCAGTTGGCGGTAATTTTTTTGGTAAACTTCGGCCCGGAAGGTGCGCTTGGGCCGCACCACTTGGAAATTGGCGATCCAGTGGATAGCCTTCTCGAAATCCAGGCCGGAGTTGATGAACAGGTAGCGGTTGTCGGGGTTTTGGTAGAAATGGCCAAACGCGAACCCGAACTGGCTGTAAGGCCCGGTTTTGTAGGCCAGCGACAACCGGGGGGCCAGGTTGGCCCGGCCCAGCAAGGCCGAATGTTCGGCGCGGAGGCCGGGGCGGGCGGCCAGCTTGCGGGTTACGTACACCTCGGCCTCGACAAACGTGGCCGCGTAGGTATCGTGCGGGCGGTAGGCCCACTCGTTAAACTGGCTCTCAAAATCGTAGCGGTGCAGCTCGGCCCCGGCCAGCACGCTCGACTGCTCGCCCAGGGCGCGGGTGAGCACCGCCCGGCCTTGTACCCGCTGCTCGTGGCGGCCCAGCCGCACGGAGCCCCAGTCGATCTCGTCGCGGTCGTAACTGACCGAGGCCCCGGCTTGCAACGTCCAGGCTTGGGCGGCCCCAAAACTGGCCCGGTACGAGGTGTTCAGGTACGCATTGCGGTTGCGGTTGCGGAAAAGGGTTTGGCTAAACGGTTGTAGCAGGTCGGGTACGGCTAGGCCAATGCTGCCCTGTCGGTAGCTGCTAAATACTTTAAAAGTTTGATTATTAGTTAATTGGTGCGTGAAACGCAGCCCTCCGCCCAGGCTTTCCGGGGCCTTTTGCCAGGCGATGTTCTGCGGCACCACGGCAAACAGCGGGCCTAGGTTGCTGTAATCCACCTCGGCGGCCAGCGAGCTGCGGGCCCACCGCTGGGTGCGGCTACCGCCCAGCCCCACCGCCGAGAGCGAGAACGAGGTCTGCGAACTATCGGGCAGGTCGTTGGTGTTGAGCACCAGCACCGACGACAACGCCTGGCCGTACTGGGCCGAGTAGCCCCCGCTGCTAAACGAGGTGCCCTTGAACAAAAACGGCGAGAACCGGCCCCGCGCGGGCACATCGGGCGTGTTGCTGAAAAACGGGTTTTGGACCAACGTGCCGTCGATCATGGTGCGGGCCTCGCTGGCCGCGCCCCCGCGCACAAACAGCCCTTCCTGATCGCCCTGGGCCTGGGTGCCCGGCAGCGTTTGGATCGCCGCAAAAATATCGGCGTTGGCCCCGGCCGTGGTGGCAATGTCCAATGGGCGCAAAATGGTGATCTTTTTGGCATCGCTGGCCTCGAACGCGCCCGCGCTAATGGTTACGGTGTTCAGTTCGTTGGGGGTTTCTTCCAGGCCAAACTCCACCTCCGCCGGTGAGGCGTTTAAACTGATCCGCTGTTCGGCTGGGCGGTGGCCCACGAACGTAGCCATCAACACCTGCTCGCCGCGCTCGGTAGTGGTGAAACTAAACCAGCCCTCGGCATTGGCCGAGCCGCCGTCGTAGCTGCCTTTTACCACCACGTTGGCCCCCGGGAGCGGTTCGCCCGCCTTATTGGTTACCCGCCCCCGCACCGTTGATGGTTGCTGGGCCAAGGCCCCCAGGGCAATCAATAAAAAATGGAGGATGAAAAGGATGGGTCGCATGATGTTGAGCAGTAAAATCACTCAAAACAACGGCCCTCGGCCCCGGCCCGCCCCCAAATTCCGACTAACCCGGCAAATTGGGGAGTCAACTAGGCAAACCGGAGAGTGGATTTTGACGGATGCTTACTTTTGGGTGGACAAGTAACGGGGCCAACTTTGACCCCGGAAAACCTGCTTGGCCCAGCCTGGCCCCATTTCGGCCCATTGTCAGGGCGGTGGCCTACTTTTACGTCTCCATCTGTAAGCAATGTCTATTCGTCAATGAAAACCTTTTCCATGATGGCTTTGGCCCTGGGCCTGGCCGCCTGCGCGGGCAGTTCGCAAACTGAAACCCCGGCCGACCCCACCGCTGCCCAAACCCCTACCGACCCGGTGGCTGCCCCCCTTACCTTCAATACCCTCACCGAGGCCGAAAAACAGGAAGGCTGGCAACTATTGTTCGACGGCACCAGCCTGGATCAGTGGCGCGGGGCCTACCTCGACAGCCTGCCCGCCAAAGGCTGGCGGGTCGAGAACGGGGAGATCATCGTTCAAGAGGCGGGCGGCGGCGAAAGCACCTTTGGCGGCGACCTGGTAACCAAGGCCCAGTACGCCGAATTTGAGCTTAAGTTCGAGTTTATGCTTACCGACAGTGCCAATAGCGGGGTCAAGTATTTTGTGGTAGAGCACCAGCCCAAGCCCGCTGGTTCGGCGTTTGGCCTGGAGTTCCAGGTGCTGGACGATGCCAAGCACCCCGATGCCAAGAAAGGCCGCGACGGCAACCGCACCGTCGGCTCGCTTTACGATTTGATGACCGCCCAGGGCAAAACCGTGAACCCCATTGGGCAGTGGAACCAGGGCCACATCATCGTCAAAGGCAAGCAAGTGGAGCATTGGCTCAACGGGGCCAAAGTAGTGGCCTTTGAGCGCGGCAGCGAAGCCTTTAGGACGTTGGTGGCCCAGAGCAAATACGCCGCCCCGGAATACAACAAGAACGGCCGGTTCGGCGAAGCGGAAAAAGGCCACCTGCTGTTGCAAGACCACGGCGATGAGGTGCATTACCGCAACCTGAAAATCAAAGGCCAGCCGCTGCCCTAGCTTTGGAGCCTGCCCTGCCCCAGTACACCCGCGCCCAACTGGCCCTGCGCAACGGCCAGGACCGCCCCGAGATTTGGGTGGCCTACCAGGGCCTCATTTACGACGTGGGCCGTTCGCGGTTGTGGCGCAACGGCCAGCACTACCAGCACTGGGCCGGCCAGGACCTTACCCCCGAAATGGCCGAGGCACCCCATACCCCCAACGTGTTCGACCGGTTCGAGGTAGTGGGCCGCCTCAAAAAATGAGAAAAACGCTCCTTCCGTCATTAAGATTTCAGTTCTTTCCCTAACTTTGCGCCTCCAAAAAGTTTGATCAAAAAAATGGCCAATCCAAAAGACGAAAAGGATCTCAAGCACAACCTTGAGGAGTTGCTGGAAAACCCGGATGCGTTGCAAGAGCAACTCACTAAAACCGAACAATTTGCCAAGAAAAACCGCAACCTTTTGTTCGGTGGCGTAGGGGTGGTAGTAGCCGCCATCGCGGGCCTGTTGGGCTGGCAGTGGTACACCAAAGACCAAGACAAAAAAGCCCAAACCGAGCTTTTCCCGGCCGTGTTCTACCTCGAGAAAGACTCGGCCAACCGGGCTTTGAAAGGCGATGGCAATGCCAGTACCATCGGCTTGGAAAAAATCACCGACCGTTATAGCGGCACCGCTTCGGCCGAAGTGGCCCACTTCTACATTGGGGTAACCAAATTGCAGGAAGGTAAATACGACGAGGCCATTAGCCACCTGCAAAAGTTTGATGCCGACGATAAGTTGGTGCAGGCTCGGGCCTACAGCCTCATTGGGGATGCCTACATGGAGAAAAACAATTTGGGGGAAGCCATCAGCTATTACAAAAAAGCGGCTGACTACTATCCCAATCCTGAGTTTACGCCAGTGTACTTATCCAAACTGGGCTTGGCCTACGAACTGAACAAAGACCTGTCTAACGCCGCGATGGCTTATCGCACTATTACCACCGAGTTCAAAGAGTCATCCGATGTGGTGATGGCCCAAAAGCGGCTGGCCCGGGTAGAATACCTCATCAATAAAGGCGTGAAAGCCGAGTAAAATATTTTCCGCGAACTCTCTCAAACCGCCCGGTTGCCACTCGCAATCGGGCGGTTTGTTTTAGGCCGATCCGTGAGCTGGTGGTTAGGCATCTTTCTCAAAATTAAAATGAGGTTGGGGGTTTCTTTTTTGTAAATGATCTATCTCCAATCAAATGGAAATTGCGCGCTACCAATCATTCAATCAATTGATAATCATATAAATAGGCCTCTTGAAAATTAGGTTTCGTACCGTGGGCGAAGGGGCAGATTTTCGTTCAAACCCCGCCTCTGCCGACCCCACCCTGGCCAGCCGCACTGGCTCGCTCAAAAACTCCCGTTTTTGCCGTCCAAGGGGCTAATCTTGTAGGGGTTTTGCGGACAATCCAACTTGCTCAATTTGTACAATTTTCAACCCTGAAAGGGTGCCAGGA
>JALONO010000197.1 GCA_025454895.1 Bernardetiaceae bacterium
TAAGGCTAAAATAATGTAACGATTGCATGACCAAGAAGACTTTCTGCTGGATTATCAACTATTTAGAAGGCGGGAACGCGCAATCTTTATGTGATTTTGGCATTATTCTAAGATGCTAAATCTACAACTCGGCCTGGATTTTAGGATTAAAATTTTGATTTCTAATTCTTTAATTTGCAAGGCGAATAAGATAAAGAATACGTCTTCCCCCACCTCCATGATCCTTCGTCGGTTTTTTGGGCTATGGCTTTGCTCCGCGATGGGTTGGCTGGGCGGCTTGCCCCTGGCCCACGCTCAGTTTACTTACGATCCCGAACCGGAGATCCGGGCCTTCCGCCAGGCGGATAGCTTGGCCCCGCCCGCGCCCGGGGCGGTAGTGCTGTGGGGCAGTTCCAGCTTCCGGTTGTGGGCCAACTATCAAACCGACCTGGCGGGCCACCGGGTGCTCAACCGAGGCTTTGGCGGGTCGCAGATGCACGAGGCCCTGCGTTACTTTGAGCGGGTGGTGGTGCCGCTGCGGCCCAAGGTGCTGCTCATTTACGAGGGCGATAACGACCTGGCCGCCGACAAGGCCCCCGCCCAAGTGCTGGCCGAGTTTAAGCAGTTGGTGGCGGTGGCCCGGCGGCACTTCCCAGCCCTGAAAATCGGGTTTGTGAGCATCAAGGCCAGCCCCGCCCGTGCCCACTTGCGGGCCGCCCAAGCCCAGGCGAACCGCCTCATCCGCCAGTTTTGCCAGCAAACCCCCGGCCTGGGCTACATCGATATTGTGCGGCCGATGCTCGATGCCAAGGGCCAACCGCGCCCCAGCTTGTTCGAGGCTGATGGCCTGCACGTTACCGCCGAGGCATACCGCTTGTGGGCCAGGCCGGTGCTCAAGTTTTTGCGGCAATGAGCGATCAATAAAATAACCCTTGCCTAGGCTGGCTGGGGCCGGGCGGGCAACAACTGGCCGCTGGCGGGGCCAAAACCTATTCGCAGGCCGTCCTTTTCGGCCCAGCCGTTCAAGATTACCGTGTCGCCGTCTTCCAAAAAGCGGCGCTGGCTGCCGTTGGCCAAGGTAAGCGGATTTTTGCCGCCCCAGGTAAGCTCTTGCAGCGAACCGAAACTGGTTGGTTCCGGCCCGCTGATGGTGCCGGAGGCCAGCAGATCACCGATTTTGAGGTTGCAACCGTTTACGGTGTGGTGGGCAATTTGCTGGCTGATGTTCCAGTACAAATGCTTGAAATTGGACCGACAAACCACCGTGGCGGGGCCTTGCGCGGCCTGGATGGCCACGGAAAGTTCCAGGTCAAACGTGCGCGGGCCGGCGGTTTGCAGGTAGGGCAGCACGGGCGGGTCCTGCCCCGGGCCAGTGGTGCGGAAAGGGGCCAGGGCATCCAACGTAACCACCCAGGGCGAAATGGTGGAGCCGAAGTTTTTGCCCAAAAACGGGCCGAGGGGCTGGTATTCCCATTTTTGCAGGTCGCGGGCCGACCAGTCGTTAAACAGCACAAAACCAAATACATAGTCTTCCGCTTCGGCGGCGGGCACGGGCTGGCCCAGGGGGTTTTCTTTGCCGATGATGAAGGCGACCTCGAGCTCGAAATCCACCGCCCGGCTCGGGCCGAAACTGGGGGCAGCCTGCTCGCCGGGCGAGGTTTGGCCCCACGGCCGGGCCAACGGCGTGCCCGACACCACGATGGACGAGCTGCGGCCGTGATAGGCCACGGGCAGGTGTTTCCAATTGGGGAGCAGGGCGTTGGCTTCGCCCCGGAACATTTTACCCACGTTGGTGGCGTGCTCCAGGCTGCTGTAAAAGTCGGTGTAGTCGCCGATTTTGACGGGCAGGAATAGCTGCACCTGGCTTTGTTCCAGCAGCAGGTCGCGGCCCCGTTTGGCGATTTTGGCGGGCGGGCTGGTCAGGAACTCCTGGAGGCGGGCCCGCACGGCTTGGTGGGCGGCCCGGCCTAGGCCAATGAAGGCGTTGAGCGAGGGCTTGGCAAACACCCGCCCGTCAATTTTTAGGTCGTTGAAAAGCCCTTGCTTGGCCAGTCGTTTCAGGTCCAGTACCCACTGGCCAATGGCCACGCCCACGCGCGCGCGCTTGCCCGGGGGGGCAAAAATGCCGTAGGGCAGGTTTTCAAGCGGGAAGTCGGTAGCGGGCGGTAACTCAAGCCAGGTGCGCATGGGAAAGGCAACGGAATGGTGGGTTGCAAAAGTAGGCCGGGGCCGGGAATTTGGGGTTGGGTTGTAACCGCTGGCCGGGCTTTTAGCCGCCGCCGGGGTGAAGGGAATAGAACGCTTGGCGCAGTTCTACCAGCAGGTGGTTGACGGCTTCCGGGTCCGGCTGCGGGGGCAGGGGGCTGCGGTCAAAGGCTTTCTCCACACGCTGCCGCTGGGCCTCGGCCTGGGCCAGTAGTTCGTCGTACTCGAACTCGCCCGCCCGGATGCGCAGCAGGTGCTCGCGGTTGGGCCGCCGCACGGTAATCCGCCCCTCGGTGGCGATTTCCTCGGCCATGTCCAGCAGCCGGAACACGTGCATCATGTTCTTGGCATCGTAGTTTTTGCCGTGGGCAATGGTGCTAGCGTAGCGGTGCGGGTTGCGCTGTTCCACCCACTCCCAATACTGCTGGTAGTCTTTGCAGTAGGCGGAATAGCCGTCGTGGTTGACCGACAGGTAGGCCACCGGGGCCAGCCCGGCGGGCACGCTGCTCAGCGAAACCTGGGTGGCCGCCGGACTAGGGGCAAGGCCGTTAAAACCCAGGCCGGGTAGGCCCTCGTGGGCGGCATGGTCGTAAAACAGGGCGTACACCTCGCGGGCGTGAGGCACGTTTACCAGGCCGCAATGCGCTGGTTGCCAGCCTTTTTGGACCAGCCAAGCCAGTAGCGGCACCGCGCCTTGGCCTTGTAGCACGTAACAAAACTCCAAAATCGTTTTGCGTTCCTTGGCCACTGGGTTTAGCACCTTTTTATGAAGGCCCCGGGCCTTTTGCACCTGCGCGTGGGCATAGTTGGCAAACGTGTAGCGGCAGAGCTTCGACAAAAACAGTTCGGGCCGCAGCCTCCGGAACAGCGGGTGGCAAAGCCGGATGCAGTCATCGGGCATGCCCAACAGCTCCAAAATATTGGGGTTGTTTTTGAGCAGCAGCTCCACAAACCGGCCCAGTTCGTAGTAGATGATGTCGTTTTTCTCGTCGGCCACCTGCTCCACGTAGTGCAGGCCGTAAAGCTGGGCCTGGGGCAGCACAAATACGCCGCGTAGGTCCCAGTCGGAGGCCGGGTGGTGGGTCCCGTAAGCCCGGCTGCCGCTCACCGCCTCAAAAAGGAGGAGGTTTTGGGCTTTCAAGTCGTGCAGGGTCATGGGGGAGCGGTCGGGGAAGTAAAATGGGGGGTAGCGACTTTTCGCAAAACCGCCAGCCTTCCTCTAAAGTTCCGCTTTGTTGGATTAATCGGCAGATGATCCGCTTTCTAAATTAATAAGTTGTCAAAAGAGAGCTTTTTTTCCTGGAAATCGCCAACGAAGGTGAACGAGTTAACGCGCGGGCTTAGCCGGGCCATTTTCCGCCCCGCCCTCACTGTTTCTCAAAAACAATCACCCCAAAGGTTTGGTCGTCGCTGATGATCTCTTGCGTTACTTTGTATTCGTTGGGTTTGGCCGTAAAGTATTCATACTGGAGGCTTTCCTTGCGTAGCTCGGGGCGGTACGAATAGTGGGAATCCCAAAAAAACAAACTGCCTTTGGGGGCCGCCTTGGCGTTGGCATCGGTAATGGCCTGGGGCCGGGTTTTAAACTCGTAGCGGGTGCGGCCCAAAAAGTAGAAGAACATATCGTGATGGAGGTACAGGGGCCGCTCGCCGCTTTGTTGCTCCAGTTCAGCGTACCAGGCGGCCCAGAGGCGGCAGGCCCGGTCCTCGGCCGATAGTTTGATGGGCCGCACCGTGACCAGGGCTAAAAAGGCCAGCAAGGCCGCCAACCCGTAAGTGGTGTGGGCACTGCTCAGCGGCAGCACGAGCAACCCCAAGGTTAACAACACGCCTACCAACGGCAGCCAGTCGCGCTCCGGGGTAAACACCACCAAGTTGTTTTGGTAGGTCATAAAAATGGCTACCAGCAAGGCCCAAACCGCCAGCCCGCCCAGCAAAGGCCCTTTGTTGGCCGAGGCGTGGTATTTTTCTACCCCCAGCCCGGCCAGCCCGGCCAACAGCGGCGAGATAATGAGCAGGTAGCGCAGGTTGCCCCCGCCCGACGGCCCCAGGTTGAGGGCCTGGGTGTTGAACACCACGTACATGGCAAAGTAAATGACCGAAGGTACCACCAGCCAGTAAGCGGCCCGGTCTTGGGCGGTGTCGGCCACTTTTTTCACCTTCTCGAGCGCGCGTGCCAGCAGGTAGGCCAGGGCCAACGTGGTAACTACGCTGCCAAAAATGGTGATCGACATTAAAAAGTAGTGTTCGAAGCCCTTGCGCGGGAACGCCCCGCCGATCTGGTCGCTACTGGTTAAAATTTGGTGGGGCAGATACAGCCAGTCTTTCTCGAGTAGGCCGCCCCAGGCATTTTGCAACAGCGGAAACACCGCGAGCAACAAAGCGGGCAACCACTTTTTCTGCCAAGCCAAATACAAAAAATACAGCCCGGCAATGGGGTAAAACTCCTGGCGGATGAAGGTGATGTAGCTGATTACCAAGGCCGCCCCGGCGGGCCGTTGGCGCAGTTGCAGCCACACCGCCCAGGCCAGCAGCGTGGCCGACACGATCTCGGAATAATTGCGGAAGCTCAAATTGACCCAGAGCGGTTGCAACGCCGCCGCCGCAAAGGCCAGCCCCGGCAGTTTGCTGCCCAGCTGCTCGGCAATTTTGTAGGCCAACCAAGCCGCCAGGGCCGCCACCAGGCAGTTGACCAGCGTAACTACCCCGCTGCCGCCCAGGGCAGGCAGGGCGTACAGCAGTTTGTAGCCCGGTTTGGCCCAGTTGCTCAGCACCGAGTTGGGCGCGTACCAAAACCCGCGCATCGACAAAAAGTGGGCGGCCTCGTCTTGCTGATAAAACCCGTCGGAGGCGCTAGAATAAGCAAAATACACCACCGCCACCAGGGCCGTGGCTCCCCACAACCAAGCGTTGGGCAAAGTAAATGCTTCGCTTAGCAAGTTTTTTTTCGCCACGGGCGCGGGCGAAGGTTTGGTTTTAGCCATAAACAACGGATGGTTGAGCTATTCGAGCCGCCAAAAATACGCCTTTGTCGGTTAACTGGACGGAGGGCCGCCCCAAACCCCGGCTTGGGCGGTTAGCCGCAGGCCGGGGGGCCATCAGATTAATTTTTTCGTCTAACCGGTCAAATGGTTTGAAAGTCAACCTGTAAGCCCTAATTTTAACACGTAAAGCGGGCTGGGTTTAACATCATTTGCGTTTGAATGGACGAAAATTGCAACTCTGTTGAACTTTAGAGAATCCAATTGGGTTTCTATACATAATTACTGGCGGCTGGCCCGGCAAACCAGCCCCGGCAAGTTCATTTTGTAAACTCTAAACTGCGAACCAATGGGTAGAAAAGTGCTCGTGCTCAATTCGGACTACCGCGCGCTCACCGTGTGCAGTGTTTACAAGGCTTTTGTGTTGGTGTTTGCCGACAAAGCCGAAGTAGTACACCGCGTGGAGGATGCTTACCTCCGCACGATAACCCGCGCCTACGAAGTGCCCTCGGTAATCCGCCTGCACGCCTACGTACACGTACCGTTCAAGTCGGTGATGCTAAACCGGCACAACGTGTTTAAGCGCGACAGTTACCGCTGCGTGTACTGTGGTGCCAAGGACGAACTCACGCTGGACCACGTGGTGCCCCGTTCCAAAGGCGGCAAAACCCAGTGGACCAACTTGGTTACGGCCTGCAAAAAATGCAATTCGCGCAAGGGCGACTACGCCCCGGAAGAGGTGGGCTTTAAACTGCCTTACAAGCCCTTCCGTCCATCGTATGTGGTGTTTCTGCGCGAATTTTCGGGCATGGGCGACTCCAGTTGGACCCCCTTTTTGATACAGGGGCATCTAGCCGAGAGCTAAAGGCCGGTCCGCGCATTGGGTAACCAACTAGCTGACCGGCCTTTTTGCTGGTCAGGTTCTTCAATATTCCGTTCTAAAAAGCAACCGCCGTCCCATTGGCCGGGCAGCGGTTGCTTTTTTCTTATACTTTTGCTTGTTCGATTTGTTTGCCGATGCCCGATTTTCTGATTTACCGCCAGGATCACCCGCTCATTTTCAGTTCGCCGCTGTTTTGGTACCTGTTTGCGTTTGTCATCATCTGTTATCAGTTTATCTACCAACACCTGAATGCCCGCAACCTATTTTTGATGGTGTTCAGTATGTATTTCTACTACCTCAGTGGCGGGTATTTTTTTACGTTGTTGGTGTTTTCCACGTTGGTAGATTATTACATTGGCAACGCCCTGCACCGCAGCCAAAACCAGGCCCACCGCAAGTGGCTCATTGTGGCCAGTTTGGTGATCAACCTGGGTGTGCTGGCCTACTTTAAATACACTTACTTTTTTATCGATAACGCCAACCAGTTGCTGGGCACGGAGTGGCAAGCCACCGACTACCTGGCCGTGCTGGCCAACTATTTTACTGGCTCCACGTTGGACATCCACAAAATCGTGCTGCCGGTGGGCATCTCGTTCTATACCTTTCAAACCCTCAGCTATTCGTTGGATATTTACCGGCGGCAGTTGGAGCCGGTCAAAAACGTATGGGATTTTGCCTTTTACGTCAGCTTTTTCCCCCAGTTGGTGGCCGGGCCTATTGTGCGGGCCTCGGAGTTTGTGCCGCAAATTTACCAGCCCTATCGGCTAAGCCAGGCCGAATTTAACCGGGCTATTTTTCTCATAATCAATGGTTTGTTCAAGAAAGTAGTCATTTCCGACTACGTGTCGGTCAACTACGTGGACCGGGTGTTCGACTCGCCGCTCACTTACAGCGGCTTCGAGAACCTGATGGCCGCCTATGGCTACGCCATCCAAATCTACTGCGACTTTTCCGGCTATAGCGACATGGCCATTGGCCTGGCGTTGCTGCTAGGGTTCCGGCTCACGCTCAACTTCAACTCGCCTTACAAGTCGGTCAACATCACCGATTTTTGGCGGCGCTGGCACATTTCGCTGTCCAGTTGGCTGCGCGACTACCTGTACATTTCGCTGGGCGGCAACCGCAAGGGCAAGGTGCGCACGTATTTTAACCTATTTATGACCATGCTGCTGGGCGGCCTATGGCACGGGGCCGCTTGGCGGTTCATCATCTGGGGCGCGCTGCACGGCACGGCCTTGGCCCTGCACAAACTTTGGATGGAATTTTTCCCCACCAAAAAGCGCACCTGGGGCGGCGACCTGGCGGCGGGTTTTCTCACCTTCCATTTCGTAGTGTTCTGTTGGTTGTTTTTCCGGGCGAAGGACTTGGCCACCGTGCAGCAAATGCTGGCCCAAATGGCCTTCGAGTTCAAGCCGCACCTCATTGGCCAGCAAGTGGTGGGGTATTACAAAGTGTTCGGCATCATGGCTTTAGGCTTTGTGGGCCATTGGCTGCCCAGCCAGTGGAAGTTGGACCTGCCGGAGCGGTTTGGCCTGCTGCCGGACCTGGCCAAGGCCATCGTGATCGTGTTTTTGGTGCTGGCGATGTTCCAAATGGTTTCCGCCGA
>JALONO010000198.1 GCA_025454895.1 Bernardetiaceae bacterium
CCAAAACCCCGCTCATGCGTAGGCACGGGCGGGGTTTTGGTTTAAACCGTTGATTTAAAGCAGGCTATTTCTTAAACAAATGCCCTTTTAAATCGGCGATGAGCCTGGCCTCGGCTTCTTCGGTGCCGTGGTAAGCCTCGGCCACTTTTTCCACCGAGGTGAGGATGAGGTTGCGCAGCGGCTGGCCAATGTGTTTGTCGTTCTCTTTGAGGAATTCGAGGAACTTTTGATAAGCGCGGTCTTTGTTAGCCTCCTGGTCGCGTAAAATCTCGAACTCAAACTCGGCAAAAAAGGCCGCATCCGTACCAAAGCTATCCGTACTTTCCTCGATCGGGGCCAGGTCGGTAGTTACCAGGTCATGGATGGCTTTTACCTCGGGCTCTTGAATTTTCCCGTCGGCCTTGGCAATGGCATACAGCAGCTTGCCCAGGTTTTTGTAGAATTTTTTATAAAAAGAAGCGTTCATAAGCGTTGTTTATTTGAGCAATACCACAAAACAGCCCAAGGCTGGGCAGCAAATTAACGGCATTTGTGCCAGTATCTGCCCAAATAGTTGCCTGGTTTTGCCCCAGCCGACCAATAGAATTACTCAAAGTTGAGGATAAGGGCCACCCGGTGGGTGGTGATGCGATCCAAGTTGTTGGAGAACAGGTTGCCGTTTTTCATCAGCAGGTTGGGCACCCCGTGCGAGAACCGGATTTCCGGGGCAAACTTGAACATCTCGAAGTAAAGATCGAAACCAAAGCCGTAGTTGATCTCCAAATTGAAGTTGCGGACTTGCAGGGCTTGGTCGTTGAGCCGCTGGCGGCGCGTGCCCACCGAAAAGGCGGGGGTTACCCCGGCCAGCATGTACATGCGGTTGTTGACCCGCCGCACCGACTTGTACTTCAACAACAGCGGAAACTCGACCGTGGTTTGCTCAAAACTGCTGGAGCGGGGCCGGTCGATGTTGTTGTTAAATTCGTAACGGATGGTGCGCTCGTAAAACGTTACGTTGGGCGTAAAACGGAGGTTCCAAAGCTCGCTGCCCAGGCGTTTGCTCACGATTAGGCCCACCATAAAACCGGGAGTCCAAGTGGGGTAAATGGCGGTGGTGCTATCGCCGTTGGCGGCGTAGAACGCATCGTGGCGGATGTTGTACCGCGAGCGGTGGATGCCCAACTGGAAACCGTAGCGCCAATTGCGTTCGTCGTACTGGGGCAAGTTTTTGATTTTTTGCCGCCTGCTTTGGCCCGCAGCCGGGGCGGCCAGGCCAAGTAAAGCCCCCAAGAGCACCAGGGCCGAGGCCCACTTAATGAGTTGCATGAAACGGAATTAACGGTCAGTTAAGCGTAAAAATTCATGCCATTTTGGGACTAAACGGGTTTTTTGCCGAGATAAATGGAACTGATGCCCAGGGTAAGCGGCCTGCAAATGACCTGTTCGTACCCTACGCGCGTTAAAATGTCCACAAATGACTTGCCAAACGGAAAAGCCTTGACCGACTCGGGCAAATAAGTGTAAGCGGCGGGATCGTGCGAGACCAGCCGCCCTACGCGCGGGAGCACCTGCCGCGAGTAAAAGTTGTACAGTTGCTTAAACGGGAACAATTGCGGTTGCGAGAACTCCAAAATCAGCACGGTGCCGCCGGGTTTGAGCACTCGGAGCATGTCGCTGAGGCCCTGCTCCAAGTGCTCGAAGTTGCGCACCCCGAACGAGACGGTTACGGCATCGAACGTGCTGTCGGCAAAGGGAAGCTCCTCAGAGTCGGCCTGGCGCAGCTCGATTTTGTCTTGCAGGCCCAGCTTGGCGATTTTTTGGCGGCCGTATTCCAACATGCCCGCCGAAATATCGACCCCGATGATTTTTTGTGGGTTGATGGCCAAGGTCTCCAGGGCAAAGTCGGCCGTGCCGGTGGCAATGTCCAGCACCAGTTGGGGCCGGGCGGGCTTGAGCATTTTCACCGCTTTTTTACGCCAAGTGATGTCAATGCCTGCGCTGAGTACGCGGTTCAGCAGGTCATACTTGGGCGAAATGTTGTCAAACATTTCCGCCACTTGGGCCTTTTTGCCCTCGGCTTTGTCTTTATACGGAACTACGGTCATAAAAACGGATGGCTTACGCGCCCCTCGGTTGGTCTAGTACTTCTCTTTAATGGGGCGTTAGGCAAAATTGTTCGGCAAAGTTACCCGATAAAAAGCGGATGGGCGGGCACCGAGGGCGAACCAAGGGCCACAATCCCGCTCAGTGAAGCTCCTCCATCACCATTGTGCCCGGCTTTTTAAGATCAATTAACGCCCTGGCCGCTCGGTTTGTCGCGGGGCTGACATTTGGCCACCGCCTCAGCGGCCAATTTTGAGGTCAACAACGAGTACGAATCCTTTGCTTCTAACTAACTTGAAAATCAAATGAGAAAAACCCACAGACCGCCTCCACAAATAGGGAAAGACTTTCGCTGGTCGGGGCCAAGTTGGCTCAACGAGCCAGGGCTTAAATGGGGCAACCACCCGCCTGGGCCACAACCTTATCGGGTTTGCGGTTGTATCGGTGATTGACCTCAAGAACCAAGCGGCGTTTTATCGCCTTTTTTTTCTGCCCCATTTTTAGCCAACCGGCCAGGTTGATCTTCTCATTGCGAAGCAAATTTTTTTAAATCAAAGGATCAGTTTTGTCTCTAAGAAATTGTTTTGCACTGAGCAATACCATGCCTTAAACTTTACAAGATGGAAGATGTAAAATATTGACTTTTAAATATTTGACATGAAATTTATCAACCCTTAAACACACTCTTTTTACCATTTTCCTCGGCGACTCGTGCCAAAATCTTTGTTTATGAAAAAGCTATTATTTTTAAGTTGTCTTTTGGCCCAGAGTGCCTTCGCCCAATCTCCCAAAGCCCCCCAATCAAACTTCGACTTCGCCATCGCCGCCGGGAACGGGCTTTACGTCGCTCCGTCATGGTCAAGATTTCACGGGTTGGGGGCCAAGGGCAAGTTCCAGTTGGGCTACGGGTTGCGGTTAACCAGCCAATTTGGTAGCAACGTGCCGCACCTCACCGCCCCGGCCAAACTCACCACCGGCCAAAATGGCCCCGGGGTGCTGTTCCAAGAAACCATCGAGGCCAATTTGGACACCCTCACCCTGCAAAATGTGCAGGTAAATTCATTGAACGCTAGCATCCACTTGCAGTATGCCTTCTCGCCCAAACTTGAAGTTGGGTTCAATATCGATGCCATTGGTTTCAGCTTCGGCGGCCAGCAAAGCGGCCGGTTCGAGGCCCGCAGTGCCGGGCGGGCCCCTTCCACCGAAATGGCCAGCCCCACCACGTTTAACTTGCTGCTTATCAGCGATAACGATTTGGGCAGCGTCAACTCCGAGTTGTACGTCCGCTACTGGTTGAGTCCGCGCTGGGCGTTGCGCGGTGGTTTGGGTTTCGCGTTTAGCGAATATACCACCTCCCGTACCCTCACGCTAGACAATGACCGGTTCCGGGCCAAACGGCTCATGCCCATGCTGGCCGTGAGCTTTGCCCCCTGGCGCGGCGGCCAAAGCAATTAAACAGGCGCACTAAATAGTTGATTGGCAACAAAATACCCAAAGCTCACTTTTCCACTTTAACTTTGGCATTATGCAGGTTCACCACCAACAATACCTAACCGGGCAGCTACGGAGTATTTGCCTAGCGGTTCTGCTCATGCTGCTGACCGGGCCTGCCTTAGCCCAAACGGCCTGGAAGGTCCAGCAAAGTGCGGTAACGTTTAAAATCAGAAATGCCGGGTTCAACGTGGACGGCCAGTTTGGACCCCTACTCGAGGCGGATCTGCGGTTTGACCCTACTAAACTGGAAACGAGCGTGTTAGTGGCCTCGGTGGATGCGGCGGGCATCAACACCAACATCAAGGCCCGCGACGAGCACCTGCGCAAACCGGAGTATTTCGACGTGGGTAAATTTGCCAAAATCACCCTCCGGTCAAAAAAAATCACCAAGCAAGCCGATGGTTCGTACCTAGGCGATTTCGACCTGACCCTCAAGGGCCTTACCCGCCCGGTAAAAATTGCCTTTACCTTCACGGAAAACGCCAACGGCGGGGTGCTCAAAGGCAGCTTCAAGATCAACCGACTTGATTTTGGAGTAGGCACCTCCAGTTGGGTGCTCAGCGATATGGCCACGGTGAGCCTCAGCGTAACGGTGAGCAAACCTAGCCCGGCCAATTAGTCTCCGGTTCGGCTTGTCATCATCTTGACCGGTTGCGGCTGGTCCGAGTAAACGAGAACACCTTGATTGCATAAGAACAGTTTGCTTTTTTCGTTAACATCCACAAGGGTAAACTTAAGAAAAAGATGTCCTTTTTGTTGTAAAGTAAGTTGTTTTATTGGGATATCCAGCTTAGCCACAAGTAAAATAGTCACGTTATTTTATTTATAAAGTATTGATCATCAATAATGTATTTTGAAATCAAATATAAAACTACTTCCATAATCGAATATAGATTTTTCTAAATCATCAGTTTCGCAAACTTAGCTAATTACGCATCATTGATTGCCAAAAAAGCCGCACAAGCAGTGGTTTTTGTCGCATCGTTGCCTAACTTTCCCACCCAGATTTTCCTGCTAAACTAAATGAACATTCAAACCGCAAATCAGGACATACTCCGCCAGTTACTAAGCTTTATCGAGCGGGTGTCGACGGCGCAATTTACGGCCCATTTAGAGCTATTATCAGGTAATACCATTGGTAAACATGTGCGCCACGTGGCCGAGTTTTATCAGCACTTGTTCATTGCGTACGCCCAACCGGTGCCCGTGGTGGATTACGATGCCCGAAGGCGCGACCCCGGCTTGGAAACCGATCCCGCCCAGGTGGCCCGCTTGCTGCTGCACTGGCTAGTTTGGCTGGCCGAGGCCCGGCCCAACCGCGACTTGCAACTGCGGTTTAGCCTTTCGGCCCAGGGCGAGCGGCAGGTACTGGCCACCAATTTTTACCGCGAGCTGGCCTACAACCTCGAGCACGCCATCCATCACCTGGCCATCATCAAAATTGCGGTAACGAACCATTTCCCTAACGTAACCCTGGACCCTCATTTTGGAGTAGCGCACGCCACGGTGCAGTTTCAGCAGCAACCCCAGTAGCCATGTCGTTCCGGCCGCCGCTGTTTTTCATCAAATGGGCCCGTTTCGAGTATTGGCCCTGGTGGGTGTTCTATTTACCGTTGGTGCCTTACCTTGTGTGGACGGCCCTCCGCACCGGCTCGCCCAAGTTTTTTGCCTGGGCCAACCCTGGCATGTGGTTGGGCGGCCTCATTGGCGAATCGAAGGCCAGCATTTTGGCGACTCTACCCCCCAGTTACCTGCCCCAAAGCCTGTTTTTTGATTGGGCGCAATGGCCACATCTCACCCAAGCCTCGGCCCGGGCTGCCCACGTGCAACAAGCCATGCAGCAACGGGGCCTGGCATTTCCGGTGGTGGCCAAGCCCAACGTGGGCGAGCGGGGCACCCACGTGGAAAAAATCACCGACGCGGCTGGGTTGACCACCTACCTAGCGGCCCACTCGCACCCGCTCATCGTGCAAGAGTTTGTGGACTACCCCATCGAACTAGGGGTGTTTTACAGCCGCTTACCCAACCAGCCCCAAGGCCAAGTAAGCTCGGTTACCCTCAAACGCTTTTTGGCGGTGCAGGGCAATGGCCAGGCCACGGTGCGCCAATTGCTGGCCCAAAACGACCGCGCCCGGTTCCAATTACCCCGCTTGGAGGCCAAGCTAGGCCCGGCTTTGGACCAGGTAGTGCCTGCGGGCACGCAACTAGTGGTGGAACCCATTGGCAACCACTGCCGAGGCACTGAGTTTATCAATGCCAATCACCTTATTAACAAGCGGTTACAACAGGTTTTTGACCAAATTGCCGCCGGGGTGGACGGCTTTTACTACGGCAGGTTCGACCTGAAAGTACCCAGCCTGGAGCACCTTTACGCGGGCGAGCAGATCAAAATCCTGGAACTAAACGGGGTGGCTTCCGAGCCAGCCCATATCTACCACCCCGGCTACCCGCTATGGCAAGCCTACCGCGACGTGCTGTGGCACTGGCGGCGCGTGCGGCGCATTTGCCAACACAATATGGCCCTGGCCGTACCTTTGGCCGCCTCGCCACTCAAAGCCCCGCCCGTGGCCACCGCTGGCAACTAACCGGCGGTAAAAGTGCAAATCGCCCTACCCATGTAATTTTTTTGAGAAAATTTTGTCGGAAAAATAATTTGGCCCAATTTTGTCGGTAGATAATTAATCTTTATGCTAAACTAAGTGTGGAACATTCTGTCCCGTTTCGGGGTAGAATGTTTTCTTTTTTACCCATTTTGGCCAAATTAGGGGCATGAATAAAATTTACTCGCCTCAGCAGAAGCTGGCCTTGCATATCGCCCTCATCATCGGCCTGGGCTTTTTCATCGTCTATGGCCTGCGCGAATATATCCCGGCGTTGATCGGTAGCGTGATTTTATTCGTGCTTTTTCGGCGGTTCTTTCATTACTTACATCGCCGCCGCCGCTGGGGCAAAGGGTTGAGTATCACCGTGGTATTTGTGTCGTCGTTGTTTGTGATCGTGCTGCCGCTGCTGCTGGTGGGCGTGATGATCGCGCGCAAGGCCATCGCTTACTCCACCAAAACCGATGCCCTGGTGGACGCTTTTAACCAACTGCTCTCGAACCCCATGGTGATCCGGGTGCAGGAAATGGCCGGGATCGACCTTCAAAATAAGGAATTGTTACAGCAAGTGGCCACCCGCGTGGGCACCTTCGCCACCGAGTTGTTTACCCCGCTGCTGTCGGGCACGCTGAGTTTGTTTGTGAGCATTTCCATCTTGTACTTCATCCTATTTTACTTGTTTTATGACGAAGACCGGGTGGTGGCCCAGTTGCACAAGTTTTTGCCGTTCGACGACGCCACCATCGACGAAATGTACCAGGAACTGGCCAACAACGTAACCGCCAGCGTATTGGGCCAGGGCCTTATTGCCTTGGTGCAAGCCTCGCTCACCGGCCTGGGGTTCTTGATTTTTGGGATCAACGATGCCTTTTTTTGGGGTGTGGTGGCGTTTTTCACCGCGTTTATCCCGGTGTTGGGCACGCCGCTGGTGTGGGTGCCCGCTGGGGTCATCGAGTTGGCCCAAGGCGACCAGTTTTCTGGCTTCGGTATCCTCATTTGGGGCGGGGTGCTAGTGCTCAACATCGATAATTTTCTCCGCTTTGCCATTGCCAAGCATATTGGCGATATTCATCCACTCATCACCATTTTGGGGGTCATTTTCGGCCTGCAGTTCTTCGGCATTTTAGGGTTGGTGATGGGCCCACTGCTCATCTCCTACTTTTTGGTGCTGGTAAAAGCCTACCAGCGCGAGTATGGCTCATCGGCCGCTTTGCCCTCCTCGCCCCCGCCGCCCCCGGCCGAAGGGCAAGAGCTTTGAATGCCGATGAAAACGCGCCAAATCTTGCCTTAACTTGCCCCCGGCTCCACCGAGCTACCCCCGAAAATGAAAACCAACGTCAACATTGCCGTTTTTGGCTGCGGGTTCTGGTCCCAGTTCCAGATCGGGGGCTGGCTCGAGCTGCCCGGCGTGCAGATCGTGGCCCTGTACAACCGCACCCTGGCCCGCGCCCAGGAGCGGGCGGCCCGCTGGTGGAACTGGCCGCCCGCTACGGCAAGCACGTGATCTGCCAAAAGCCCATGGCCCCCGACCTGGCCACCGCCGAGCGGATGGTGGCCGTTTGTGCGCAGGCCGGGGTCAAGTATTACGTCCACGAAAACTACCGCTGGCAGCCGCAGTTCCGCCGGATCAAGGAGATTTTGGCCAGCGGGGCCATTGGCCGGCCGTTCCGCTGCTGGTCGGGCTTCAACACGGCCTTTCCGCTGTTCGAGACCCAGCCGTTTTTGGCCCAGTTGGCGCAGTTTGCCCTCACCGACCAAGGCTCGCACCAGTTCGACGTGCTGCGGTTCCTGTTTGGCGAGGCGGCCTCGCTCTACTGCGCCACCCAGCGCGTAAACCCCACCATCCGGGGCGAAGACGTGGCCACCACCCTGCTCACCATGCGCTCGGGCGTTACGTGCGTGCAGGAAATCTCGTTCAGTTCCCGGCTGGAGCGCGAGGTGTTTCCCCAAACCCTGATGCTGATCGAGGGCACGGCGGGCAGCCTCAGCTTGGAGCCGGACCTGCTGCTCAAAACCACCACCCCCAAACCCTGATGCTGATCGAGGGCACGGCGGGCAGCCTCAGCCTGGAGCCGGACCTGCTGCTCAAAACCACCACGGCCAGCGGCACCGTGGCCGAGACCGTGCCCTGCCAAAAGTACGGGTGGCAAACCGAGCGGCTCACCAACGAGCCACCCAGCATCGTGAGCTGCAACCGCGACATTTTGCAGGACCTCCTGGGCACCGGCCAGGCCGAGACCACCGGGGCCGACAACCTGCAAACCGTGCGCCTGGTGTTTGCGGCCTAC
>JALONO010000199.1 GCA_025454895.1 Bernardetiaceae bacterium
TTCAGGTATTAACCTTTCAGACTTTTTGACTGAACAAATGGCAAATATTGGTAAGATCACCCAGGTTATCGGCCCGGTGGTGGACGTGAGTTTTGAAGCCCAAGGCGCTAAACTCCCGCAAATTTTAGATGCGCTCACCGTAGTTAAGGAAAATGGGACGGTGGTAGTGCTGGAATGTCAACAACACCTCGGCGAAGACCGGGTACGAACCATTGCCATGGAAGGTACCGAGGGCCTCACTCGGGGCATGGATGTGGTGGACACCGGTTCGCCCATCAAAATGCCCATCGGCGAAGGCATCAAAGGCCGCCTGTTCAACGTGGTGGGCGAGGCCATCGATGGCATTGCCCAGCCCAACCGCGACCGGGGTTTGCCCATCCACCGGGCGGCCCCCAAGTTTGAGGACCTGTCCACCACCAGCGAGGTGCTGTACACTGGGATCAAAGTAATCGACTTGATCGAGCCTTACGTAAAAGGGGGTAAAATCGGGTTGTTCGGCGGGGCCGGGGTAGGCAAAACGGTGCTTATCCAAGAGCTGATCAACAATATCGCCAAGGCTTACGCGGGCCTTTCGGTTTTTGCCGGCGTGGGCGAGCGTACCCGCGAAGGGAACGACCTCATGCGCGAAATGATCGAGGCGGGCATTATCAAGTACGGCGAAGCCTTCAAACATTCGATGGAAGAAGGCGGCTGGGACTTGAGCAAGGTGGACGGCGAAGAACTGAAAAAATCGCAGGCCACGTTCGTGTTCGGCCAAATGAACGAACCTCCGGGGGCCCGTGCCCGCGTGGCGCTGTCGGGCCTCACCGTGGCCGAGTATTTCCGCGACGGGGAAGGCGACGGCGTGGGCCGCGACATCCTCTTCTTTATCGACAACATTTTCCGGTTTACCCAAGCTGGCTCCGAAGTATCGGCCCTGCTGGGCCGGATGCCCTCGGCAGTAGGTTACCAGCCCACCCTGGCCACTGAGATGGGGGCCATGCAAGAGCGTATCACCTCCACCAAGCGGGGGTCTATCACCTCGGTACAGGCCGTTTACGTACCAGCCGATGACTTGACCGACCCCGCCCCTGCCACTACGTTTGCCCACTTGGATGCCACCACGGTACTGAGCCGCAAAATTGCCGAGTTGGGGATTTACCCGGCCGTGGATCCACTTGACTCCACGTCGCGCATCCTTACCCAAGACATCGTGGGCGAGGCCCACTACGCTTGCGCCCAGCGCGTGAAAGAAACCTTGCAGCGTTACAAAGAATTGCAAGACATCATCGCCATTTTGGGCATGGACGAACTCTCGGAAGAAGACAAGCAGGTGGTACACCGTGCCCGCCGGGTGCAGCGTTTCCTGTCGCAGCCGTTCCACGTGGCCGAAGCCTTTACGGGCCTCAAAGGCGTATTGGTAGATATTAAAGACACCATCCGGGGCTTTAATATGATCATGGACGGCGAACTTGATCACCTGCCCGAAGCTGCCTTCAACCTAGTGGGCACCATCGAGCAGGCCATCGAGAAGGGCGAACGCTTGATCGCGGAAGCTAAAAAATAACCTCTTGCGGTTGGCTGCGCAATTAGCCATTGTGGAGGGGCGGTAATCCGTTTCACGAAGTTTGATTGCGCGGCCAGCCAGCTATTCCATTGCCCACGGGCCAGCCAACCCAACTTGGTGCCCGGGGCCTGAAGCCTAATAAAATATGCAACTAGAAATTATCACCCCAGACCAAAAAGTGTTTGAAGGCTCCGCCAAAGGCGTGCAAGTGCCGGGTAGCCAGGGCCTGTTTGAGGTACTGGAAAACCACGCCGCCCTGGTGAGCGCCCTCGAGGCCGGGCAGGTGCGGGTGAACACCGGCGCGGGCCTGCAATACTACCGCATCGACGGCGGGGTGATTGAGGTACTCAACAACAAAGTAATCATTTTGGCCGAAGCTGCTAGCCCGTTGGCTAAGTAATCACTCCTTAGCCATTTAATCAACTTTGCCCGCTGGCCTAGGCCAGCGGGCAAAGTTTTTTTGCGACTACTATAAAATGCGCTGAATTTTTCTGATAAATGTGGAGTAAATAAAAAAATATTTATTATTTTAAATATTAATTTCTAATTACTTAATCGTGCAATCATTTAGCCATTTTAGCATCAGTGCCTGCCGTTGTTTGGTTGGAACCGGCGCATTAGTTTGTTGGAGAAGATGAATTCGTTAAGCTCCTTCACATCCGACGTAAAGATGGTTTCGTTGTCGCCCTCCCACAGCTTGGCCCCCTTGTACATGAAAATGATGTTTTCCCCAATTTCCATGACCGAGTTCATATCGTGCGAGACGACCACGGTGGTAATGTTGTACTCTTGGGTGATTTCCTGGATCAAGTTATCGATCATGATCGAGGTAAGCGGGTCGAGGCCGGAGTTAGGTTCGTCGCAGAATAAGTAGTTGGTTTGCAGGGCAATGGCCCGCGCAATGCCTACCCGTTTTTTCATACCGCCGCTCAGTTCGGAGGGGCGCTTTTGGTTCGCATTTTCCAGCCCCACCCGTTGCAGGCAAAAGTTGACGCGGTCGGCTTTTTCGTCGTCGGGCATCTGGCTCAGCATATCCAGCGGAAAACGCACGTTCTGCTCCACCGAGAGCGAGTCGAACAAGGCCGCGCTTTGGAACAGCATCCCGATCTCGCGGCGGATCTGTTTTTTTTCCTCTTTGTCGGCGTGGTGGAAGTCCCGGCCGTTGAACAGCACCTGCCCCGAGTCGGGCACCACCAGGCCCACGATGTTCTTGAGCAGCACGCTTTTGCCGGTGCCGCTGCCGCCAATGATCATGTTGGTGATGCCCGGGCGGAACGTGGCCGATACATCGAAAAGCACTTGGCGGTCGCCAAAGGTTTTGTTCAAGTTTTTTACCTCGATCATAAGGTGCGGGCTAAGGGAACCGGGCGTAACCGCCACCGGGCCGCCAAAGTTAAGGCGCAAAGGCCAGTTCCGTTTGCTTGGCGCACGGCTAGGGGGGCGGGTAGGAGGGCCGTCGTGCGCCCGCGCCCGCAGGAGCCTGGTTGGGCCGAAACGTTGGGCCAGAGGCTCCGCATGGAGATCAGGGATGAATATCAACCTTTTCCGGGGCCAGAAAACCTTCCCAAACCCGGCGTAAGGCAGTGGTAGTTAGGCAATAACGCGATCAAATAATTTTAAGTAGCGGCGTTGTAAATCGGTTTCGATGTTCTAATTTTGCACTCCGTTTTCAAACGGGCGTAGTTCAATGGTAGAACAGTGGTCTCCAAAACCATCGATGTGGGTTCGACTCCTGCCGCCCGTGCTGATCTAAAAAGTATCATGAACAAGATAGTTCAATTTTTAAAAGACTCCCGGACGGAGATGTTGGAGCACGTAACCTGGACCAAGTACAGCGAGTTGCAAAACTTGTCTATTTTGGTACTCATCGCGTCTTTGATCTTCGCCTTGGTGATCGGGTTAGTGGATCTGGCCTTCGATAAAGGGCTGCAAATCATTTATTCAGGTTTTTAATATTGTCAAACTAAGGATAAAGCCCGCCGGGCCGAAAGCCTGCCCTGTCTTCTCCAAAATGCTTCCCAAGGCAGGCCAGTAGCACCCAGCACTTTATATATATGTGGCTTTCACTATGAGCGAAAAGAAATGGTATTTGGTGCGCGTGGTGAGCGGTCAAGAGAAAAAAGCGAAGGCTTACCTGGAAAAGGAAGTGTCGCTCCATAAACTCGAGACCCACATCGGCCAGGTACTTGCCCCCGGCGAAAAAGTCTTCCAGATCCGCAAGATGAAAGACGGCAAGAGTAAAAAAGTGGCCGTGGAAAAAATCTTGTACCCTGGCTACATGATGGTAGAGGCGGACCTAAGCAACGGCGAGATACTGCATACCATTCGTAGCGTGCCCGGGGTGATCAATTTCCTCGACGTGGAAGGAGCTGGCCCCAACGCCATGCCCCGCCCCATGCGCGATTCGGAAATGAGCCGCCTGCTGGGCAAAGACGACGACCACGATGACCAAGAGATCAAACACGACGTAACGTTCAAGCCGGGCGAGATGGTGAAAGTGATGGACGGACCGTTCAACGGGTTTATTGGTACGGTGGAAGAAGTTTTTGAAGAGAAGAAAAAGCTCAATGTGACAGTCAAAATTTTCGGCCGCAACACGCCGGTCGAATTGAACTATATACAAGTTGTTAAAGAACAGTAATCATGGCTAAAGAAATAACAGGCTATGTGAAGCTCCAAGTAAAAGGTGGCCAAGCCAACCCATCGCCCCCCATTGGGCCGGCCCTGGGTAGTAAAGGCTTGAACATCATGGAGTTTTGCAAGCAGTTTAACGCCCGCACCCAAGATAAAATGGGGCAGGTGTTGCCGGTGTTGATTACGGTGTTTTCCGACAAATCGTTTGAGTTTGTCATCAAAACCCCGCCCGCCCCGGTACTGCTAATGGATGCCGCCAAAGTAAAAGGAGGTTCCGCTTCGCCCAACCGCGACAAGATAGGTTCGGTAAGTTGGGAACAAATTCGCCAAATTGCCGAAACCAAAATGCCCGACCTGAACTGCTTCACAGTAGAGTCGGCCATGAGCATGGTAGCTGGCACGGCCCGCAGCATGGGTATCACCGTAACGGGCAAAGCCCCTTGGGCCTAGTATCCCAAGTGTTTCATTTCTAAAAAACCCAGAGATGGCAAAGTTGACGAAAAAACAGAAGGAAGCCCTTGCGAAATACGATGTGCAAAAGGAGTATGGGCTCGAAGAGGCCAGCAGCTTGGTGAAGGAAGTAAACTACGCCAAGTTTAACGCCTCGGTGGACATCGACATTCGTTTGGGCGTAGATCCGCGCAAGGCCGACCAAATGGTACGCGGGGTGGTATCGCTCCCCCACGGTACCGGCAAAGAGGTGCGCGTGCTGGTCCTGTGCCCGCCCGACAAGGAAGCCGAGGCCCGCGAGGCCGGGGCCGACCACGTAGGGCTGGACGACTACATTACTAAAATTGAGCAAGGCTGGACCGACGTGGACGTGATCATCACCATGCCCACCGTAATGGCCAAAGTAGGTAAGCTGGGCCGGGTGCTAGGTCCCCGTGGTTTAATGCCCAACCCCAAGTCGGGTACGGTAACCATGGAAGTGGGCAAGGCAGTGCGAGAGGTGAAGCAAGGTAAAATCGATTTTAAGGTCGATAAAACCGGTATCATCCACACGAGCATTGGCAAGGTGTCGTTCACCCCGGAGCAAATTACCGAAAACGCCCGCGAGGTGATCAACACCGTATTGAAGTTGAAGCCCGCTACCGCCAAAGGCACTTATATGCAGACTATTCGGATTTCTAGCACGATGAGCCCCGGCATTAAAGTGGACAAAGCCTCGATTCCTGGACTGTAAAATTGCACGATCATGACAAGAGAAGAAAAAGATCAAATTGTAGAGGAACTGTCTGGCAAGTTTGCGGATTGTGCCAACTTTTACATCACCGATGCCTCCGGCATGACCGTGGCCCAGACCAACGCTTTCCGTCGTTCTTGTTTTGAAAAAGGGATTGAGTATCGCGTGGTAAAAAATACCCTGATCAAAAAGGCTTTAGAGCGCATGGGAAAAGGCGATTTTAGCCCGTTTGACGAGGCCGTGTTCAAAGGTTTTTCAGGCATTATGTTTTCGCCCGAGAACCCCAAGCTGCCGGCCGAGTTGCTCAAGGAATTCCGTAAAAAGGCGGGCAAGAAAGAGACCCCCAAGCCCCAACTGAAAGGTGCCTCGATTAGCTTAGACCTGTTTATTGGCGACAATCAACTGGACGCGCTAGTGAACCTGAAGTCGAAGGAAGACCTGCTGGGCGAGATCATCGGCCTGTTGCAGTCTCCAATGAGCAACGTGCTGGGTGCCCTGCAAAGCGGTGGCAACACCATCCACGGGGTGCTCAAAACTTTGGGCGAACGGCAAGGCTAGTAGTGGTGGCCCGCCGATGTTGCTACATCCGGGCAGTTTAAAGTAACATTTTCGTTTTAATTCAAATCCGACAAATCACAAAACACAATAAAACAATGGCAGATCTGAAAGCATTCGCCGAACAACTGGTGAACCTCACCGTGAAAGAAGTAAACGAGTTGGCCCAAATTCTGGAGAACGACTACGGTATTAAGCCCGCCGCCGCCGCTGTGGCAGTAGCTGCTGGCCCGGCCGCCGGTCCGGCTGCGGAGGCTGCTCCCGAGAAAACCGCCTTTGACGTAATCTTGAAGAGCGGTGGCGCCCAAAAGCTCCAAGTAGTGAAATTGGTGAAAGACCTGACCGGCTTGGGCCTGAAAGAAGCCAAAGACCTGGTGGATGCCGCCCCGAAGCCCGTGAAAGAGGGCATCGCCAAGGCCGAAGCCGACGATTTGGCCAAGAAGCTCCAAGAAGCTGGTGCCGAAGTAGAGATCAAGTAATTTCTACTTGGCAAGTGCCCCATAAAATTACCCGGCTACGTTTTCGTGGCCGGGTTTTTTTATCGACTTTCGGTTGGGCGTTTTTGCCGGGTTTGCCCCATTTTTGCTAAAGGTTGGTTGGCCTAAAGCGTCAAACTGTTTTGAGTATGCAAGCAATTTGGGCGAGGATATTTGGCCCTCACAGCTCGTTTTGGGTGAGCGTCAACTCGTTTTTGATCTTTGTTAGCGTGGCCATTGGGCTAATCTACGCTCATTTTTTGAGCTTGGCCTTAGGCTACGCGATACTGGGGCGCAAGTGTTTGCTGTTTTTTGGGGTGTTGGAGAACCATACTGCGTATGACCAGTGGAGCCCTGCCAGTGTAGCCTTGGTGTATATGATGCCGGTGTTATTTGCGTTGGGATGTAGTGTGGCCAGTTGGTGGCTGTACGGAAGACTGCGGCGCACTCCCGGCTATTTGCGGGTTTATGTGCTGTGGATCCACGTCTTGAGCGTGGTGCTATTGCTGAGCAGTTTTGTGCTGGGGCTGTTTTTGTACCAAGGGCTAGCGGTACCGCTCAACTGGTACGGGGTGGATCGGAAAGTGAGCCGGGCCTTTGGCGGCCTTTTTTTGCTGCTCACCGCCTTGGCTGGTCTGTTGTTCCGCCAGTGGTGGCTCAAAACCGCGCCTTCGGCCAGTTGGAAGGTAGAACGATCGCCGAAAAAGTACCTCTTGCAGGTGGCCCTGTTGCCCGCCTGGGCCGGTTGCCTGGCGATTTTACCGGTGGCTTGGCGGGTGCAGGCCCAAGGGCTAATGGTGATGCTGGGTTGTGTATGCATGCTCACGCTCACGGCCGTGGCGGGCACGTTTGCCAAAAACGAGCCGCTGGTGTTGGTAAAAGACAACTCACTGGCCCAGTTCTCCTGGCTTAATTTAACCATGTTCGGCCTGGCCATAGCCTTTATGCTTTACACGGCGGGGCATGGCCTCAGCTTCAACCGCTGAGATGGGTTTGGGGTTTTGGGCGGGGTTTGCTACCTTTGTACCCCTGAATTAGAGGTAATCCGGCCGGATCAGGAGCAGAATTCGAAATTCTGTAGAGCGTTAATAGCGCTTTGGGGGTTCGAGTCCCCCTGCCTCTGCGGAGCTAAATTTTAAACGCGAGTTGCTGGAAAGTGGCTCGCGTTTTTTGTTGTGTGC
>JALONO010000200.1 GCA_025454895.1 Bernardetiaceae bacterium
TTTTTGCTGCCCCCGCCGTGGGGCACGGTTAGTTGGGCCAGAGCGGGAGTGGCGGCCCAGAGCAGGGCCAGCAGGATCAAACTATAATGCCTTCTCATGAGGTTGGACGATTGGGTGGAAAACAAAACATCGGTCGAAGGTAGCAAGCTTTTCGACTGCCGGGCTGTTAATATTTCTTAAGCCAATTATACATAAATGACTTAATGATTGCATGATTAAATGATTGTTCTCTTTGTTTATCAATCATTTACAGCACCAAGAACACGCAATCCGTATTTGACTTTAGTATTAGAAGAGCGGTATTCCGTGCCCCCCGGTAGCCAGGGTTTTTCGGAGTTCTGTTGTGGGGCCAGTTTTGAGAAACAGGCCCCACGCACGGAAGGGAACCAGCGCAAAGCAAAAGTTTTATCGCCCCGCCTTTTTCATGGCTTGGATGCGCCCCAGGGCGGGGTCAAGGCCCTGGGCCACGATTTGCCGCACCTGCTCGGCGGCGGCGGCAAAAAACGCGGGCTGGATCCGGGCAAAGGTATCGGTGGGGCGGTGGTAGTCGGCGTGGTCCTCCACGCCAAAGTAGATGAACGGGATGCCCGCCCGGAAAAACGGCCCGTGGTCGGAGGCCGAGGACCAGTCTTGCCCCGGGGGGAGGCCCGGCTGGTCATGGCCGAACCGCAGTTTGGCCGGGCTGCTGGCCACCACCTGCGCCTCGATGAGCGGCTTGAGGCCCGGAAAATGATGCGGCCCGCAGGCGTAAAACTCGTTGCTGTCGTTGCGGCTCAGCATATCGATGTTGATGTTGAGGGCGATGGCCTCCAGGGGCACGGGCGGATGGGCCACAAAGTGCTTGGCCCCTTGCAGGCCCTGCTCTTCGGCATCGGGGCTAAAAATGATGAGGCTGTGCTGGGGCGGGTGCTGCTTAAAATAAGCGGCCAGGGCCAAAATGGTGGCCACGCCCGAGGCGTTGTCGTCGGCCCCGGCAAATACTTGGCCGTTGCGGGTGCCTAGGTGGTCGTAATGGGCGCATAGCACCAGGTACCGGTCCGGGTTTTGGGTACCTTTAATGTAGCCGATGAGGTTGGTGGCCTGGATGGTATCGCCCCGGCGGTTTTTGAAGCGGAAGGGCTGCTCGTAGCTACCGCCGAACTTTTGCAGGCCCAGGGCGGCAAACCGGCGCAGCAGGTAATTTTTGGCCTTTAGCCCGCCCGCATCGCCGGTGAGCCGCCCCGCGAGGCTGTCGGAGGCCAGCACCTGCACATCGGCCAGGAGTTGCTGGGTGTTGAGCGGGGCCGGGGCCGCCGCCGTTTGGGCCAGGGCGGCGGGGCCGCTCGCCAATAGGTAGAAAAGGGCTAGCCAGGCGGTCGGTTTCATGGGGATGAGAAGTTCAAGGGCTTAAAAGTAGCGGATTTCGGTAGCAGGGACAAGGCTTGCCTTGCCCGTGCGGACGGGTGATGGGTGGGGAAATGGTTAGGGGGCCGGAACTTGGGATCGTGAGGGTGCAACGCCCGGTGGCCGGAAGGCGGTGAGGTACGAACCGGTGCGTGGTTGGGCCGGGGCGTGGCCCCGCCTAAGCGTGGGCTACGCCCCGGCCCAACCACGCACGGGAACTTACGTGTACCCTGGAGGACACCGCACCGCCATTGGCTAGGCACCACTACCGTGCCTGGCGCAAAAAAATTCAAGAAATGGTTGGTCAAACCATTGCTTCGGCGGCTTGCTGGCCGGTGGCTACGGCGCCTTCCATAAAACCTTGCCACTCGGCCAGGTGCTCGCCCGCGAACCACACGTGGCGGTGCCGGGCGGCCAGGGCAGGCCGCAGGTGGGTCCACTCGCCCACGTCGTAAATGGCGTAGGCGCCTTGGCTGTACTCGTCGTTGCCCCAGTAATAGGTAAACACATCCTGCGCCAGCCCGGCCACCTGGCCAAAGGCCGGGCGCAGGGCTTCGGTGAGGGCCTGGATGCGCTGTTCGCGGCTTTTTTTGGCCATCAGGTGGCCCTTGTCGCCCACGGCGTAGGCGGTGAGCATCCCCGCTGGCCCGGCTTGGCCCTGGGTGGTGTGGAACAGGTAGTGGGCCTCCGTGTCGGTGATGCAGGCAAAGTTTTCGGCCCCCCAAAACCGCTCGCGGAACAGCACCGAGCATTTGATAATGCGGCTATATTGCAATTGGTCCAGGGCGGCCCGGGCCTCGGGGCGCAGGGCGGGCTGCCAGTTGATTTTGGCCACGGCGGCGGTGGGCAGGGCGCACAGCACCCGGTCGGCGGTAAACTGCTGCCCGTTTTGGCACGTAACCGTGATTTGCCCGCCCGCTTGGGTTACTTGGGTTACGGCATGGTCGGTTTTGAGGTGGGCCGCCCCGATGCGCTGGGCCAGGGCCTGGGGCAGGCGGCTGTTCCCCCCGACGATGTGGTAGTCCATCTCGTTGTTTTCGCTGCTTTCGCCGTACTCGCCCAGGGCCATGTAAGCCGACACGTGCCGGATGCTTTCCCCAAAATCGGTGCTGTCGAGCAGTTCGCGCAGTTCCAGGTCAGCCTCGCTGATGCCTTGGTTGCGCAGCCACCGCCACCAGTCTAGCCCGTCGGCTTGGCGCAGGGCCGCCCGCTCGTTGGTTTGGTTCAACGCGGCAAAGGCCGCCAGTTTTTGGTTCAGGATGGCCTCCCACTGAGGGTCAAACCGCCATTGGTCGGGCCTTTGGTACACCTGGCCCAGGCAGGCGTGGGTTTGGTACACGTGGTCCACCAGGGGCAGGTTAAGCTCGCGGCACAGGGCCAGCACCCGCTCGTGCGAGCGGCCCACCCACTCGGCCCCCAGTTCGGTGGTGAGGTTTTGGCCGGGGGCCTGGTAGGTGAACACCCGGCCGCCTACCCGGTTGCGGGCCTCCAGCACGGTAACCGTGGCCCCCAGTTGCTGCAAACGGTAGGCCCCGGCCAGCCCGGCCAGCCCCGCGCCCAGCACCACCACCCGAGGCCCCGGCCCCAGCGGGCGGCGCGTTACCACCGGGGCGGCCAGCAAGCTAGGCGCGGCCAGGGCGGCCCCCCCGGCCAACAAAAAACGACGGCGTTTCATCAAAAAGAGCGGCTTGGTTCAATGGGCAATTTAACGATTTAAAAACCAATTGTTTACCAGTTTTTTCAGATTGATTTAGAATGGAAAAACAACGGCCGGACAACCTTAACGGTGGCCCCTACCCATTTTTCTCTTCTTGCAAAATGGCCAGGGCCGACGACGTGCCCAGCCGGTCGGCCCCGGCGGCCACCAGGGCGCGGGCCTGGGCCAGGGTTTTGATGCCACCGGAGGCTTTTACGCCCGCCCGCGTGCCCACGCAGGCCCGCAGGAGGCGCACATGGGCCTCGGTGGCCCCGGCCGGGGCAAAACCGGTGGAGGTTTTCACAAAGTCGGCCCCGGCATCGCAGGCCAGTTGGCAGGCCCGCTCGATCTCGGCCTCGCTGAGGTAGGCCGTTTCCAAAATCACCTTGAGCCAGCGTTCTTGCTGGTGGCACAGCTTGGCCAGTTGGGCCAATTCGCCTTTTACCCAAGCCATTACCCCGGTTTTAAACGCGCTTAGGTTCATCACTACGTCCAGGTCGTCGGCCCCGTCGGCCAGGGCAATTTCGGCTTCGCGGAGCTTAACCTCGCTGCGCTGGTAGCCCAACGGAAACCCGATGACCGTAACCAACCGCGTGGGAGCGGGGCCTGCCACTTGGGCCAGGGCCTGGTCGAGGTCGCGGCGGGCTTTTTTGACCCAGTAGGGCGGCACGCACACCCCGGCCAGGCGGTGTTGGGCGGCTTCGGTGGCCAGTTGCTCCACCTGGTCGGCCACCAGCAGGGGGCTGAGGTTGGTGTGTTCTATGTATTGGCTAACAGACATGGCAAGGGGGCGGGGCGGCAAAAGGCACTCCCGGCGGGCCAATTATAGTAAAATGATTGCATGATTGCATGATTGCATGATTGCATGATTGCATGATTGCATGATTGCGTGATTGCATGATTGCATGATTGCGTGATTGCATGATTCTTCTTTTTTGATGATTTTTAATTCTTGCAGATAAACTAGATAAGGTCAGCCAGTGGGCGGCGGCGAAAAATCAGAATCAGGCAAATAGATCACCAGCAACCGGGCCAAAATGCCGTACTTTGGCCCCAAATAACCACGTATGAACAGTCCGTTTGGCCTTGGTTGGGGCAAATTGGCCCAGTATGGGTTCACGTTGCTGCTGGCCGGGGGCCTGTTTGCCTACCTGTACCGCGACCAAAACTGGCCCGAGATGATGGCCCAACTGGCCACGGCCCGCTGGGGCTGGGTGGCGGCGGCCATTGGGGCGGCCCTGTGGGCCCACTGGCTGCGGGCGGCCCGTTGGAGCCTGATGCTGAGCGCGTTAGGCCAACGGCCCAGCACGGTAGCGGCGTTTTTGGCGGTACTCATCGGTTACTTGGCCAACCTGGTGCTGCCCCGCATGGGCGAGCTTACCCGTAGTTTTATGTTGGAACGTCTGGCCCGCGTACCGTTCAAGCAGTCGTTTGGGGCGGTAATTACCGAGCGGGTGGTGGACCTGCTGATGCTGGGGCTGGCCCTGGCCCTGGCCCTTACCTTAGAACACGAACGTTTGCTCGCTTTACTGGGCAAGCTCTTCGGGGCGGCCCCCACCAACGGCGGGGGTCGTTGGTGGCTGCTGGCCGGATTGGCCGGGGCCGGGCTGCTGGGCCTGGCCTTGGTTTGGCGTTTTTGGGCCAAGCTATCGCGGTTGGCCGTGGTGCAAAAAGCGGTGCAGTTTGGCCTGGGGGTGAAGGACGGCCTACTGAGCGTGCGGCAATTAGACACCGCCGGGCAAGTGCGGTTCGCCCTTTACTCGGTCAGTATTTGGTTGTTGTATTTTTTCGCGTTGTACTGGGTGTTTTTTGCCTTGCCCATTACTTCGCACCTCACCTACCGGGCGGGGCTATCCATCACGGCCATTAGCGGGCTGAGCTTTGCCGTGCCCGTGCAGGGCGGCACGGGCGTTTATCATTACCTGGTGAGCGAAACCCTGCTCATGTACGACTTGCCCCTCAAACAAGGCCGCGATTTCGCTTTTGTGTCGCACACGGTGAGCACCTTGGTATCGCTGTTGACCGGGCTGGTGGCCTGGGGCATCTCGCTATTTTGGCGGCCGTCGCCCTCCCAAGTCCCGCCGGTTTCGCGCCAAAATGACACACCGAATGCAGGGTAAAATTGAACAAATCGGTCATTTTGGCCGCTAAAAGGCTTTGGTGGGCCATTTGCGAAAGAGGTAAAGGCTTAAATGCTTCACTTTTATGAAAACCGAACCCAGCATTACCCAACAAATCGCCCAGATGGCCCAGGTGAGCAGCCTACTGGGGGGCGGCATCAGCCTCACCGAGGAGCACCTGACCGAGACCGAAGAAGGTTATCGCTACGAAATGTTCGTGCCCGGCCTCAGCCCCGAGGCGTACCGCATCCGCATCAAAGATCAGCGACTTTACATTTCCACCCAGTTTGCGGCCGACCTGCCCACGGCGGGCGGGCTGGACACTGAAGCGGCCATTGCCCCGGCGGTGGTGCGCACGTACCCCATCCCTGATTTTGTGGATGCCCAACGCATCGAGGCCCGGTTTGCCAATGGCCGCCTGCACATTTTTGCCCCGTTCAATGGGCATTCCCCCCGCCCTGACCGGGAGGTTGATATTCAACTTTATTAGATAACTTCCCCATCAGATTTTGGCTGAGTGCGAGATTTCATGCAAAATCTGCCATTAATCTAGTTTGTGTTATCCCTGCTCCCGCCACCCGCCTAGGGGTGTTGCACCGCCTCGCCCACCAACCGCACCCGTTCCTCGGTAGTGGTGTCGCCCCGGATTTGCCGCACCGGGCAGGCCAGGGAAGCCAGCCAGGCTTCGTGGTTGGCCAGGGTACGGCTGCCGCCGCTGGAGCCGTCGTCGTAACCGGCGGCCCAGGCCATAAAGTCGGTGAACTGGCGGCGGCGGTCCGGGTCGGTACGTAGCGCGTCGCCGTAGCGGGCGTGCTCCCGTGCGCGCAGGCGGGCCAGCCGCAGTGCGGGCGGCAGCCAGAGGAACACTACCAGGTCGAACGCGGTGCGCCACTGCTCGCCCCAGGCAATGACCGACGAGCCGCCCAGTAGCCAACTTGGGTGGGGGGCCAAATGGCTGGCCAGCAGTTGGTCGCGCACCTCCGGGGCCCGGCGCACGGTAAACGGCACGGGGGTCGGTTCCCAAAAGTAATCGTCGGTATCGAAGTAGGGCAGGCCCCACCGGGCCGACAACGCCCGCCCCAGCGTAGTAACGCCCGTGCCCGAGGCCCCGAACAGGTGGATTTTCATGGGAGGGTGGAGAAGATTGCATTGATTTATTTTAACCAATGTTAATTTTAAAAGTTGGAGGTGCAAGGGATGCCTTTGTCAAAATGGCAGCGCATTGACCATGAAGTTTAAAAATGACGAGTGCCCCTTGATTAAAATTTTGATTTTCAAATAGTTGAAGGAGAGGAGCAGTCAATGATTGACCCTGCAAGCAGTATCTTACGGCGGTCAAGCCGTTATAAAGCTAGACCTGCGGGGTGGCAGACTAGTAATTTATCTTTTGTGCCAAATCTTTCAAAAATTTAACTGATGCAGCCCGAACTTCAAAAATTATACAGCCTGCTGACCAGCGACAACGAGCCGAGTATTCTCCTCGCCTTAGAAAGCTTGGCCAAACTTAGTCAATTAGAAAAAGTTTTTCTGACCCCGCTGGCTTTTCATGGTTTTTTGAACCCTCATCTCTCAAATCCCAAGGCTACCCAAATCGCAAAATTGACTTTCAATAAATACGCCTCGAGTTCATTAAAGGAGGTGGTTGCCAAACGCCAGAATTTGGCGATCATCTCCCACCCCGACATTGTGGACAAACTATTTTTCTTTAAAAAAACCTATTACGAGAGCCGTTATCACTGTGCCTACACGCTTCACTGTTTAGAAAGTTACGACGAAATTAGTGAGGCCTCGTGGATTACTAAATTAGACATTGAACCTGGTAAATATAACATTCAGTGTTTCAGTAAAATTCTTCGGAAACTGCCAAATGTAGTGGATATCAGCGTAAGAGGTTGTAAGATAAATGAGTTTACGGACGATTTACCCAATAATCATACCCTTACGAGACTGGATTTGAGGGGGTGCGGGCTTTTGACCTTGCCAAGGCACCTCGGGAATTTAAAAAAATTAGAATGGCTATTGCTATCCGACAACCAGATTAGCGAGCTCCCGGAAAGCCTTTGCTCATTAGAAAATGTCACTATTTTAGATTTCGATAACAACGACCTGAAGCAATTGCCGCAGAATATCGGAAACTTAAAAATGCTGAATAAACTATATCTCTCCGGCAACAATATTGCCACCCTTCCCAAAAGTATAGGTAACTTAACCAATTTGGAAATTTTATGTTTGGCTGATAATTCCATTTCCGGACTCCCGGCAAGCCTTGGTGCATTATCAAATTTAACCGCCTTGAATTTGGACAATAATCAGTTGGCGAAACTGCCAAGAAATATTGTCCATTTAGGGAA
>JALONO010000201.1 GCA_025454895.1 Bernardetiaceae bacterium
CAGGGTCGGGACATTGGCCTGGGGCTAATGGTGGGGCGGCGGCTAGGCCCGCGTTCGCCCTTTACGCTCATGAGTGGCCTCAACCTAGTGCGCCACCAGTACACCCAACGGGGTGAAGCAAGGAACTACGTAAATCCTTACGGGGACTACATCCGTTTTGACCAATATTACGAATGGCAAACCCAAGGCCACCAATATCACTTTGAGGCCCCGCTCACATTAAAATACCGCTTGCGAAAATTTAACCGCCGATGGTCGCCATTTGTACAGGCGGGCTTACTTTTCGCCGTTGAAGCAGCTAATAAAAGTACTTACACCCGCAGCGACGGCTTTACGAGAAATTACCGCGATGCTTACTTCCACGACCTTACAGTAGGCAGCCTGGTGGGGGTTGGGGCAGAGTTCCAGGTTACCCAGCGGGTACACCTCATGGTGCAACCCATCGGTTCGCTGGTGAACATTCTCCCTTCGGATAATGGAGGCTCCAGGCCCGATACCTTCTACGGACTAAGCCTGGGGATTTATTATTGGTAAAAAATCCATGAAGCTACGGTTACTTGTCTTATTGACCTTTTTGCTAGAGTTGAATATCAACGCCCAGTCGCGCTGGCTCAAGGGCGCGCAGTTGTACGGGGGCGTTAGCCTAGTAAGTGAGTTCACATTTGATCCGGGCAACTATCCAGGGCAAGAATACCAAGGCCGCGATTTGGGCTTAGGGCTAATGGTAGGGCGGCGGCTTGGGCCCCAGTTTACCCTCATGAGCGGGCTCAACTTAGTGCGACGAAGTTCCTCCTATTGGACTGACTTTGTCAGTGCAGGCTCAACCCTCACCTCAACAGACAAAGGTTACGCTAATTATCTTGAAGTCCCTCTCACTTTAAAATACCGGTTGCGTAAGTTTAATCGCCCTTGGTCACCGTTTGTACAGGCGGGACTTCTTGTTTCGGTTGAGACCAACCACAAGGGAACCGTTACCCGAAGTGACGGTGCCACCGGCCAGTATGGCGATGCCTACCTACGTGATTTACAACTAGGCCCGCTGGTAGCGGCTGGGGCGGAGTTCCGGTTAAATCGCCGCACCCATCTTATCGTCCAACCTTTTGGTTCTGTATTCAGTATCATTTCCTCCGACCGAGGTATTAGCCCCGATACTTACTACGGACTAAGCCTGGGGGTTTATTATTGGTAAATAACTAGCGCAACCGTACCGTCTAAAACCTATGAAGCTAGGGTTATTTGTTTTATTGGCTTTTTTGCTAGAATTAAGTGCCCACGCCCAGTCGCGCTGGCTCAAGGGCGCGCAGTTGTACGGGGGCGCAAACCTATCCAGTGATGCTTACCTATATGCTGGGCGGGACACTGATCATCGTGGACGCGATACTGGTCTAGGTTTAATAATCGGGCGGCGGCTTGGCTCCTATTCCCGCTTTACCCTAATGAGCGGGCTCAATTTCATTCACCGTAGTTACAGCTCTTCTTGGGAACGTATGCTGCTCGACAAACCAGTTTTCGGGCAAACCAACGCAAAAATCAATTATTTAGAAGCGCCCCTCACCTTAAAATACCGCTTCCGCAAACTCAACCGGGTATGGTCGCCATTTGTGCAAGCAGGCCTGTTCTTCTCGATTGAAACTAGTAACAAAGCCGTCTTCAATCGGAGCGATGGCCTTGTTCGCCATTATCCGGACGTTTATTTCCCCAATCTGACCGTGGGTAACGTGGTTGGAGTAGGCGCGGAGTTTCGGGTTACCCGGAGGATGCACCTCACCATCCAACCCGTTGGCTCGCTAACCAGTATTCTTTTGTTAGATACACCCTATGCACTCGATACCTTCTACGGACTAAGTCTGGGGGTTTATTATTGGTAAAGAACTAGCGCAACTACGCCATCAAAACCTATGAAGCTAAAGTTACTTGTATTATTGGCTTTTTTGCTCGAGTTGAATGCCCATGTCGAGTGATGTGATCGCCTACCGTTTCCGATCATCGGGGGTTAGCCTAGGGTTAATGGTGGGGCGGGAAATTAGCGAACATTTCACGGTGATCAGCGGGCTTCATTTGGTCCACCATAGCTCGTTCGGCACTATTTACCACAGAAACCCCGGTAGCTATACTGGCTACGAGCAATTCATTACCCTGGTTGAGCTACCCTTGTTAGTGAAATATCGTTTTTTCAAGTCCCAGGCCAACTGGTCGCCTTTTATGCAACTGGGGCTAAACTCTTCGGTTACGGCCTGGGGCCTAAGCCAGCGTTACGGCCAGGCGGGCTACTATACTGACGGGGATATTTGGGGAGCTTTTTCCCTCGGCCCTATGGTGATGGCGGGCCTCGAGTTCCGGTTAAACCGACGAACGCACCTGATTATTCAACCCACCTTTTCCAAATTTAGCCTAGTACGTCCTACCAGAATTTTTTACCCTGATACTTTCCGGGGCATAAGCGTGGGTATTTATTATTTCTAGTCTCCTGGGTTTTAGTTACTCAATCTTAAGCGACTTTTAACTATTAATTGCCTCAAAACATTTGCTTCAAACCCTGATAACACCATCAAAATGAAAAACCTCTGCTTACTCGTCCTCCTTTTTCTGGCCAGCACCCAACTAGCCCAGGCCCAAGTTGGGCTAGGTTTGGGTTTGGAGGGGCTAAATTTCAAGTCATCGGCCCAGGCCCGCCATGTATTTATGGCGCGGGGTCGGCTGGCCATTAACTCCTCTGATTTAGTCGGGTTTGTCGAGGCAGGCTGGTTTTACCGGGCCATCAAGGAAGAAAAAGCCCGGCTTTACCTCGGGGCCAGTTTTGGCAGCACCTTTGGCGCAGAAAATAGCGAAACTGGTAACGTTAGGCAGTTCTCGATGCCGGTCGGGGTAGAGTATTTTCCATTCACCACCCGGGTGATCGGGCTAAACCTGGAAGCCGGACCACGGATTTTTTTTGACAAGTACATGGAACCTATGTACCTGGGCATTGGTGGCACCATTGAATTCACTTACTATTTCGCCCGCCGTAAAAAGGACTAACCGTTGACCTAGCCCCACCGCTAGATAACATACAAAAAAACGCCTTCGGCGCGCGGGCCGAAGGCGTTTTTTATTTCCTAGGCTTTCCCCAGCCGGAAAAACTACAAAGCCAACTTCTTCAACTCTTCCTGAGTGAGCGGTTTATTGATGTATTTTTTTACGTAAGCGTAATTCTTGGCCTTGCTCATGTCTTGCGGGTTGATGGACGAGGTGAGCATCACGATCTGGCACTGCTTCTTGGTCTCAGCCGTGAGCTTATCGAACTGGTCCAAAAACTGGAACCCGTCCATCAGCGGCATGTCGATGTCCAGGAAGATGATCTCGGGCATCACGTCGGGCATTGTTTTGGCGATTTTTTCCAAATTTCGCAAGAACTCGATGGCACTGCGCGCGCCGGAATGGGTAAAAATGTTTTCACAGATACTGGCCGCCTCGATCATTTTTTGGTTAATCAAGTTGTCAATGTCATTGTCGTCAATGAGCATGACCGACCGGTATTTTTTGCTAGCGTTGGCCATTATGGGTATTTTTTAGTAAGTCGGGTTTAAAAATGGAGACCAGTACAGCCCCAATACAACTAATAAAAAAGGAAAAAACAAAACTTGCCGCATTAGTTAGCCAGCAACTGTTGTTTGCGCTGAAAATCAAGGCGGAGCAAAATAAACAATAAAATGGTAAACGCCCAAAGCGACGAGCCTCCGTAGCTGATGAACGGCAGCGGAATCCCGATGACGGGGAAAATGCCCATCGTCATGGCGATGTTGGCCGCGAAGTGGAAAAAGATGACCGAGGCCACCCCGTAGCCGTACACGCGGGCAAAGCGGGCCTTCTGTCGCTCGGCCAGCACCACCAACCGTTGGATAAAAAATACGTACACCGCGATGAACAGCACGCTGCCCAACCAGCCATATTCTTCGCCAATAATACTGAAAATGAAGTCGGTAACTTGGTCGGGCACGAAGTTGCCCTTGGTTTGGGTGCCCTGCAAAAAGCCCTTGCCCACAAACCCGCCCGAGCCGATGGCGATTTTGGACTGCCGTACTTGGAAATAGCCGCCCTTCATATCGTCTTTGTCGGTAGGCTCCTCGATGAGCATGTAAATGCGGGCGCGCTGGTGCGGTTTGAGCACTTGGTTGATCAGAAAATCGACACTGAACACAATGGCCAACGACAGGGCCACCACCCCCACGGCAGGCCAAATGCGCCGCCATTTACGGCGGCCAAACAGTAGCACGTACAGGCCGCCCAACCCCACCAAGGTGCCCACCAAATGGTACAGGTACTTTTCTTTGATCAGCAGCGTGGCCACAAAAAGCACAATGAGCAACAGGCCCAGGCCCATTACCCAGTGGGGCAGCCCTTCGCGGTAGAGCACCAAAATCAGGAAACTGAACACCAGGGCCGACCCAGTATCGCCTTGCAGGGTGATGAGGCCCATCGGCAGGCCCATAATGGCCACACATACCAGAAAAGTGCCCCACTTAGTTACCTTGCGCATGGGTTCGTGCAGGAACCGGGCCAGGGCCAGGGCGGTGGCAAACTTGGTGAACTCGGCCGGTTGCAGGCGGTTGCCCGCTATCTCGAACCAGGATTTGGACCCCTGCACCTCGCGCCCTAATAACAACACGGCCAGCAGGGCCAACAACCCCGCCACGTAGATCACGTAGGCAAAGGTGTAAAACAGTTTCATGTCGAAAAACAACAGCACCCCTAGGGCAATCAGCAGGGCCAGGCCCACCCAGACCAATTGCTTCGCGTGGTTGAGGCTCATGTCCATAAAGGCCCGATCCACCTCGGGGTCGTACACGGCCGCGTAAATGTTGAGCCAGCCAAAAAGTACCAAAACCAGGTAAAGGCCCACGGTGAGCCAGTCGAGCTGGGCAAACGGGCGGTTGCGTTCAAGCGACATATGGGGCAAAGTTCCGCCCTGGGGCTGGCTTCGCAAAACGGCGGGTGGGCAAAATTTCCCACTAGTTGGCGGCTTGGGTTTATCGCGCATTTTTGCCACATTTGGCGGTGGCCGACGTTTTGTGAAGTTGCGGTTTTTCCATTTAAACTTATTCGCCTTGCCCACCCAAATTGCAGTGCTCGGCGGCGGCAGTTGGGCCACCGCCTTGGTTAAACTCCTAAGCGAGAACGATGTGCAGGTCAATTGGTGGCTGCGCTCCCAGGCCGATTTGGACCACATTGCCCGCTACGGGCACAACCCGCGCTACCTCAGCAGCGTGCAGATCAACTGCGACAAGGTGCGCCCCACGGCCGATATCGCCCTGGCCCTCCAACCCAGCGAGCTGGTGGTTGTGTGCATCCCGGCCGCCTTTGTGCCCGAGGCCCTGGCCCCGCTGGACCGCCGGGCTTTCCAGGGCAAAGCGGTGGCCTCGGCCGTGAAGGGCATGGTGCCCGGCCGCAACGCCCTGGTTACCGACTACGTGGCCGAGGAATTTGGCGTGCCGCTGGACCGCTTTCTGGTCATTGCCGGGCCGTGCCACGCCGAAGAAGTGGCCCTCGAGAAGCTTTCATACCTCACCATTGGCGGCTTGCAACCCGCCTTGGCCCAGCAACTGGCCACGCTGTTGCGCTGCCGTTACCTGCGCACCACCACCATTGCCGACGTGAACGGGGCCGAGTACTGCGCCGTGATGAAAAACATAGTGGCGGTGGCCTGTGGCATTGCCCACGGCCTCAACTACGGCGATAACTTCCAGGCCGTGCTGGTGGCCAACGCCATGCAGGAAATCCGCCGGTTTGTGGACCTGCTGGAGCCGCAGCCCCAGCGCGACATGAACGCCTCGGCTTACCTAGGCGACTTGCTGGTAACCACCTACTCCCAATTTAGCCGCAACCGAACCTTCGGCAACATGATTGGCCGGGGGTACTCGGTGCTGGGCGCCCAAATGGCCATGAACATGGTGGCCGAGGGCTACTACGCCGTCAAATGCGTGTACGAGATCAACCAAACCCAGCAGGTGGATATGCCCATTATCAAGGCTGTGTACCACATCCTCTACGAAAAAATCTCCCCGGCGGTGGAGTTTAAAATCTTAAAAGACCGCTTAAAGTGATTTTGTGTTTTTCTTATTTAAGAATTTGATTTCCAATTATTTATGTACTGAAATTTAAAGCGACCAGCCTAGCTTTAAATGCCCAGCGAGCGGATAAACGCCTCGGCCTGGGGTTCGCGGCCCAGGAAGGCCACGATCTGCCCCAGTTCGTCTTCGCTGCCGCCCTTGGCCAGCACGGTTTGGCGGTACTTTTGGCCTAGTTGGGGTTGCAAAATGCCTTGCTGGGCAAACTCGCCAAACATGTCCTCGGCGTACACAAGGCTCCACAGGTAGCTGTAATAGCTGGCCGCGTAGCCTGTCAAATGCCCAAATGCCGCCTGGAAATGGGTGCCCTCAACGTAGGGCACAAGCGTAAGCTGGTTTTGCAACCGCCGCAGCACGTCGGTAGTGGTTTCGGGGCCGTCGGGGTCGTAGCCGTCGTGCAGGGTGAGGTCGAAGCTGCCGTAGAAAATTTGCTGCTGCACGTGCAGACCGGAGCCTACGTTTTTGGCGGCCAGCATTTTGTCGAACAGCGGGCGGGGCAGCCCCTGGTTGGTTTGCCAGTGGCGGGCAAACAGTTGCAGCGAGTCGTAGTGCCAGGCCCAGTTCTCGAGCAGTTGCGACGGCACTTCCACAAAATCACGCACGGTGTTGGTGCCCGCGTACACGCCCACGGGCGAGGTGCTGAGCAGCACGTGCAGGGCATGACCAAACTCGTGAAACATGGTTTCTACTTCGCTGTGGCGGAGCAGCGACGGCTTGTCGGCCGTGGGCGGGGTGAAATTGCAAATGAGGGCCAGCACGGGCAATTGGCGGCCCTGGGCGGTTTGGCGACTTTGGATGAGCGGGAAACACGCCGCGTGGTTGTACTTGTGCTCGCGCGGGAACAGGTCCAGGTACAAGCGGCCCAACAACTGGCCGGCCTCCCGTACCTCGAAGTACCGGGCCTCCGGGTGCCATAGCGGGGCCGGGGCCACCTCGGCAAACTCGATCCCGAACAGCCGCCCGCAAATGGCGAACAGTCCCTCCAGCACCCGGTCTAAGGGGAAGTACTCCTTAATCTGCTCGTGGTCCACGCTGTATTTATCGCGCAGTAGTTGGGTGCGGTAATAACCTTGCTCCCAGGGCAGTAGGGCCTGCTCGGCGGTGGTTGCCTGGGTTTGTTTTACTTGCAAAAGTTCTTGATAGTCGGCCTGGGCCTTGGGGCGAACCTTGGCCCACAGGTCGTTCTCGAAATCCCAGACGGTGCGGGGCTGCTTGGCCATGAGCACCTCTTGCCGGTAGGCGGCGTAAGTAGCGTAGCCCAGCCGGTGGGCCACCTGGCGGCGCAGGCGCAAAATATCGGCCAGCACGGGCAAGTTGGTCTCTTTAGCCCGATTTAAAAATTTGATATACAATTGCTTGCGGGCTTCTCCGTTCTGCGCGTACTGCATAAAAGGCTGGTACGAGGGGTAGTCGAGGCCCACGGCGTAAGTGCCGTCGGGGCGGCGGCGGGCCTGCTGGTAGTCGGCCGGCAGCCCGGCCATTTCGGCCTCGGTCAGCACCAATTCGTCCCGGTGCTCGGCAATGTGTTTGTAGAACAGGTTGCCGAGTTCGGTCAGTTGGTCTTGAAGTTGCTTCAGTTCTTCCCGCTCGGCCTTGGGCAGGCCAAACCCGTCGCGCTCGAAGTTGCGCACCGTTTCGTGCAGGAACTTGGCCTGCCAGCCGGTGAGCGAGGCCGCCTCGGACGTTTGGGCGTACTCCTTCACGGCCCGGTACAGCTCATCGTCCAGGGCCAATTGATTACCGAATTTCTCCAGGGCTTCCACGCTGGCCCGGGCCAGGTCGCGCCGGGGCGCGTCGGCGCACACGCTCATGAGCAGGAACAAAAACGACGTAGCCTGGCCCAACTGATCCAGCAACTCATCGTAAGCCAGCATGGTGTTGGCAAAGGTGCGCTCGGCGGCGGGCACTTGGTAAATTTGCTGCAACTGGGCCTGGGCGCGGGCCGCGGCGGCCTGCTCGGCGGCGGGCAGGTGCTCGGCGGTGATGTCGGCGAAGCGCACCGGCTCGTTAAGGGCGTACAAAAGCGGGTTGTTCATAAATGGGCTAAGGCTTGAGGCGGCAAAAATAGGCAGATTTGCGGCCCGCAACATGCGGGCGGGCCAGGGCCACTACCCTGCCCGCGGTTTTAGGCCCCCATAACAGAACGATCGCCTGATGAAATGACTTTTTTCTTTGATTATCAATCATTTCCAAAACAAAGACAGACAACCCGGATGTAACCCAAATCTCAACCTGGCAAGCAATGGAGGAAATGGGCAGGAAGTAAAAGACGGACGGCGGGCGGGCGCACCGTATTTTTTTATTAACTTTGGGGTCAATAAATAATAAAACCGGTGGCCACCAAAACCAAAACCTCGTTTTTTTGCCAAAGCTGCGGCTATCAGTCGCCCAAGTGGATGGGCAAATGCCCGGCCTGCGGCAGTTGGAACACCTTTGTGGAGGAGATTTTGCAGAAAGACGAAGGCAACCGGGGCCAATGGCGTACTGCGGGCGGCGCGACCACGGTGGCCCGGCCCAAAGCCTTGGCCGAAATTGACTTTACCGAGCAGCCCCGCTACGTTACCCCGGACCGCGAGTTGAACCGGGCCTTGGGCGGCGGCATTGTGCCGGGTTCCATCGTACTCATTGGCGGGGAGCCGGGCATTGGCAAAAGCACCTTGATGCTGCAAATTGCCACCACCATGCCCGACCTGCGAGTGCTCTACGTATCGGGCGAAGAGAGCGAGCAACAGATCAAAATGCGGGCCGAGCGGCTGGTAACCGAAAGCCCCGGCACCGCGCCCGCGTTGCCCAACCCGGCCTGTTTTATCCTCACCGAAACCAACACCCAAAATATTTTTAAGCAGATTGAGGCGGTGGAGCCTAACCTGGTCGTGATCGACTCGATCCAAACCCTGGCCACGGCCCACATCGAGTCGGCGGCGGGCAGCGTGAGCCAGGTGCGCGAAACGGCCGCCGAACTGCTGCGGTTTGCCAAAGAAAGCGGCACCCCGGTTTTCCTCATCGGCCACATTACCAAGGAGGGCACCCTGGCCGGCCCCAAGGTGCTGGAGCACATGGTGGACACCGTGCTGCAATTTGAGGGCGACCGCCACCTGAGCTACCGCATTTTGCGCACCATCAAAAACCGGTTTGGCTCCACGGCCGAGATGGGCATCTATGAAATGCGGGCCACTGGCCTGCGCCAAGTGAGCAACCCGTCGGAAATCCTGCTCTCCCAGCGCGAAGA
>JALONO010000202.1 GCA_025454895.1 Bernardetiaceae bacterium
CAGCGGGTGTACGCCGAGATGGGCCTGGACCCGGAGCAATCCTACTACGAGCTGGCCCGCCAGCGCGGCTTTGACCTGGGCCGCTTTTACGACCCCAAGACCTACGCCCTGAAATGACCCTGAAACGACCTAAACTCGTCCCCGGCGACCTCTTTTACCTGGCCCTGCCCGGCGACAAATACGTTACCGGCCGGGTACTGTTCGATGTGGAAAAACAATACCACAAATTGGTGGATTACGAAGCCCTCTGGAGGGCCGGAGGCAGCAACTATTTTGACTGGTACAAACCCGAGCAACTGGTGGAAATGTACGCCGGGATCTACGACCACGAGCCGGACGGCGTGGAAGCCCACCCCCAAGTGTTGGTCCCGGCGGCGTTCATGGTGGCCCTCGATTCGCGGGCCAACCGCGAAATCGGCTACGGTATTTTGGGCAACCGCCCGGTGGACTACACCCGGCTGGAGTTCCCCGAGGTGCTGGACAACGACGAGATGCGGGACGAGGTGTGGCTAGACCGGGGCGAACTGCACCTGCCCACCCGCCTTTCGTTCAAGGAAAGCAAACAGATCGACATCCGGGCCGAGAGGACTTACCCGACGATCATCGGGGACGCCTGCCTCTTTTTCCAAAACCGGCCCGACTTGATAACCAGGTTTGTGCGGTCTCACTATTTGGCGAACGACCTGCGCCGCCACCCGGAACTGCGGCAGCGGGTGTACGCCGAGATGGGCCTGGACCCGGAGCAATCCTACTACGAGCTGGCCCGCCAGCGCGGCTTTGACCTGGGCCGCTTTTACGACCCCAAGTTGCTAACTTATCCTAAAATCAAATTCGGGTTTATTTCTTTTAACTGCTTTAAACAGCTGGTAATTAAATGCTTACAATATCGCTTCCGTTAGTATTAAATCCCAACCAATCTTAATCCGTCATGGGCACCTGGGCGCATACTAATTTTGGCAATGACCAGGCTTTTATTTGGCTTAAAAAATTTTTGGTCAACCCCACCGCCGAGCTGTTGCACGTTACCTTGGCCAGGATTGCCGAGGCTAACGAACAAATGGACGACGGAACGCCTTTTCTGGATGCGGCTTACGGGCAAGAAGCGTTGGCCGCCGCTGAGATCGTGGCGGCTTTGTTGAACAAGCCCGGCCCGGATTTCCCCCTGGAACCCGACGAGGAGGAGGACAAGTGGGACGAGATTAGCCAGATTTGGGTGGACGAACCCCTGAGGGCGATGGCCCAGGCCGCCGTAAAACGCCTGGTCCGCCCCGACGGTTACAACGAGCTCCGCGAGCTTTGGAAGGAAAGCGGCGACTATTTCCGCTGGCGGCGCGGACTTAACGAACTGGTCGAGCGGTTACAAGAACTGGCCCCACCGCCGTTCTTGCGCTAGCGGCCTAAATCTCAAACATAAACCCACTGGCTTCCAGGGCTTTGTACTTAGCGCGGTCAAACTGGTACAAAGTGGCCGCCCGGTGCGAAACCCCTTTTTGCCGTTCCGGTAGGGGCAAAAGCAGGCCCATGCCCAGGATTTTTTTGCGGAAATTTCGCTTGTCCAACTCACGGCCCAGGATCAGCTCGTACATCCGCTGCAATTGGCCCAAGGTAAATTTTTCGGGCAGCAGTTCAAACCCGATGGGCTGATAACGCACTTTTCCTTTGAGCCGGGCCAGGGCCACCTTGAAAATCTCGTCGTGGTCAAAGGCCAGGGGCGGCAACTGGCTCACCGGGAACCACTCGGCCCGCTGGGCATCCGAGCCGGGGGTTACTTTATAATTGGCCAGTTTCACCAACGCAAAATAGGCCACGCTCACCACCCGCTCGCGCGGGTCGCGGTCCACGGCACTGAACGTGTAAAGCTGTTCCATAAACATATCCTCAATCCCGGTTTCCTCCCACAGTTCACGGCGGGCGGCGGTTTCGGTAGGTTCGTCCATGTCAACAAACCCGCCGGGGAATGCCCACCGGCCCGCAAACGGATCGTGGGCCCGTTGGATCAGCAGCACTTTCAGGCTCTCGTCGCCCAGGCCAAAAATGACGCAGTCGACAGTAAGGGCGGGCCGGGGATATTGGTAGGTGTACATAGCGGCTAGGTACTGCCCAGGCATTAACCCCAGGCTGGCCGCGAAGTTAATGTATTTTTTACACTTAGAAAATCCTTGCTTCTCAAGAATTACCACTAGTCCACGATTGGGTTGCAAAAATGATCAACCGACCCGCCTTACCATTCATCTGGGAAGAATAATCTTACCAAACCTTGCGGAGAATGGGTAAGAAATTTTGTTTCAGCAACAAACTGATTTTCAATATCCTATTGCCTGGTTACTTCCCTTGCACTGCTGGGGCAGGATACACATAGCCAAACCGTTTGGTAATGGCGGCCCGGGACATTTCGGTTACCTTCACCTTCATGCGGATGTTCTGCTGGGGGCGGTCCATGCCGTCGCGGGGCTGGGCGGTAATTTTGTCCACGGCTTCCATCCCGCTAATCACCTGGCCAAAAACCGTGTAGCCGCCGTCCAGGAAAGGTGCTCCGCCCTGTTCTTGGTACACCTTCATCCGCTGGGCATCCATGGGCCGGTCCACCTCGATATTGTACGTGGCTTCCACTAAGTCCTTGTTTTTGAGGATGTAGGCAATCATTTGTTGCTCATCTTGGGTTTGCTCCACTTGCATATACCCATTGCGGAGGGCTTCTTGACCGGGCTGCTGGGCCAATTTCACAAAGTACTGGTAAAGGGTTTGCAGGTCCACTTTCATGGCTTCCAGTTCGGCCTGGCTAATCTTTTTGCCCTGCACGATAAAAAACTGCCCACCGTCCGACTCTTTTTTGGGATTGACCTGATCCGGCTTGCGGGCCGCCGAAATAGCCCCCCGACCGTGGTAAAACTGCGGCACAATCTCGGCCGGTTGGGTGTAGCCGGGGCCGTTGTTGCCCAGCGGCTGGCCCGGAGGGGCAGTTTTAGACAGCGGGTCGCCCCCCTGCACCATAAACTCGGGGATCACCCGATGAAATAGCAGGCTGTCGTAGTAGCCTTTTTTGGCCAGCTTGATAAAGTTGGCTTTATGGTTAGGCGTTTGGTCGTGCAAAACGGCGTAAATGGGGCCGTACTCAGTCTCTATCGTAACCAAAAAATCTTTTCCGGCCGGGGCTTTGGCTTTTTGGCCTTCGCAGGCGGGCAGCCCGCCCAACAAAATCAGGAGGCCACAAAACAGTAGATGACGGGTTAAACACATAAGGTGATTTTTGGGGCAAAGTTGGCCCCATTTGCCCGATCGGCCAAGGCCAGGCTAGGGCCGGGGTTGGTAGAGGGGTTGCCACTCGGCGGGCCGTTGGGCGCGCACGGCCACCAGCAAGGGGCACTCGGGGTCGTGCCGGGCCAATTCGGCGGCGGGCATGGCCTCGGTGGGCAAGTCGAAAAAGTAGGTGAGCAGGCCCGCGTAGCTGCCAAAGGTGATGAGTTGATAATGCTGGGGAGCCAGACCCAGTTGGGCCAGCATTTGGCTTACTTTGGCCGGGGTGTACCAGTGCCACACCTGGGTGGCCCCCGAAGCCTGGCCGTTTAAATACGTGCTTTGGCACACAAAGTTAGCCAGCAGCACCCCGCCGGGCTTGAGCACCCGCAGCGAATGATAGAGCGCATCCAGATCGTGCTCGATCACGTGCAGGCTGTATTGGTTGATAAACACGTCGTACCGGGCTTGGGGCAGTTGCCAGCCCCGGCTGAGGTCGGCCACCCAGGTTACCTGGGGGCCGGGGCTAAGATCCACCGCCTCGGCTTGGGCCAAGGCACTGCCCCCGTACCGGCGCAGGGTGTCGGGGTTGCCAATTTCTAGGCCAATCCCCTGAATATCAGCCCGGTGCTGGGTTAAAAAAACCTCCCAATAATAACGGATAACGGACGTGCCCAGGGCCTGGCCGCTGTCAAACGGTTTTACCCCGCGCCAGCGCAACAGCCGCAAGGGCAGCATGGACAACCAATAGAGGATTTTAACTTTGACCGAGCCGGGGAAAAATTTGAGTAGGCCAGCGAACATAGGAGCACCGCCAAAGCGGCGTAGAGCGATGAAAGGCAGATAGAGAAATGTAGCCCACTGGCCGACAAAGCCAAGTAAGTGCACAAAATTCAAAATTATAATTAAGAAAACGAGCTATTTGGCCCAAATATCCAAGGCGAGGTGGGATTTGGTTACACGTCCGTTGTGCGTCGCTAACCCGTTGTTTAAAAGTTACTTGGCCTAAGTCCGCTCTCGATTGTTCATGGCAATTGTTTGAGGCCGAGGCTTTTTTGTGCGCCGAATCTCCCTAGATTTGTAGCCTTACCTTGCGGCTTATGACGGATTATTTACGCGGCCTTGTCGGCATTTTGTTTTTATTGTCCATCGCCTACTTGTTCTCGATGAACCGGCGGGCGATCAATTGGCGGCTAGTAGCCACGGGCCTGGTCTTACAAATCGTATTCGGTTTTTTAGTGATCAAAGTGCCGTTGGTGGCCCAAGCGTTTAATGCGGTCAGCCGAGGGTTTGTAACCTTCCTGGATTTCTCGCGCGAGGGGGCCAAGTTCCTTTTTGCCGACCTGGCCCTGCCCGACGGGGCCAACTCGATGGGCGTGGTGTTCGCGTTCCAGATTTTGCCCACGGTCATCTTTTTTTCCACGGTAACCGCAGGCTTATATTATTTGGGCATCTTGCAAAAAGTGGTGTACGGCATTGCCTGGGTCATGTCGCGCACCATGCGGCTATCCGGGGCGGAGAGCCTTTCGGCGGCGGGTAACATCTTTCTAGGCCAAACCGAAGCCCCGCTGCTGGTACGGCCCTTCATTGCCCGCATGACTTACTCCGAACTCATGTGCCTCATGACGGGCGGCATGGCCACCATTGCCGGGGGCGTACTGGCCGCATACGTATCCTTCCTGGGCGGCGACGACCCCGAGCAAAAAGCCATTTATGCCGCCCACTTGCTCAGTGCGTCCATCATGAACGCCCCGGCAGGCATCGTATTCGCCAAAATACTGGTACCGGAAACCGAGCCGGACAAAATCGACACCACCTTAGAAGTGAACCGGGAAAAATTAGGGGTCAACCTGATCGATGCGCTCTCGTTTGGGGCTAGCGACGGGCTGAAACTCGCCCTCAACATCGGCGGTATGTTGCTGGCCTTCATCGCCGTAATTGCCATGCTTAACTATGCGCTCAAGGACTTGCTGGGCAGTTGGCTGGACTTAAACGCGCCGATCAAGCAGGCTACGGCTGGCCGGTTTGATGGGCTTACCATGCAGTACCTGTTGGGGCAGCTTTTTAGGCCGGTAGCCTTCGCTATCGGGGTTGAATGGGCCGATACGCTGCAAGTGGGCAGCCTGCTGGGGCAAAAAACCGCCATCAACGAGTTTGTGGCCTATAAGGACTTGGCCAGCATGAAAGCCGCAAGCAGTATTAGCCCCAAGTCGGTGCTCATTTCCACTTTTGCCCTGTGCGGGTTTTCCAACTTCAGTTCCATTGCCATCCAAATTGGCGGTATTGGCAGCATGGCCCCCGAGCAGCAGGGCAATCTGTCGCGCCTGGGGTTGCGGGCCTTGCTGGGGGCCAGCCTGGCCTGCCTGCTCACCGCCGCCGTGGCCGGGGCCATTGCCACGGTGTAAGCCGCATCCAGATGCTTTTGAACTCCTGACTGGCTAACCCTTCGGTTAGTCCCGCCCAGCCGCGAGGCCGCCCTTGCCAGCGGCCAGGCTACGCAACGGTTTATCTTAATGACCTAATTTTTTAAGCACTTTTCCCGAAAAAACGCGCAAATTTGCTTGGAGTGTCGGAAATCGTCCGCCGCCCCCTACCGCGCGAAACCCCTCGCCCCGTTATTCCCCAGCACCGCCAATCCTCAAGGTTTGCTTCACGCATTCATCCGTTTAGGTTTGATTTTGTCCGCCTGGCTGGTTAGCCAGGCCCCGGTCAAAGGCCAACTTGCGCCCCAAGGCCAAACCGTGGGCGGCCGCCGCGAAGGCCCTTGGCGTTACTTTTACCCCAGCGGGCCTTTGAGCCACAGCGGATTGTACCGCCAAGGCCAGCCGGAAGGTTCGTGGCGTTGGCTCGACAGCCTGGGCCGCCCGTTGGCCGAGCAGGTCTTCCGGGGGGGAAGGCCCCACGGCCCAGCCCTCCTCTACCACCAAGGCCAGTTGGCCGCCCGGTGGAGCTACCGCTACGGCCAGCCCGATAGTTTGCTCACCCTGTTTTTCCCTGGGCAGAAACCCCGGATTAAACAGGCGTTCCGCTGGGGAGCGCCCAGTGGCTACCGGCAGGAGTTTTTTGCCAACGGCCAACTGGCCCTCACCGCCCGGATGAGCGGCCCGCTCCGCCAAGGCCCGCTGCGCCTTTGGCAAGCCAATGGAAACAAATTACTGGAGATCAACTACTTAACCGATATACCAGAAGGCCCTTGGCTCGCTTACCACCCCAACGGCGCGCTCGCCTGGGCCGGCCCCATGCGCGATGGCGAACCCCACGGGCCTTGGCAAAGCCTGGCTGCGGATGGCAAGCCCCGGTGGCGGGCCTCGTTCAACAACGGGGCACTCACCGGGCCGTTGGAAACTTTTTACCCCAATGGCCAACTGGCAGCCCGCATACTTTACGACAGTGGGAAAATAGTACACGTCATGGCTTTGTGGGCAGTCAATGGCCAAGCATTGCCCCTGGGCAATTTACAAAGGGGCCAAGGCGAACGTTGGTTCTACAACGAGCCGGGCCGTAAAATCGCCACGGCCCAATATGCCGACAGCCTCCTGCACGGCGTGTTTCATTTTTTAGACGATAGCCTACGGCCCGTTTTGACCTTGCGTTACCAGCGCGGCCAACCCTCGCCTTTATGGACTACCCAATACCCAAACGGTCAAACGGCCAGCCAGGGCTATCACCAACAGGGGCGACTTACCGGCCCGTTCCAGGCCTGGTACCCCAGCGGGCAGGTGGCCCGGCAAGGGCTTTACCGCCGCCACCAGCCCGATAGCTTATGGCAGGAGTACCACCCCAATGGCCAACTGGCCGCCCGAGGCTACTATCAACAAGGGCAACGCAGCGGCCCGTGGGAATTTTACCGTGAAACCGGCAAACTGTTGGCCCGGGGCCAGTACCGTTGCGATACGGCCGAGGGGCCTTGGGAGTACTTTGGACCGGAAGGCCATTTGGAAGCCAGCGGCCCGCTGCACCAAGGGCAGAGGCACGGCCCGTGGCAGCAATTTGCCCCCACCGGGGGCCGCACCGCAGCGGGCGAGTACGCGCGCGGGCGCGAGGCGGGCCTATGGACTTACTTTTACCCTAACGGCCAAATTGCCCAAACCGAAAACTGGAAAGACGGCCTGCTCGACTCGCTAGGAACCTGCTACTCGGCCAAGGGGCGGGAACTGTTTGCCGGGGCCTTGTTGAGGGGCAACGGCAGCCGCCTCAGCTACCACCCCAACGGGCGGCTGGCGGTACAGGGCTATTACCAAGGCGGACAACCCCACGGGGCGTGGGAGTATTACCACCCCAAGGGCCAACTCGCGGTAGAAGGGCGTTACGAAAACGGGGTGCGCACGGGCCTGTGGCGGTGGTACACCCCCAAGGGCACTACCGAGGCCGAAGTGTTTTACCAAGCCGGAGAGGTGCTGAAAATCAACCCCTTAAAACCAGACTAATCCCAAAATCAAATGGAGATTACGGATTTATTAGACCTCTTGCAGATTAGATTTTTGATCAGGTGAAAGCCCTAATTTTCGTTTAAAATCCCCCCCCTTTTTTTGGCCCCACCCTGGCCACCGCACTTGCTCGCCCAAAAACTCCCGTTTTTGTCGTCCGCCGGGCAGGGGCGATCCGTTCTGTTCTTCGTCCGGTTGGGCAAAGGGAAAGTCCCCTCTTTGAGAGGAGATTTAGGGGTGTGTCGGCAGATAAAGTGACCACATTTGAGGTGTTGGATGGCTTTTTTGAAGCGGCTTCTAACCAATCGGCTTGTTTTTTTTCGGGCAAATTCAAGGCTTTAGAAAGAACGGATCAGCCCTGCCCAGCGGGGAGGGGACGCAATTACGACCTAAGTACGGGTAATGTGCAAGAGTTCTATTGTCTTTTAAATGATTGATAATCAATGAGCGCAATCATTTAATCATGCAATCATTGAGTCATTTTAGTATAATCACTTTGCCCAATCCATCCCAGCAAAATCCGGCCCCGCACTAAGGC
>JALONO010000203.1 GCA_025454895.1 Bernardetiaceae bacterium
TATTTGACGACCAGGCCAATATCGTGAACGTGCAAGTGGGCGACCGCCGCCGGAGCCTGCGCCTGGCCCACGACGACGAAACGGGCCGTTTGGAGTTTTGAGCCAAACTTGCCTCCGTGGCCCTTGGCCGCCAATTTTACCCGCTTAACCGTTTTTGACCATGCGCTTTGCCACCTTTGCCCTTCTGGCCCTGCTAACGGGGCTGCTCCCCCGGCCCGCCCAGGCCCAAAGCACCACCGAGGCCGAGGTGCTGGCCTTCGAGAAGGCCCGCTTCGACGCCACCCGCACCGGCGACACCGCCAAGCTGCACCAAATGCTGGCCGACGACCTGGTGTGGGTCCACTCCACGGGCAAGCGGCAAAACAAGGCCGAGTACATCCGCGACCTGGCCACCAGCAACGTTACCTACAAGTCGATCAAGGTGGAAAATGCCCAAGTGCGCCTCTTCGGCGACCTGGCCGTGAGCAACGGCACGGCCGTGTACGACGCAGTCTCGTTTGGCAAGCCCATGAAAACCCGCGCCTACCACCTGGCCGTGTACCGCCGCCAAAACGGGCAATGGCAATTGGTAGCCTGGCAAACTACCAGGGTGGGGAAGTGAGGGGGCGGTAACCCGAAATCACCTTGGCGGCTTTGTGGCTTTGCGAGCTACCTGATCGAACGGATCACCCCCGCGCGGGCAGCGACTGGTCCAGCAGCCACTGGAGCACGCCCAGCACCCGGTGCGGTTCGGTGAAGGTGAGGGGCACGTAGCTGGGGTCGATGTAGAGCCGGTCGGCGGCCAGCTTGAGGAAGCACCACGAAAAAGCATTGGTCACGCAGCCGAACACGGGCCAGTCGGGCCGCCCCTCCTGCTGGTTGAACAGCGGGGCGGCGAACATCTCGGCCCCGCATTGGCCCAGCCCCCGCTCGATCTCCGCGTTCTTGGCCTCCACTAGGCACAGCACCGGGGCGGTGATCTCGAGCCGCTGCACCTCGGCCGAAATGATGAAATCGCAGAAACCGGCCAGCCCCAGTTGCCGATCCACATTGAACTCGAAACCCGAAAAAATACTGAAACGGTTGGGCGACAGGCGGCGCAATTCCTTCAAAATGGGCACTACAATGTACTCCGACTTCGCCTTTTCGGTGGTGAGGGCCTCTTGGCGGGCTTCCAGTAGGTCGGCCAGCAGGCGCTCGGTGGGGGCCAGGGCGGGCGGGGGCTCGGGCAGCCACGGGGCCAGCACATCGGTGAGGCCCAGCTTTTTGCGCAGGTGGTCCAGTTTTTTGAAATGGACATAGGCCATTGTCCAGAAGGCGGAGGTTTGGCCAAAGGTAGGCAATTGGGCGGGCTTGCGCAAGCGGGCGCGCCCACCTATCCGCCCAGGGCCGCCCGCAAAATCTCCAGGATCAGTTCGCGGGGCAGGTCTTGGGCCGGGTCAAACCGGATCACTTTCATCCGCGCCCGGTTTTCGCTCACCAGTAGGGGGTGGTGTACCCGCTGGCCGTCCACGATGCCCAAGTAGGGCTGGTGGGTTTTGCGGTCCACCCACAGGTAGCAAAACCGCCGCCCGTCATGACAAAAAAACGGCATTCCGTACTGCCACACCGGGGTTACGCCCTCGGCCACTGTCAAAATGAGGTGCCGCAGGGCCAGCAAACAGGCCCGCACCGGTTCGGGCTGGCCCAAATAGAAATCGTCTTCCCGCATCTTTCAATCAAAATAACCTATAGCAAAACCAAATATCGATTACCTAGTACTGATATCACAAATGATTGATAACCAAGCGGAACAATCATTTAATCATTAAATTATTTTAGCATTAATGATTGCATGATTTTCTTGTTTTCCCATTGCTGTCAAAAGACTGCCTTGGGGAGCTTCTATCCCTTCACGGCCACGAAAATGTCCACCTCGGCATCTTCGGGGTTGTAGGCGCGCTCGGTGTACACCTCAAAATCGGTGCTGTACTGGCGGGCCAGGTCGGCCTGCCAAATCTCGGCCCAGGCCCGGTACACGGCCCCCTGGGGCAAGCTGCCCTTGGCCACGTGCTTGGCGTACTGGCCGCCCGGCACTTGGTGGCCCACCAGGCCCGGCGGCACTTGCTCCAGACTGCTCACCGGGCAACCCAAAATAGCGGTGTAAGGCCGGGTGTGGTCCAGTTCGTAGTCGGTGTAGAGGCAGTAGATGGCCTGCCCCACCCGGTTGGGGATGCTGGCGGCCAACTGCTGGCCCAAAAAACGCTGCCACAGCGCGCCGATGTCGTGGCTGGCCTGGTTGTTTTGGTTGGTGGTGCGCACGGCCAGGCCAATGACCATGAACGGGGGAATGGTTTGGGGTTCCATAAAAAAATGTTCCAGTTGGTGAGCCCCAAAACTGGGCGGCCCAACTGACAGCAGCGTGTCAGGGGTAGGAAAAAATTGGGCTTGGCACCGGGCAAAATATTCGGGCAAGGTGAGCGGGTGGGGCGCAAAGGTTTCGGTCAGCACCTCCAGCCGGGCCATCCGGTCCAGCCTAAAGGTGCGGAAGGCGCCCCGGAGGCGGCACCAGGCCACCAGCAGCCAGTTTTCCTGGGTGCTGTACAGGGCAAAGGGCTCCACCACCCGCTCGGTGGTAGCGGGCGGATCCACGGCCCGGTAGGTGAGCTTGACCGGCTGGTAGCTGGTGAGGGCCAGTTGCAACGTGGACAAGTAATGGCTGGTGGGCACCCGGGCCGGGTGGGGCCTAAACTGAACCCGCTGGGCCAGCAGCTCGGTGCGGTCCAGCAAGCCGGGGCGCATCACGGCCTTGAGCTTGTCCAGGGCGGCGGCAAACTCGGCGGCCAGCGAGGCATCGCGGTTGGTGAGCAGCAGTTGGCCCGCCGTAACCAGGGCGTGGGCCTCAGCCTCGGTAAAACTCACCGGCGGCAGGTGGTAGCCGTCCACCAGGCGGTAGCCCCGGCCTTCCTCGGTGAGCACGGGCACGCCCGCCTCCTCGAGCGCGCGCAGGTCGCGGTAGATGGTGCGCACGCTCACCCCAAACCGCCGGGCCAGTTGGGGGGCCGTAACCAGCCGCTTGCTTTGCAGTTGGAGCATCATGGCGGCCAGGCGGGGCAGGCGTTTGGTATCGCTCATAAAAAGGGCGGTTAGGCTAAAATAATAAAATGCTCAGACGGACTTTCTTCCTGATTATCAAATATTTATAAGAAAAGGAAGGTAATTTCTATTTGGTTTTGCGCAAGCGCGAACCAATCTCAGCCCGGCCGGGTTATCCCAAAATCAAATAGCGACCGCGCATTCCTGATGTTATAAATGACTGACAACCAAGCCAAACAATCATTTGATCATGAAGTCATTTTAGGATTACCCCTGGCTTGGGGAAAACTAACCGCGACGGCTCAACAAACCGCCTCCGGGCAGGTGGCCCCGGCCCCTACCCGATCATGAGGTAAGTGCGCGGGTACTTGAGCAGGTTGGTGCGGGGTGCCCCGCTGAGGCTCACGGCCAGGGTAAGCGGCCCCACCCGCCCCACAAACATGGTGGCGATGATAATGGCCTTGCCCGGGCCGGACAGCTCGTCGGTGTAGTTCATGCTCAGGCCCACGGTGGCAAAGGCCGAGATTTGCTCGAACACGATGCGTAGGATGTTTTTGCCAGGGTCCGCCTCGGTAATGCTAAGGGCAAAAATGGCCAGGCTATTGTATGTAACGGCAAACAGCAGCAAGGTAAAGGCTTTGTTCACCAGGTCATCGGGGATGTAGCGGTGGCTGATATTGATCTTCTTCTCCCCCCGGATGTTGCGCAGCGAGGCCAGCAATATCAAGGTAAAGGTATTGACTTTGATACCCCCCCCGGTGGAGCCGGGGGCCGCCCCGATGAACATTAAAAAAATAGACAAAATGATGGTAGGGGTGCGCAAAGTCTCGAAATCCAGGGTGTTGAACCCGGCGGTACGGGTAACCACCGACTGGAAGAAGGCGGTAACCAGGGCCTCGACAAGGGTACGGTCGGTCAGTTGGGCAAACTCGAGGCCCATAAAACCCACTGTGCCCACCGCTACCAAGATGAGTGAAGTATAAAGGGGGATTTTCGTGCCCAAAGCCCAGTGTTTCCAGGGTTTACGCATCCGCTCGCGGATGCTTTCGGGCGAAAAAACATCCTCGATCACCCCGAAGCCAATGCCGCCGAACATCACTAGCACCGCCGTAAAAAAGTGCATGGGGTACATAATGCGAACGGCCTCGTGATAGTAGCCGCCCGGGAACAAGCTAAAGCCCGCGTTACAAAAAGCGGAGATCGAGTGGAAAATCGCCGAGAAAATCTCATGGCTAAGGGTTTTAAACTGGTGCTCAGGGGGCAAAACCGCATTATCGACCGTGAAAAAGATACACCCTGCGCCCAGGGCCTCAATAATAAAGGTGATGAAAACCACTTTACGCAATAATTCCTTGGCCGACGCGAGCGACTCGCTGCTGAGGTGGTCTTGCATCAAAATTTGGTGCTTGAGGCCCACCCCCGCCGAAAGGAAGCTGGCAAAAAACGTGGCGAACAGCACAATGCCCAGCCCGCCTAGTTGGATCAGGATCATGAGCACTATGTGGCCCTTGATGGTAAAATAGGTGCCCGTGTCCTCGACCACCAGGCCCGTAACGCACGAGGCACTGGCCGACGTAAAAAGGGCGTTGAGCCAGGGCATACCCAGTCCGTTGACCGTCATGGCCGGCAAGGTGAGCAACCAAGCCCCGCCCAAAATGAGCAGGACAAAGCTGCCCAAAAACGTGAGGGCGGGCTTCACCCGCAAATCCGGCAAGCGGGTGGAGCCCCGGGCCAATTCCAAAATGACCCAAAAAAGCAGGTACAACGTAATAAAATGTTCGTAGCTAAGGGCGGGGTTGGCGAAAGAGAACAACTGCATATAATAAAGCACCAGCTTTACCCCACCCAGCCATTTAAACACCGAGTGAACCAAAATCCCGGCCACGAGCACGACCTCCACCCGTTCTTCTTTTAAAAAAAGCAGGCGGTCGGCCGAGAAGGTGAGCCGGATGAAAAACACGGCCACGTAAATCCCGAAAATGAGATCTATGCCCAGCATGGTCCAGCGCAGTTGGCCGGGGGTGAGCAAAAAACCATACCGGTAGATCAGCAGCGCAAAGGCGACCAACGAAGCCCAGAACGACGCAAACCGGCTTACCCTAGCCGCTACCCGGTTATAACGGAATACAAAGTACTCAAATTGGTTCCAAGCCATAGCACAACATTAGCACTCGCACATTAGTAATGGGCAGCCCTTCCAACGATAACTCCACCCACCAGGGCAAACACAAATCAACGCAACGATTGGCTTACCCCCTACCCACCAGGCCCAGATTTTTCTAGCTTGGCAAACGGGCTACTCCGGGCAAGGTTCTTTGCGGCGGGTATCGGTAATTTGGATGATCTGCCAACCTTGCTCGCTCAAATAAAGTTGGAAACAATTGACCCCGCAGTGGCTAAACTGCTCGCCCAGGTAAAACCGGTAAGGGGTCCAGGCGGTGGCCAGCGGCCCGTCGATGCGGATTTCGTAGCGGAGCAGCCGTTCGTCCAGCACCTGGGCGCGCTTAGTGCCAATGGCTTTCACAAACCCGGCAATGGGCGTGCTTTTCACTACGGCCCGGCCCGTGCCCGTGTCAACGGTAAGCAGGCGAGCCTCTGGGGCCAATACTTGCTTCACCAGGCTGCTATCGGCTTGGCGCATAGCGGTAAAAAGTTGCTCAATGGCTGCTTTCACCCCCGCCTCGCCGGGGTCTTGCCGGGCCGGGGCCACCTGGGCCGCCCCTTCGGCAGCCAGGCCGCCCAGGAGTACGAGCATGCCCAGCCCTTTTTTTGCCCAACTCAATAGGTTGCCGAACAACCCCTGTGAATGCCTTGATTGATTATTCATCGAAAGCAATTAGTTAAAAATTGTTAATAAAAAAATACTCATTTTCAAGGTAATCCGTTAGGTGTTTGAGTGAAAAAACAAACGCAAAAACTTGATTATCAAAAAACTAAGAGGAAAAAATTAAACAAAAAAACTTAACCAAAAAGATGTACCCTGCTAAGTTGGCGTTGGACGAAGACAACTCAATTTGGCGATTAACGTAAAGCCACCTAAATTCGCCGAAGAAATAAGAACATTCGCCGAAAGCAAATCACAACATTAGGACAAAATAAAACCTCACCCCCACCGTTATGAAGAATGTAAGTCTGGCCTCCGATAGTGAACTGGTCTCTAACTACCGTAAAGGTTGCGAAAATTCCTTCAGCATTTTGGTGAAGAAATACAAAGCTCGGTTATTAAACACTATCCAGTCAATCGTGAAAGACACCGACGTGGCCGAGGACTTATTACAAGAAACTTTGATCAAGGCCGTAGATACCATCCGCTCGGAGCGGTATAACGACGAAGGTAAGTTTCTACCCTGGATTACCCGTATCGCTCATAACTTAGCCATTGATTACTTCCGTCGGCAAAAACGTTACCCGACCCAGAAAATCAAAGAAGGCAGCCGCCAAATTTATGACAATTTGGCTTTTGCCGAAGACTCGATTGAGATTGTTAAGATCCGCAAGGAGACTCAATTGCAATTAAAACGCTTGATCCAGAGCCTGCCCGACAGTCAAAAGGAAGTTTTGATGATGCGCCATTATATGAAGATGAGTTTTCAGGAAATTGCTGACCTGACTAACGTAAGCATCAATACTGCCTTGGGCCGGATGCGTTACGCACTCATCAATTTGAGGAAAAACATTGAGAAAAACTCGCTAGCCGTGGAATACTTAGCCGCTTAGTGTAGTTTTGGCAAAATTTTCATAGTGCAGATAATAGACTTGGAAAAGCCCTGCTGTTTTGCGGCGGGGTTTTTTTATGTTCAAGAGCGATCAACCCTAGCCCGGTTACTCGCCAAAAATCAGCCCTAACTTTATACTGGCTCAAAATCCATAGCGAGCTTCCGCGAAAACAACCCCTCTCTCCTTCATTGTAGAAAATAGACCTCTTGCAAATTAGATTCTTAATCGGGCAAAAGCCCGGAGTTTCGTTTGAAATCCGCCCTTTTTGGCCCCACCCTGGTCAGCCGCACTTGCTCGCTCAAAAACTCTCGTTTTTGCCGTCCGTCGGACGACCATAAGCGAATGAGCTTTTGGGGCGAGTATGTGGGTAGGGACGCAATTACGACCTGAATGCGGGTAATGTGCAAGAGGTCTAATATTTACTCGCCAGGCCCCTTACTCTGGTGGCGGGCGAGAGCGCGCTGTCGGGCATCAAGGCGCATCACGGGATTTGCCGGATCGTTTACCGTCAAGCCATCCCCAAAAACAACCCCACCACCCAGCCAAAGGTGCAGGTGGTGGGGTTAACAATGATTTTTCAGCAAGAAAGTAAAACCTACGGCCGGTCCCACCACACCCGGGTGTCCAGGTTGTCGGGGCCTTGGCGCTGCACCGCCGCCTGGAGGTTGGTCAGGTTCACGGCCACCTCG